>JAFUFG010000068.1 GCA_017470045.1 Bacilli bacterium | reverse complement strand
TTTTCAGCATCTTTTTCCGCTTGTATTCTTTCTCTTTCTGCTTCTTCTGCTGCTAATTTTTCTTTTATCATTTTATCCAATTCTTCATATGCAGAATCCCGTTCAATTGTTTCTTCATATTTTCCAACAATTGGAGAAGTATTAATAATTTTATTTCTTGTAATATCGTCTAATGTTCCCATTTTGCTCTGTGGTGGTAAGATGGTTACTTTTTCTACTATTTCGGGTTCTCCATTTTCATTTTGGAAAGAGACTAATGCTTCTCCAGTACCTAGTGCTAAAATTGCTTCTGCTGTATCAAATGATGGATTTGATCTGAATGCATCTGCAGCAACTTTTACGGTTCTTTGTTCACTTGGGGTATAAGCTCTTAATGTATGTTGTACACGATTTCCTAGCTGAGCAATAATATCATTTGGAATATCTGTTGGACTTTGTGATATAAAGTATAGTCCAATTCCTCTAGAACGTATTAATTTAACCACTTGAGTAATTTGTTTTAAACGATAAGAAGGCATTCCATCAAATAAAAGATGAGCTTCATCAAAGAAGAATACTATTCGTGGTTTTTCTAAGTCTCCTACTTCTGGCATTTTGTTAAACAAATTCGTTAATAGCCATAATAAGAATGATGCGTATAAGTCTGGTGACTTAAATAGCTCAACTGCATCTAATATGTTTATGGTTCCTTTACCATTCGCATCTACTCCAATGAGATCTTGAATATCTAATTCTGGTTGTCCAAAGAATTTATCTGCGCCTTGATTTTCTAATGTTAGTAAACATCTTTGAATTACTCCTACACTTTGAGTTGTAATATTTCCATATTTTGTTATAAAATCGTTTTTATTATCTCCTACATATTGAAGTAGTAATCTTAAATCCTTTGTATCATCCAATTTCCAATTATTTTCTTGTGCAATTTTAAAAACAATAGCTAAAACTCCTTCCTGAGCTTCACTAAGTCCTAGCATCATTGATAAAATATCAGGTCCTACTGAATCTATTGAAGTACGGATTGGATGCCCACTAATTCCAAAGATATCCCAAAAACGAACTGGGAAATTTTTGTATTCAAAACTCTCTACTTTTAATTTTTCTATTCTTTTTTGAATTTCTTCACTACTTTCTCCTGGTAATGCAGTTCCTGCAATATCTCCTTTTACATCCGCTAGGAAAACTGGAACTCCTGCATCCGAGAATGATTCTGCCATTACCTTTAAAGTGATTGTTTTTCCACTACCACTAGCTCCTGTTATTAGTCCATGTCGATTTGCTTTGTCTAAAAGAATAGATAATTCTTTATCTTCACTCTTTCCAATTAACACTTTGTTATCTTTAAACATAACGATACCTCCATTTGTATTTATTATATCATATAGTCTGATGTTTCTACATGTTATTTTTCAGGTCACTTAAATATTTTTATTCGAAAGAAAACTTCTTTTTTAATTGTATTTTATAAATATTTTTTTCATATATTTACCAGTATCAGAAAGGTAGTTAT
>JAFUFG010000067.1 GCA_017470045.1 Bacilli bacterium | reverse complement strand
CTTTTGTGAAGTATTGATGATAACCTCCCATACCAAATTTACCTACAAATGGTTCTTCTGAAGTAGGTTCATCTTGAGCAGAACCTAAACCAGCCGAGATTTGAGTGGCACCAGTTGCATTCGCTAAATAATTTGTTGCTTCGCTTGTTTTCGAAGAGTAACCATTATATCCAATTAAACCTCCAGCTTCTCCTCCAGGAATAGAACGAGAATCCCATCTAGTAAATCCAGAACCACCAGAAGCAATCATAATCCTACTTTTTAGAGAAGAGAAACTATTCCAATCATCTTTTTCTAGACGAATATCCGTTGCTCCTCCTCCGCCTCCAGCTTTCGTAGTATTGTTGGCAGTAGCAACAGTTCCACGTCCACCACCATTAAAGGAATATCGGTCTTCTATAGCCGCAGGATGTTCTCCAACATAAAGATAAAGTTTTTTATTTCTATCTAATTGAATAGTGCCAGAGGTATAACCACCTAAAGCACCTATAAGTGAGCCAACATTTCCACCTTGTGCTCCCCATAATTCAATTTTATAGGTTCCTTTATATGGAGCAGTAAATGCTTGAACATCACCTGTATACTCAAAAGTATATTCAGGCACTTCCTCAATAAACGTGATTTTAGCAAAACCATCATCGCTATTTCCAGTCATAGTTGTACTTCCATCATGTGTTGGCATTCCAACAACTTCAGTACCACGAGTATCGGTCCAAGAGTAACCAGCACCATCAATCATAGTAGTATTGGTAAAAATATAATGAGAATAATGATTACTACTTCCAGTATGAGAAATATTATCCTCTGTAGAAGAATCAGAAATGCTATCACAACCTTCATGACCGGAAATATAAGAAGTACCACCAGAACCTAAACCTCCAGAAGTTGTATCATTAGTAGAACCTCCATAATATCCAGAACCTCCACCTCCGGTACCAGAGTTAAAATCAACACCATTTTGTCCAATACCAAATTGATAAGTAGAACCAGTAAGTGTTCCACCAACACCTCCTAAATTGAAGTAAGTTCCTCCACCACCAGCTCCAGCTACCATGATACGTGATTTTAAAGAATCAAAGTCATCCCAACTACCATTTAATAAACGAATATCTGTTGCTCCTCCTCCAGCTCCACCAGGTTCAGAGTCTGCATCCTTGTTACCATCATTTCCACCATTTCCACCACCATTGTAACCACCTGTTCCACCGGTGTATTTATCAATAGTTCCACTTATTTCTGGATGACCACCAACATAAACATATAATTTTTCGCCTTTATTCAATTTGATCGTTCCACTTGTATATCCACCAAGTCCACCAGCTCTAATTGTACTCCAATCTAATCTACCAGCTCCTCCTTCTGCTCCCCACAACTCTACTTTATAATATCCAGTTCTAGGAACATTAAAAGTCTGTTCTTCACCAGTAAATCCAAACACGTATTCATTTCCATTCGAATATTCTTCAAAAGTAAAATCAAGAGTCAATGATGTTTGATTAATTGTTCTTTTTACTAATGTGATTCTAGAAAATCCTTGTCCTGTTTTTGCTTGGTAAACTTTTGGAGTGGAAGAATATGCTTTCGTGGATACTGTTTTAGTATTAGCATCGTCTGATTGTTTACAGTTATAGCAATACATTACTTTGTCATAAAGTCTAGAATTACCAATATAACCAGAACCTCCACCTCCAGCACCTGCATAAGTAACAGCTCCTCCGCCATAGAAACCGCCTCCGCCACCAGGACCAGAATCAGTAGCTGTACCAATTCCCGCTTGTCCAAAAGAACCATTTATATTTCTACTCGGATTTTTATCATTATTTGTCATTCCTTGTCCACCAGCGGTTTGTGTTCCACCAGAACCATAACCTGGATAAGTAGTACTAGATGTACCATTATTACCTTCAAAGCCTCCGCCAGAGCCTCCTACAAGTCGTTCAGCAGCTCCTCCGCCACCAGCAACAATAAGAATATCATTTAATTTATTGGATAAAGTTTTTAATTCACCAGTAACAGTAGCTATGTGAGTAGCACCTCCACCTTTGGCACCACCATTTTCACCATCAGCTTCTGTACCACCACCTCCATTAAAAGGCGTTTTTCCGCCTACATAAATATGTAGTTGCTCATTTTTTGTAAGATTTATTAAACCGGTTGCATAACCACCTCTACCAGCAGTTCCTCCCCACTTTGATAAAGCACCTTCAGAACCCCATGCTTCAAGTCTATAAATTCCAGTATATGGTGCAGATAAAGTTTGTTCGGTACCAGTATAATCAAAATCAAATTCACTATTATCTTGTATCTTACGTTTTAAAGTAATCTTTGCATAACCATTTCCCTCTTTTGCATAGTTACTAGTTGGAGTTGTAGAATGATTATTAGTAGAGACTGTTTTTGTTGATTCGTCCTCTGACTCTGAACATTGATAACAATACATTTCTTTATTTGTTAAATTAGAAGTTCCAATATATCCAGAACCTCCTCCACCAGGAGCAAATTCTCCTGATCCACCACCATAGAAGCCTCCACCTCCTCCGGACCAGTTACCACAATTTCCTCCAGTATGATATCCACCTTGTCCAAAAGAACCGATTCGATTTCCACTTGCTTCTTGTACCATATAAGAATAACCTACAGTGCCACCTGATGTTTGTGTTCCTCCGCCTGCTCTCACAAAATAATTATGTCCATTATTAGTCCAGAATGATTTATTTCCTATATAACCTCCGGCACTAGCACCATCTCCATATGCCTTCGACATTTCTTGGGCTCCGCCTCCGCCACCAGCAACAATTAAGATTTGATTCGAATTATAATAACTATTATTTACCAAAGTACCTTTAAAACTTGCTAATTTATTTAGTGTTCCTGTAGTATATGCAATGTGGGTAGCACCGCCACCTGGCGCTGCATAACGATAAGTATTATTGCATTCTCCTCCATTTCCTGCACCGCCACCATTGTATCCACCACTTTGAGCTTCTAAAATAGCAGTTTTTCCAGCTCCACCAATATTAATATATATCTTTTTATTTTTCTTTAGAGAAATTATCCCCCTTGAATATCCGCCATATCCACCACGGTAATTACTAGTTTTACCACCTTGTGCTCCCCATACTTCTAGAGTATACTCTCCATCGTATGGAACTGTGAATACTTGTTCTCCTCCAGTATAGTCAAAAGTATATTCTTCTGTTTCGTATACATCTTCTTCTTCTACAATGGTTACATTATTCGTAAATTTAATCGTAAAAGTCTTTTCTGTGTGAGGTTCTACAATGTTTCCAATAGAGGCATCTACTAACTCGTATTTAACATCTTTATTGTTATAAGAACTTTCTAAAATATCCGTTATTTTATAACGTTTATCCGATACATTAGAAACAGTAACCTGATAAGTAACAGAAGATGCTTGTCTAGGTAGTGAAACATCCATAGATACAGAATCTGCAGTATATTCTGAATTTGTATTTTCATACCCATTATATTCTGTTTCAAATAAACGAATATTAGTAATTCGAATATCTTTATTCACTCTCAAATAAGCATTTCCATTAACAAATAATTCCGTATTAAAAGACGCATAGGTAACAGTAACAAACATGATTAAAACAAGAATTGTACAAAGACGATTCCATTGGAATTTTCTCATGCTTATCCCCTACCTTTTTTGTCTATTTTTACTCATAATATATTATACCATGAAACACAACTGTTTTCTGTGAAAAGGCAATAAAAAAGCACACAATTTTGTGTGCACAAAATTAACGTTTTATAAGAGACAAATCACCATGTAATATTACTGGATCAAACCCTCTCAACTCTTCATTTAATAAATTATCTGGTAACTCATTCATACAATAGATTTCTTTTCCTTGCATAAAAGCTTCATACATTTCCAAAAAAGTACTTGCTCCAATATAATTATTTAATGTTTGACCATTCTTAGTTTTATCAAAGTTTAATACCAAACAAGCATCTACTTTGCTTATTTTATCTCTACTCATAAAATACATTTCTTTAAAAAAATCTACATATTCTTGATGAGTCATATCTTCATATCTAGTATCATCATATGTTTTTCCATATCCATTTGGATAAATAATCTCAAAGTCTTTTAATTCTTTTTCAATTTCTGGAATTTTATCATATAAGAAACTACTACATACAATCATTATTTTTTTCATAATATCCTCCATTTACACTTCTATAGTATTATAAATCTTGAAAAAAGTAAAACTTTATGCTATAATATGCGACGTAAAGGGGTAATGTTTATGGATGATACAAAACAAAGAAATTTAATGTTTATTGTAATTTTTCTAATTGTTGCGATATTTGTAAGTATTGCTATCCGAAATAATAGTACTTTTAAAGATTTAAAAAAAGACAAAAAAGAAACAAATACTACAGTAGAAGAAACATTTCAAGATGGATCTTCTACAATCAACCAATATCCAAATACCAATACAACAACTAATAATAGTGTCGAAAAAGAGATAGAAGAAGAAAAAGAACAAGAAGCAAAAGAAGAACCAAAAATAGAAACCAATTCTTCTACAAAATATTATTATAGTCAAGATGACAAATATTATTTAGTACTAACAGAAAGTAAAAGAAGAGTTACAAACGGAAATGATACAATTGATCACAGATATTTATTAAATATTGATAATTATTTATCAACAGAATCTATTACTGGTACCTACTCTATTGATGGTAATAAAATAACATTAACAGTAGAAGCTGGTTGTATGGATAAAGATGGTAACTTCAATTGTGTTATACCAGATGGAATTACGATTGTGAAAAAAAATAATGCCATCAATACGATGACATTAGATTATAGTGATAATACCATTAAATTAGGTACTGTAAAATTAAATATTCGTTAAATATCTAGAACACCTAGAATAACGATACCAACAAGAACAAGGAATATGGAAACATATTCTTTTTTTGTTAGTTTTTCTTTTAAGAATACTCTAGATAATAACATAGATAGAATACAATAAGAACCAACAATTGGTGCTGCAATAACACTACTTCCACTCATTGCGAATACATAGAAGAATTGTCCTGCAGTTTCAAAAATAGCTGCGAACAATTTATTCTTTTCTTTTGTAATTTCAAATGGTTGTTTTTTTACTTTTAAATAAATATAAGTAATGATTCCATAAATTAAGAATGTATATTCATAAGCAAGTAATGCTGCATCTTCACTAATTAATTCTCCATAGTCTAAGTATATAGCATCCAAGAATGTTCCAAGTCCATCAATAAAACAATATGCAAGTGGAAATAAAATTGTTAACGTAAGAATCTTTTTAAGAGTATTCTTCTTTTGAAAATCCTTACGCTCTTTTTCATTTTCTTTTAATTGAATAAGAGATAATTCAACAATTCCAATAAAGATAAGTACGAAAGCAAAATATGCTGCTGGATGTAATTGTTCTTTAAAGAAAATTAATAATAATAAAGCTGTAATTACTCCACTTGTATTTTGAATTGGACTACAAATACTTAACTCCAAGTATTTTAAACCACGATATCCAATTACCATACTAGCGATATAGCATAAAGATACTGGTAAATACTTGATTAAATCCATTGGATTGATACTTAAATGTTTTACAAATAAGTAGATTGTCGCATGAATTCCCATTACTAGTCCTACTAATATTCCAGTCTTTAAAAAATTATAATTGTCTTTACTATTGTTACCCATCTTGTAAAATAAGTCAGCTGTTCCCCAAGCAAAGAATGTCAAAAATGTACATAATAACCACATAATACTTCCTCCAAAACAAGAAGATTATAACACCAAAAAGAAAAAAAGAGAATAGTATTTCTACTATTCTACTGTAACAGATTTTGCTAAATTACGAGGTTTATCAATATCTAATCCCCTTAAATTTGCTACATAATATCCAACTAATTGTAATGGTGGCACTACAAGAATTGGTTGGAAATAATAACTAAGTTTTTCTACAACATAACGGAAGTGATGATCCGTAATAGACTCATCATTCGTAATCGTAAATACTTTTGCTTTTCTAGCCTCTACTTCAATAACATTAGATTCTGTTTTATCCTTAATCTTATCATCTGTAATAATCGCAAATACAGGAACTCCATCATCGATTAAAGAAATCGTTCCATGTTTTAATTCTCCAGCTTGAAAAGCATCACTATGAATATAAGATACTTCTTTTAGTTTTAAACTTCCTTCTAGACACATTGCATAGTCAATTCCTCTACCAATAAAGAAAGCATCTTTAGAAGAATAAATATCTTCTGCTACTGCTCGAAAGTATTCTGAATCTTTTAATACTTTTTCTAACTTCTTAGGAAGTTCTTTTGCCTCTTCAATCACTTTATCATAATCTGGTTCTAATCCTCTTCTTTGTGCTGCTTTTAAAGCAATTAAAGAAAACATCGCAACTTGTAATAAATAAGCTTTTGTCGTAGCAACTGCAATTTCAGGACCAGCTTCAATAAATAAACAATTATCACATTCTCTAGCAATTGTACTAGTTTTTACATTAACAATACCTAATGTATCAATATGAGCCTCTTTTGCTTTACGCATAGCAGCAATCGTATCGGCAGTTTCTCCAGATTGAGATACTAAAATAACTAATGTCTTTCTGTCATAAATCACTTTTTCGTAACGATACTCAGATGCGCATTCCACAAAACATTTAATATTTGCTTTTTCTTCTAATAATGTTTTTCCAATCATACCGGCATATAATGCAGATCCACAAGCAACAATATGAATATCTTCATACTTACTAACATCAATCATCTTATTCATATCGTTAATATAATTGTTTAAAGTTTTCTCTAATACAGTAGGTTCTTCCATGATTTCTTTTAACATGAAATGTTCGTATTCACCCTTAGAAGCATCATCTTCGCGAATCGTTGCTACTTCAATTTTCTTAGGAACTTCTCTACCATTTCTAGTAATAGAATAACCATCATCAGATACTTCTACTACTTCATAATCATCTAATAAAATATATTCATCCGTATATTTAATAATGGCACTAATATCGGATGCAATGTAATAATTCTTATTTCCTACTCCAAAGATTAATGGAGAATCTTTTCTTACTGCATATAATTTATCAATTTCATCAAATAGAATTCCAAAAGCATAACTACCACGTAGTTTTTCCATTGCTTTATTAATCGCTTCTACTGGATTTGTTCCATCAAAATATTTATTGATTAAAGCACAAGCAACTTCTGTATCCGTATCACTTTGAAAGATAACACCCTCTGCTTTTAACATTTTCTTTAAGCTACCCGCATTCTCAATAATTCCATTATGAACTAAAGTAACTCTTCCAACTCGATGAGGATGAGCGTTCGCAACCGTTGGTTCTCCATGAGTTGCCCATCTTGTATCAGCAATACCAATATGAGAATCACATAAATCAGCATGATTTAACTGATGTTCCAACTTGCTAATACGCCCTACACTTTTTAATATTTGAACACCTTTTTCTCCTAAAAGAGCAATTCCACTAGAATCATACCCTCTATACTCTAATTTTTTTAAACCGTCTAATAAAATTTCTTTTGGATGTTGTTCTCCAACATATCCAACTATTCCACACATTTGTTTTCCTCCACTATGAAAATATATTAGTGAGGATATATCATTTGTTGTAATGTTGATTTTACTTTTTCCGATATATCTAACGAACCACTTATCCGCAGTAGTACCCGCCGAATCTTTCGATTACCTACCAACCTCGTCACCTAATTAAAGGCCTGGCGCTTAAATGGAACTACAACCTTTCTTTTTCCCATTCTAATTTTATTATATGGAATTCGGAATAAAAATGTCAAAGAAACAAACAAAAAAACTGTCAAGTTAACACAAGACAGTTTTCGTCAAGTCAAACAAGTAGCCATTGATTTCATCAATATCATAGATATTGTGATCAATGCAATATCGAATGACTAAATCAAAATCATTATTGGTACATAGGCTATACCCAGCACTTCCTAATAACTTTGATGTATCCTCAAGATCAAGTCTTAAAGATACACATAGTCTCAAGATATTTTCTTTCGATAAAATATAATTTTCATTACATCTTACCTTAGAAAATAATCTTCTATCGATACCTACATAGTTGTAAATGTCCGAATCGGACTTACCACTTTTATCGATAAACGAAAAAAGTAGTTGTTGAAAACTTGAAGTTTTCATTTGATTTAAATATTGGCTTAATTGATTCATACATATCCCTCCATTTTGCGCAATTATCCTAATAATTGATCACATAACTATTTCTTTCACAAAATTTCAGTTGTATGACTTAAATCAAATTTAAATCACTAAGATATTATCATTAAATTGTAATAATGTCAAGGATTAACGGTCCTTAACAAATAAATTAAGATGCTCCTCACATTGGCCCTATAGATACAAGTATATTCAGTCACTGGTAAGTAAAAGCCCTGAAGGATAGCGACTCCTTTTCCACTTTTACCTAAGCCTAAGCTCCTAGACCACACGAGATTAATACTCGCAACTCCAACATACACTAGATCAAAAAATCATTATTCTTACTGATCTTCATATTGCAGATTTACGCCGGGGTACAGGGGTTCCATCTTATAGCTACTCACATAGCCTCAACTGCAAGCTCCTTTATGCCTTATGGTTTTACAGACTTACATCTCTATCCACCACAGATAGTAATGATTCTGTCCTACTCCAAGAAGGATTGAACTCCTTCTTTTTTCAGAGATTGACATCGATAGTATCCCTACCTTTACTCTCACCTATAGAACAACAATCCTCTCATTCGCTACTCTCGTAACTCCCAAACCTAAACTTACGAATAGATTTCACTGAAACCGTAAGAAATTCGCACTCCCTACTACTCAGTAAGACAGGACTTCCATGCTACTTTGTAAGCAGTTTTTCACATGGTTCTTAATTCATTTGTCAAAGACCGTTAATTGCTTAACACGATATAAGTATATTACAGAAATAAAAAAAAGATGTCTCTTTGAAAGAGACATTTTTATTCGAAGTCACTACCTAATCGTTCTACTCCCTCTGGAGGACGATTAATTTCTGCTAATTGTTCTGCAAATGTAGTATCAAAAATTGGCAAAGATTTTTGAATAACATCTGGATAAATATTCTTACTATTAGTAATTGCATTACGAAAATCTAATGCAGATACTTCAAATCGATTATTAAATAAAGCATTCGAAAAAGCTTCTTGTACCATAGTTAAAGATACATCTGGGTATCTTGATCCAATTTCATATACTCTCTTATATTCGCTAGTGATATCCGTAATAAATTCCATCATCTTTCTTTGAATAAAAGGAGTATACATCATTTTTGCACCAGTTCTTTTTTCAATCTTAGGTAACGTACCAATTAATATTTGAATATTTTCTTCTCTAGTAGGTTCTTGAATCTCTACTTTTTGAAAACGTCTAACAAATGCCTTATCTCTTAAAATATAACGTTCATACTCTTCTGTAGTCGTTGCACCAATAACTTTAATATCTCCACGATCTAATGCTGGTTTAAACATATTCGCAAAATCTAATGCTTCATCCTTTCCACCAACAAGAGTATGAATTTCATCAATAAATAAAATTAATTTTGTTTGTTCTTTTAATTCATCTAATAAAGTATTTACTTTTGCTTCTCCAGTAACTGGATCAACTCCAAGTAATGCAGAAGTATTAACTTTAATAACTTGATATCCTTTTAATACATCTGGTACTAGTCCTTTTTGAATACGATAAGCAAGACCTTCTACAGTAGCAGTTTTACCAACACCAGGTTTACCCAATAATACAGCGGATTTATCAGGAGTAAGAAGAATTAAAATTAGTTGTTTAATTTGTTCATCTCTACCAATCGCAGGATTCGTAATATACTCCTTCTCTTGAAAATTTTCTCCATAAGTTTTTAATACACTAATTCTTTTTTCCTTAATATCAAAATTTTCGTTCATATCCGTCACTCCTCAAGTAAGATTATAACATACTTTTTAGTTTTACTGCAGCCAAATATCTAGCACTCTTTGTATTTTTTTCTTCACTCGATAATTCGGCTAAAGTTCGACCATCTTCTAACTCTACAATTTCGTCAAATCCAAATCCATTTTCTCCACGAGGAGAGTCTGCTATCTTACAAACCAAATCTCCCTCTGCAACAAGTTCCTTATCTCCATCATAATACACTAAAGTACAAATTACATGACAAGTACGATTATCTTGATTCTTTAATTGATCTAATAAATATTGATTACGCATCTCTTTAGTAGAATTTTCTCCTAAGAATCTTGCAGTCATAACTCCAGGAAATCCATCTAATGCATCAATGCATAAACCTGAATCATCCGCAATCACAGTTTTCCCACATGCTTCGTAAATTTCTTTGGCTTTTTTCGATGCATTTCCATAAAAACTATCTGCATCTTCCACAACATCAATATCTAAATGAATATCTTTTAAAGATTTAATATCATTTCCTAGAATTTCTAGAATTTCTTTTAATTTACCTTTATTATTACTCGCAAAAACCATTATTATTTCTCCTTCTCAATTGGATTTACATGAATCACAGTTAAATATACCTCGTCTACTTCTTTATCAATTTCTTTCTCTAAAGAATTCGCAATAAAATGAGAATCATAAGTAGACATATCACCATCAACATAAATAGTAAAAGAAATTTGATATAAATATCCTACTGGAGTGGAATTAAAATGAATCACTTTTTTAATCTCTGGATGTCTCTTAATAATTTCAAATACTTTTTCCTTTGCATCTTCACTAATTGCTTTATCCATCAATACATCATAACTTTCAAGGAATATCTCAATCGCAGATCGTAAAATCCATAACGAAATAGCAATTCCAATAATACCATCTACATAAGGAACAGAATATTTACTAAGAATACTAGATATTAAAGTAAGAGTTGTTAATAAGCAATCATTTCGATGATCTAAACTATTCGACTTAAT
>JAFUFG010000066.1 GCA_017470045.1 Bacilli bacterium | reverse complement strand
GAAAAAGTCTTTTTTTTATATCTTTTTCCGAACGCTTTTGATATGGAATCTTATTCTAATTTTTTTCATTTATTTCTTACTTAAAAATTATTTTGGTGCTATAATCTTATTTGTTGAGAAAAAAATAGATAGTCACTGATTCAATGAGTTGCTTTTATGCGTAAGTCCAATTGTTTATGGGCTTACGTATTTTTTATGCTCAAAAATTGAATGAGGAGGTTATTTATTATGAAACAATTAGACTTAGGAAAGGAACCAATTGGAAAGTTAATTCGTATGTTTGCCATACCATGTGTTATTAGTATGATTGTTGCAGCATTATACAATATCGTAGACCAAATCTTTATTGGTTGGAGTGATGCAGGAGCATTTGGTAATGCGGCTACCAATATTGTTTATCCATTTACGGTTATTGCTTTAGCTTTTGCATTATTAATAGGGGATGGAGCAGCCACTTTATTTAATCTTTCTTTAGGGGCAAAGGATTCGAAAAAGGCAAATACTAGTATTGGGAATGGATTTGTTTTACTAGTTTTCTTTTCTGTTATTTTAACTATTCTTGGACTTGTGTTCTGGAAACCAATTTTAGCTATCTTTGGAGGAAATCCAAAAGAAGTAGAATGTTATACCTATGCCAAAGAGTATTTCCGTATTATTTGTTACGGATTACCTTTTTATATTATAGGGCAAGGATTAAATGCTTCTATTCGAAGTGATGGTAGTCCAAAATATGCGATGATGGCAACTATTGTTGGAGCAATTTCTAATATTATTTTAGATCCTATTTTTATCTTTGTTTTTCATCTTGGAGTTAAAGGAGCTGCAATCGCAACGATTATTGGTCAAATCTTAACTTTTATCCTTAGTATGATTTATTTAAATAAAGCAAAACAATTTATTTTATCTAAAGAGACATTTTCTTTGAAGAAGGATATTTGTAGTCGTATTATTGCATTAGGTGGAGCATCTTTTATTACACAGCTTGCGATTGTTGTGATTATAGCAGTTGCTAATAATTTAGTTGGAAAATATGGATATCAAACTCTTGCGTCAACAGGTATTGCATATGGTGTAGTAACACCACTTGCTGTTATTGGAATCTGTATGAAAGTATTTGGAATAGTTATTTCTATTGTCATTGGTGTTTCTTTAGGTGGTATGCCTATTATTGGATATAATATGGGTGCTAAAAAGTATTCTAGAGTAAAGGAGACTATTAAAGATATTCTAATGGTTAATGCGATTATTGGTATTATTGCTTTTCTTTTATTTGAATTATTCCCTGATGTTATTATTCAATTCTTTGGAAAAGGAAATACTTTCGAATATATGGAATATGCAAGATATTGCTTACGTATTTTCTTAGGTGGAATTATCTTTACTTGTCTTATTAAATCTATTTCTGTTTTATTACAATCTATGGGTTCTAGTTTTCAATCTACGTTATTAGCACTTTCTAGAGATGTATTATTCTTTGTACCAAGCATTATTTTCATTGCATCTATTTCGGGTAGTGTAGTAGTAATGTTATGGAGTGCAATTATTGCAGATGTTTTCGCATTCCTTACTGGAGCTTTATTATTAAGAAAAGAATTTCAAAAAATGAATTCTTAAAATATAAACGGATTAATATCCGTTTTTTTTATTCTTATGTTATACTTAATATGGTAGAGGAGTATAATTATGAAAAAGTTTAAAGACGGAATATTTATGGGTATTATTTCTATTATAAGTTCTAGTTTTTTTGTAGGAATGCCTGTAGGGAAAAATTTCTTTGAGATTTTATTACTTTTATTTTTTATAGTAGGAGTATTTGTTATTTTATACTTAGGTTTTTCCAAAAAGGATAGTCGAAATACATTATTATTTTCTGTTTTGTATTCTTTTGTACTATTTGTATTAGTAGCTTTTATTGAATTAGAGTTTAAAGATTTTACTCTTTATACAGTAGGATTTTTACCTGGACTAGTGATTAGTACAACTGGATTCTATTTAAGTAAAGTGAATAAAGATCAATATTATACAAAACTTAGTCTTGTTTTAAATAGTATTGGATTTATTATTTCTGTTCTTAGTTTATTAATGGTTATACCAAATGGTGGATTTGTTTTTCATTAAAGAAAGGTAGGATATTATTATGGAACAAGCACAAAAAATTATTATGGTTATTGTTAGTATTATTTTTATTGGAGTAGGTAGTTTTGTGATGATACGAGAAAAAAATGATGTAAAAGTTTGTACAGAAGAAGCAGTAGGTACTGTTATTGAAATTGTTGAAGAAGAGGATATTTCTGATGATACGATTTCTTATACGTATTATCCAGTTATTGAATATGAAGTAGATGGTAATAAAATATCTGGTAAAAGTACTACTGGTTCTGGAAATAGTAAATATCAAGTAAATGATAAAGTAGATATTTTATATGATCCAAATAAACCAAGTCATTACATTATAAAAGGAGATAAGACTGGTTCTATTATTGGTATTGTATTTATTGTGTTTGGAATTGGATTCTTTATTTATAGTATTGTAAATTTATTGAAAAAAGATTCTGTTATAGTAGAGTAGAAACTCTACTTTTTTAAACTCAACTTCTAGTTCGTGTTAAATTATTCTTATTTATTCTATACTGATATCACAAGGAGGGAAACTATATGGATCAATTAAAGATTGGAAAATTTATTAGTTCTAAGAGAAAAGAAGCAAATATTACACAAAGTGAATTAGCAGAGAAATTAGGGATTACGGATCGTGCTATTTCGAAATGGGAAAATGGATTATGTTTACCGGATGCTGGTACGATGCCTGAATTATGTGATATCTTAGGAATTACCATTAATGATCTATTTAGTGGGGAAGTAGTTGATATGAAGGATAATGAGAAGAGATTGGAAGAAAACTTATTAGAATTGGCAAAAATGAAAGAAGAAACGGATAAAAGACTATTACATATGGAATGGGTCATTGGATATACAGCATCCGTTGCCTTCTTTGCATGTATCTTTGCAGCTTCATACTTAGAAATGGAGTCTTGGATTCGTGTTGCTTTAATTGTGTTTGGTTCTATCGTTTTTCTTTATGGAATGTTTCATGGATTAAAGATTGAACAAACTGCTGGTTATTATGAATGCAAGGATTGTCATCACAAATATGTTCCAGATTATTTTAGTGTATTTTGGGCTATGCATGTGGGACGTACTCGTTATATGAAATGTCCTAAGTGTCATAAGTGGAGTTGGCAAAAGAAAGTTATTAAGAAGTAGGAAAAGTCCTACTTTTTTTGTTATAATGGTATAGAAGGATAGGTGAATTATGAAAAAAGTAGTAGTTATTACTGGTGGTGGTTCTGGCATGGGACTAGAAGCTGCTAAATTTATGGATAAAAATAAAATTATCGTTATTAGTGGTAGAACAGAATCAAAACTAGAAAATGCAAAAAAAGTATTAGAGGAATTAGGATTTGAAGTACATCCTAAAGCATGTGATACTTCAAAAAGAGAATCTGTTAAGGAGTTAGCAGAGTTTGCTGCATCTTTAGGAGAAGTAACAAACGTTATTAACTCTGCTGGTGTTTCTCCTGCAATGGGTGGTAAACCAGAAGATGTTATGCGTATTAATGGTTTAG
>JAFUFG010000065.1 GCA_017470045.1 Bacilli bacterium | reverse complement strand
TGTCTTTCTCTTCGTTACTTAATGGAATATAAATCTTTTCTTTTACTCCATTCTTTCCAACAATAGTAGGAGTAGAAATACAAATCTCATTCTCTGTATCCCAACTAGATACTGGTAATACAATATTCTTATCTTCTAATATCGCATTGGTAATACGAACTAAACACATTCCGATACCATAAGCAGTAGCACCCTTCTTATTAATGATTTCATAAGCAGAGTTACGTACCTCATCTTCTACTTCTTTCATTTCTTCTTCTCTTAAGATATCCGTAATTTTCTTATATGCAATATTAACATTACTCCATGGAATAAATTCACTATCTCCATGTTCTCCAATAACATAAGCTTCAATATTTTTGGAATTAACTCCAGTCTTCTCACTTAAAATAAAACGAAGTCTTGAAGTATCTAATGTAGTACCTGACCCAATTACTCTACTATTTGGAAGTCCAGAATATTTTAATGTTAAATACGTCATAACATCTAATGGATTCGTAGCAACAACAATAATTCCATCAAATCCACTCTTCATAATACCAGAAACGATAGAAGAAAAAATCTTACTATTCTTTCCAATTAAATCCATACGTGTTTCTCCAGGAGCTTGATTTGCACCAGCAGCAATTACAACAATCTTTGCATCATGGCAATCTTCATAATCTCCAACACGTACTTTTATCTTAGAAGGACTATAAGCAATACAGTGATTTAAATCCATTGCTTCTCCTTCACATCGATCTTTATTAATATCAATTAAAACTAATTCATCTACATATACTTTTTGGTTTACTAATGCATAGCAATATGCCATACCAACATTACCACAACCAACTAATACAACTTTATTCATGTCTACCCTCCTAAAACTACATTACAATAATAACATAAAAATAAAAAAAAGACACTGAATAAGTGTCTATCTTGTTATTTTATGGAATATAGTAATTCCTTTTGACCATCTTCAAAAGAGTAAATTCCATCAGATTCTAATGTGACATCTTGAACTTCTACTCCAACCATAACATCACAACCTAATTCATCACTACGATGAACAACTTCGATTTCACCACTCTCAAAAGATTTACGAATACTATTGAAATATTCTTCTTCTTTTGTTTTATATTCTGCATCATAATTCGTGAACTTCTCACCTCTTCTATGATAATGAATAGAACCTAATGTAACAGATAAATAAATTTTATCGGAAACACTTCCTTTTAAAGTAAGGCAATTGCATACACGAATTCCTGTTTCATCATAAATTTTCTTCTTATCTTCTGGCAAGAAAGATAATATTTCCTTTTGATATTTTTGATAGAATCCATCAAAATATGGATCCATACTTTTTACCTCATCACCATTAACGATACCTAATACTTGTAACTCCTTATAATTTGTATGTAAGTATTCATTTAGTTTTGTTGTCTCTGATGACTTAATAACTATATTTCTCATACCATCCCTCCTATGTTCATTATAACACGAATTTAAAAAAAGAAAAAACGATCACT
>JAFUFG010000064.1 GCA_017470045.1 Bacilli bacterium | reverse complement strand
TATTATACTGATTAAAAACTTTATTCGTTTATTTAATTTTATATGTAGTCTTTTCATAGTACATTTTATTCGAATAATTGATGCGTATTCCATTTTACTTTTTGTTTCTTTTCTTATATAATGAATGGTAGAGGTGATGGGTAATGAATCAAAAAGTAGTTCAAATTATTTCGATTCTATTAGTGGTTATAATGCTTGCTGCATTTATTATTCCATTATTTATAGCTTCTTAAGCATAAAAGAATCTAAAAAAGAGACGTTTGATGCGTCTCTTTTTATTTCTTCTCTATATAACCTTCAATTTCTGGAATGATTTCTTGTAGGAAACCATCTGGTATATTATATTTATTTACAATATCATTTATTCTTTTCGTATCTTTTGCTAGATAAAGCATTAGTAATCCTCCAATACGATTTGCCGTATATTGTTCTAAAAGATTACGATCTTTTTCTTCGATACGATATTTTTTACAGATTTCATGAATAGGACCATATTTATAGAGATAGTTTGTTAAGGATGCACTAATTAGTTCTACTTGTTTACTACGGTCTCTTAAGTGTACTTTTGTCCATACTTTCATAAACATACTTCCTCTCTCATGGTTTCTTATTTTACCATAAAAGAGACAAAAAGAAAAGAACTACTTTAGGAATGGATTGTTCTCAAATTCATACCCTAATGTAGATTCTTCGTTATGTCCTGGATAAATTTTAATACTTGGATCATATGCTTTAATTTTTTCTAAACTCTCTTCCATATCCATTGAATTTCCTCCTGGAAGATCTGTTCTTCCGATAGAGTCTTTGAAGATAAAGTCTCCTATAAACATTACATTTTCTTCTCTAAAATAGAACGTTGCAGAATCTTTTGAATGTCCAGGTGTATGGATTGCTTCGAATTTAAAGTTTCCAACAGTATATTCTTTTTCTTCTAGGTTAGAACGTTTAAATATTTTGATACTTCTTTTGGTTAAGAAATGTCTTAACGCTCCAATATGATCATAATGAGAATGAGTGATTAATACTCCTATTATTTTATTATCACCAATCTCTTCTTTTATTTTCATGTAATCTGCTCCTGGATCGATTACCAAACAATTATTATCTTTGATTAGGATGTAACAATTTTCTTCTAGCGCCCCTACTACTACTTTTTTAATTTCCATTTTATTACTCCTCTTCTAAATATTTATTTACGTAATTATAATTATAGTTTTTATCTAATTTAAATACATATACATAAGTACCGTTCTTTAAATGACTTGGTAAGGATTGCCCTTCACTTGAAGTATATCTTACTGTTTCTCTTAGATATATGGTTGATTGCTTTGAAGTTGCTTTTACAAGTTCTTTTTTTGCTCGATAAGTTGTCGTGGTACTTTCTTTACAAGTTCCTTGTACGTATTCTCCTCTAGATTCTATGTATTCAAAACCACCAATACAGCTTTTTCCAATTTGAATGTTACCATATGTGAAACCTGAATCTTCTCCAAATAGTTTTTCATATTCTATTTTTAGATCTTCTTTTTTAAATACAAATGGTTCAAATTCAATATCATTACAAGTATATGGAACCATAGCGGATGGATCAAAACTTGCACATGTAGACTTGAATAAGCTACCTTGTGGTATTTGTCGATATGCAAGATATAATTTCATCTCTGTATTTAATTCTGGCTCTACTAAGTCTTCTCTTACAGAGGTCTTTACTTTATTGTATAAATCTTGTACTAAATTAGAATTGATATCTAATTCTTTCGCATCTTTTAATGTGCTTA
>JAFUFG010000063.1 GCA_017470045.1 Bacilli bacterium | reverse complement strand
TACGCTAATCTTACCAGTAACCATAACTTTCATACCATCTTGTGGCATGAATTTTACATTACGAGTAGCAGAGGCAAACATCACAGCGTTAATACGACTACCTTCATCTTTTAATGTGAAATAAAAGTGTCCCCTACTATGCGCTTTAAAGTTGGATATTTCACCTTTTAAAAACACTTCATTTAAATGTACATCATTATCAATCTTATATTTAATATAACGAGTAAGTTGAGTTACTGTAATATACTTATCCTGCATAAATACCTCCTAAAAAGAAAGAAATAATATAATATTATTTCTCTTCTTCGTGATATATCTTATCAAGAACCCCATTAATCATCTTCGTTACAGCTTCATCACTGTATTTCTTAGATAATTCAATTGCCTCGTTAATTGCAACAACACTTGGAACCTCTGTATAAAGTAATTCATAAATACCTAAACAAATAATAGCTTGATCTACTTTATTTAAACGATCCATTGTCCAATCCGTTAAATATTTATTTGCTAACTCATAAATATGTTCTTTATGTTCTATAATTCCGTTAACACTATCCGTAACAAAATCATTTTGAATTTCTAATTGTTCTTTAATTAAGTCTTCTACATCATAATCAAGATTTGTTTCACTTAGTAAATTTACTTGATAAATTACTTTCATGATTACTTCTCTTAATTCACTTCTGTTTTTCATAAAAATCACCACCTACATTTTATCATAAAGTAGTAGTTTTTAATAGTGTAAATCGAATTTTTTGAAATCCGTATTTTCGATATTCGTAACGCTATCCGCAACTCCGTCAAAACGAAATTCGCTAGAACCATCCATTAATGTCGTTATCTTAATAAGATTAGCTCTACGATTCATCATATCATTTAATAAACAGATATTTTCCTTATAGTTTTCTGCTTTACGATTTACATCTGTATAAATTCCATCTACTACTCCATTGTCATTTACAAATACTAATTCCGCATCAGCAAATTCCGGATGAGATTCTGCCCCATAATAATAACTTGGGCTAATATCTTTCTCATCAAATAATTTCTTACTAAAATCATGGAAACAAGTATAAAAACCATCTTTTGCATTCTTATCAAATTTCCAATAATCTTTAAAATACTTCTCAACCACTTTATTTGGATAAATCGTATTTTGAACACCAGCATCTGCAATTTCGCCATCCTTAATACGAACATAGCCAGTTTGAAAAATGGTATTACGATTTCCTCTCATAGTTTGATAATAACTATAAACTGGTTCATTACCATTTGTAAGAATCTCTAAAGAAAATAACTTTGGACTCTTATGACAATTTAATAAGTAGTCTCCTAAAAATACGGTACTTACTTCATTTCCATTAATATCATATAAAACAGCATCTCTTTTAATGTCAGTAATGTTGTCTTCTGGAATTAATAAAAATGCATCTACTAATTTCTTAGATTCCCCACGCATTTTATTCTCAAATATTTCTTTATAGTTATCCATTATTTTTTCTCCTTTGCTTCCTTATTTAATTCATATAAAAAACTTAACGCATCCATTGGAGTCATTTCCAATGGATTTATCTCACTAAGTTTTTCTCTTAATGGATCAATCTTTGGCTCTGCTTCACTCTCTGTTAATTCGAATAAACTTGTTTGAGTAAATGTTTCTTTCTTAACACTCTTTTTCTCATATACACTTAGTATTTCATCTGCTCTAGAAATTAGTGATTCCGGCAAGTGTGCAAGGCTTGCAACATGAATTCCGTAACTCTTATCAACTGCCCCAGGTTTTACTTTATGTAAGAAAGTAACTTTCCCATTTTCTTCAATCGCACTAACATGAACATTCTTTAAATGTTTTAAATCTTTTTCTAAGACAGTTAACTCATGATAGTGAGTAGAAAACATTGTTTTTGCTTTAATCTTATCATGAATATATTCTAATATAGATTGTGCTAAACTCATACCATCATAAGTAGCAGTACCTCTACCTAATTCATCAAATAAAATTAAACTATTTTCAGTTGCTTCGCTAATCGCATAATTTGCTTCTTTCATTTCGACCATGAAAGTAGATTCACCACTAACTAAATCATCACTTGCTCCAATTCGAGTAAAGATCTTATCAAAAATTGGCATTGTACAGCTCTTACAAGGAACAAAACATCCCATTTGAGCCATAATAACAGTAATTGCAAATTGACGCATATAAGTCGATTTACCAGCCATATTAGGGCCAGTGATTAATAAGATATCCGTAGTCTTATCCATAATAATATCATTTGGAATATATTTATCTTTCATGACTTGTTCTACAACTGGATGACGACAGTCAATTAGTTTTACAATTCGATCCTTTGTTAGTTCCGGTCTAACGAATTTATAATTATCCGTTACAATACTAAATGATTGTAACATATCTACTTCAGAAATAACTCTAGCGACTCTTTGTAATTTTGAAACATATCGTTTTACTACTTCACGAATATCCATAAATAATTTATATTCCAAAGAAATAATCTTCTCTTCTGCACCAAGAATAATATTTTCTTTTTCTTTTAATTCTTTCGTAATAAAACGTTCACAATTCGCTAATGTTTGTTTTCTCTCATATCCGAACTCTTCTTTAACAAGACCAAGTTGGCCTTTACTCACTTCAATATAATATCCGAATACTTTATTAAATCCGACCTTTAAGTTTTTAATTCCAGTACGTTCTTTCTCTTCTTTTTCAAGATTTACAATAAAGTCCTTAGAACCACTACTAATACTCTTTAATTCATCTAATTCACTATTATATCCAGGTTTAATTAAACGTCCCTCATGTAAGGTAAAAGGAGCATCCTCTAAGATACTACGATCAAGTAAAGAATAGACATCATCAAAAGTCTCAATCTTTTTATCAAAACCAAGTTCTTCTAAGATTTTCTTAATCGTAGGTAAACTACCAATAGAAGACTTTAATTGTAATAAATCTTTTGCATTTAAATTACCATAAGTAATACGTCCACATAAACGTTCTAAGTCATATACATTACTAAGTTCTTTAATTAAATCATCACGTAAGATGAATTCGCATGATAATTTCGAAACAAAGTCGTAGCGACGTTCAATCGCTTTACGATCCGTTAATGGATTTTCTATATTACTCTTTAGGTAACGAGAACCCATTGCAGTCTTACATTTATCAAGTAACCATAATAAACTGTATTGTCTTTCACGGTTACGTAATGTCTCTACTAATTCAAGATTCTTTTTAGTATTAACATCAAACTCTAAATATTCACTACTCTTAATAACATTCGCTTTTTGAAGGTGATGCATGTCACCTTTCTTTGTATCGATAATGTAATAAAGTAAATGTTGAATGGTCTTAACAAGTCTAACATCTTCAATCTCTTTATAAATATATTCGTAATTCTTATCATCTAACTCATCTTTTGTAATCGTAACTAATACTTCATGTTGAGTACGAAGAGAATCAACAATTTCTCGGTCAATATCATCATTTACAATAACTTCACGAAAGTTATGACGAGTAATTTCTTTAATAACTTTATCATTTTCTCCTTCTACCAAGAAGCAATTAACTTCACCAGTAGAAATATCAATATAGCTGATTCCAAAGCAATAAGAGAAAGCATAAATATTCGCAATATAATTATTACTCTTACTATCAATATTCGAATCAATTCTAGTACCCTTTGTAACAACCTGAATAACATCTCTCTTAACCATACCTTTGGTCTCTTTTGGATCTTCTAACTGTTCACAAATAGCCACTTTATAACCTTTATCAATTAAATCATCGACATAAGATGCATAAGCATGATGAGGAATACCACACATTGGAACTCTCTCATCTAATCCTGCTTGCTTTCCAGTTAAAGTTAGTTCAAGTAATCTAGAAACTAAAATAGCATCATCAAAAAACATCTCATAAAAGTCCCCAAGTCGAAAAAAGATAATACTATCTTCATACTTATCTTTTATTTCCATATATTGTTGCATCATCGGACTTAATTTAGAACGATCTACTTCACTACGTTTCATAATACTTCACCACTAGAGTTTATTATAACATTAAAAAAAGAAAACCAATAAGTTTTCCTTCAATTTTACACACAAATTAATCGTCATCCGCCATGGATGCCACTCTACAGCAACAAAAGATAAATAAAATGGTTAATAGAATCATAATCATTCCCCCTTTTCGAGGATGTATCTTATCAAAAAGATTTCAAATGAACAAACCACCTATTATTAATATTTATACCATAAATCACCCAAAAAATACAGATTCATTTAGAGAAAAAGAAAAATTCAAACAAAAAAGAACTTGAAAAAACAAGTTCCATAGTTTTTTAAATTTCTCGTAATTCGTCACGATATTTAAGCATCGTTTCCGTTCGAATCAAATAAGTCATTAGAGAAAAACAATAATCATAATATTTACGTAATTTATAATTTGTTAAATCCGCATACTTCTTATCAATATTCCCTATAACTCCCATCTTATTCATAACTAATTTAATACTAGAAATCATCGTACTATTATAAGACTTATATTTATCAATATCCGTAACGATATATTCGTACATCTTATTTAAGATGATTCTCTTCATCTTAATTCCGTTATTATCAACACTTCGATAAGATAAAATTAATTCGTATATATCATCCGGAATAAACTCATACAAATCTTCATAATCAATATCTTTCTTTAGTACCATTACTTTATTATCAATAGAATATACTTGATATCCCATATTCTCTAAGATAATAGGAATATTATGGAATAGAATACTACGACAAGTAGTACTATAAGTAGTCTTATCCCCTATCATCTTAATAGAGTCTACTAAGTTCTGCATATTAAGTAAGAATTCTAGGAAATTTAGAAAAGCATCTTCTGTAATCTTCTTATTATTCGGATTTACTCCAATAAAGTCTAAATATTCAAAGCAATCCAAATAAGTACCACGATAATTCCAATTATGAAATAAATACGTATTTACATAATCAAAATAAGTATAATTCTTCCCATTAAACGTAATACACTTACTATTTAACACTTTAATAATCTTACTATATTCATCCTTAAAACTACTTTTATTATTTAAATTAAAAATAGGAACCCTCATGACTCTCACCCTATCAATATATTAGTATTTTTCAAATAAAAAATCAATCGAACAAAAAGAAGAATTACTTAGAATTCTTCTTTTGATCCTTTTTATCAGATTTATGATTAGATTTTTCAGAATCCGCATCATGATTCTTCTTCATTACAGAACTTAAATCAATAGTAAAACTAGAAGAATCATCTTTGCTCTTTATTACGAATCGATTATCCGAATCTAATATATCATCATGTGTTACTTTTAACATACCTCATCTCCATTATAAATATAACAAAAAAAGAG
>JAFUFG010000062.1 GCA_017470045.1 Bacilli bacterium | reverse complement strand
TCAAATCTATTATTCTGAACATTTGAAAACAAAAGATAAATATTCCTATTTTTTAGATGGAAATCATGCTTTAATTGTTATTGATAATAAAGAACGTAATGATGGTAGTAGCATTGTTATTATTAAGAATAGTTATGCGAATTGCTTTATTCCTTATTTGATTCCTCATTATGATAAAATACATGTTATTGATTTAAGGTATTACAATTATAATGTTACGAATTATATTACGGATCATCAATTTCAGGATAAATTAATTCTTTATAATTTAAATAATTATTATAGTGATTTATCTATTATTAAATTAAAATAGACAGAATTTAATTTCTGTCTATCTTTTTTATATTCATACTCATTACTTTATTCATTTTTGGTAGGGCAAACCAGTAAGTATCGGAACTATTTTCAAATAGGATATATAGTTTCTTTCCTTTTTGGTAGAACCCTTCTGCCATTGGAGGAAGATCAATGCTATTTAATTTATTTCCTTCTGTAAAATGATAATATGGATTTTCTTTTCCATTTAAGGAATAGGTATCTGGCTTTTCTTCCAATACATTATCATATAAGGTCATTTTGGAATGGATTAGATTTGTAAAAGAATGGGTGAAGATAAATTTGTTGTCTTCTGTAATTACCATTCCTTGTACCATTTTTGGTAGAGATATTATTGCTTCTGGAGTATTATAATCGATTTCTTTTTCGGTATTATATGACATTACTAGAGGAGTATCATTTGGTACTTTATAGAATGGCTTTAAAAAGAAGTCTCCAATCCAAAGAGTATTATCTTTATAAAAACAGAAGTCTCCACGAATTGTTAGATGCGTATTCTTAATACTTTGAATATAATCTTTTTTTGTTTTTAGCATGTCTTCTAGTTTATATTCATTTACTTCATAGTCATTAGCAATCCAAACTGTTTCATTGTCTGTAGCAATACCTCCTACATGATTTACATTATCGGTATTATCTAATTCTTTTAATTTTAGTTTTTTGATCACTTTATTTTTCTTTAAGTCTGTAATATAGACCATACTAACATTATGTTTACTATTATAAGATGTTTGTAAGGCGATGTTGTATTTATTGGAATATGCCAGACCTTGAGGAACATAATTCTTTTTATTTCCTTGTACTTCATAGGTTTCTTTTAAATTGTATGGATTGATAAAATAGTGGGCGGTTAATCGGATATAGTTCATTATTAAGATAAATATGGCTACTCCTAATAAACTTCCTATAAAGATAAAAATTCTTTTTACTACTTTTACTGCTTTCATATACTTCTCCTTATTCTTCTTTTATTTTATCATAATTCTATATTATAATGGAATGGGTGAAGAGTATGAAAAAGAAATTATTAAGTACTACTTATTTAAGAGAAGCAGAAAAGTATCGTATTGCTTTCTTCTTAGATGATAAAGATTATTATATTAGTTGTAAAAGACTGATTCACGTTACGGATCCTTTTATTATTCATCATGATATTGTCGCAATGGATGATGGTTTTTATATTTTAGAAATCGTTCCAAAGAATGATCATTATGCATTACGAATCTTCTTTAATGAGAAAAAGGAAATTGTTGAGTATTATTTTGATATTATTAAGGATAGTGGATTAGAAAATGGTGTCCCTTATTTTAATGACTTATATCTTGATATTACTTTACTTCCGGATGGAGAAGTAAACGTCATTGATGAAGATGAGTTAATGGAAGCAGTAGAAAGTGAAGATATTACATATAATGATTACCAACTTGTTTTATCGATGAAAGAGAAATTATTAAAACAAATTGAAGATAAGAGTCATCCATTATTTCAAATAGATTATTCGAAATATTTAAAAGGACTAGATGACTAGTCCTTTTTTATTGTATTTGAATTGTGATGGTATCTTTACTATTTCCTCGATATTCGTTATTTTCGAAATCATCTTCGGTATCGTATGTAAATACGGTTAATTCGATATTACTTTTTATTTTATAGGAGTATCCTCCTGCTTGTAGTTTAATAGAAGTAAATAGAGTAGATTCATTATAGTCGGATTGTTCTAGATGCGAATAGAATCCTTTTCCTAAGTTTACGTAGTCATCATATAAATATGATAAGATATATTCGGAATATTTTTCATTTGTTTGATATGGATTTAGAATGTTATAACTGATTTGTTCTCCTGTATCGATTGTATATTTGAAATTAAATCCGATTTTTAGGTTCGGATTTGTAGATACGTATTTTTGATACTCATTATAGAATGCTTGTCCAAATGGTGTGTTGGATGGTACAGAGGATTCTTTACTTGGATAGATTTGAAAGATATTGATATCTTCTAATGGAGTAAGTTTTGCATTAAATGTTTGTATTTTATTTCCATTACTATATAATCCGATTGGAGTATTATTTTGATCTACATACTTTGGTTCAATGGGCACTTGTTCTTTTACTTCTGTTGTTTCTTTCTTTGTTTCTTTTTGTTTTGGTTCTTCTCTTTTACTACAACCAGTTAAAATACTTAATACTAAAAATAGAGCAATTATTTTTTTCATTTTTACACCTCATTTTTATTATAACAGATTTTTTTGTGATATAATCTTATTATTGGAGGATATCTTTCATGGAGAATAAAAGAAGTGTTCGAAGAAAAAATCGTAAGATAAAATTTAGTGAAGACCGTTACGTCGATAAGTATTATATGCGTGATGGAAAAGCCGTTATTCCCGTTCAATTAGATAGAGTTTCTGATTTATATATGGAACATGATTATAAGCAAATGGAGTTAAGCGATTCGGTTTGTAAATATATTGAAGAAATTGCTTACATGTTTCCAATTGATACGGATATTATTTTAGAGATTCATTGTCCTGAAGTAGATGAGGATACGAAGGATCGAATGAAAAAATCGATTCGTAATAACTATGGAATTGAAATTGATGATGTAGAATATGAAATTATGTTACAGAATCGTAGAAGTTTTATTTTACTTATAGTAGGAGTTGTTCTTCTTACTATGAATAATATCTTTGAACTTTATATGGGGTCTATTGCATCCAACTTTTTATGTGTTGTTTGGTGGGTTGCAATTTGGGATATGATTGAGATTCAAATTTTAGATAAAGGTGAAAATCGTTGGAAAAGATTAAACTATCAACAATTGTATGATGCAGAAATAACTTTTGTATGTGATATTGAACTATTAGAGACCTAATTTGAAGGTCTTTTTTTGACAAATGTTCGTTTTTATGGTATAATATCCACAATAATTTTGAGGGGGTATTACTATGAAAAATGGAAAGTTTCTTGCTGGTTTAATTTTTATTATTGGAGTAGGTTCTCTATGTGCTTCTCATAATATTGAGAAAACAAAATATTTAGAAAATCAAAATCAAGAATCTATTGTTGATGAATCTTATGGAGAGTTTTCTACTTCTCCTGTATATGTTTATCAAAAATATGATTTTATAGAAGATGGTTCTTATGTTCCAACAGATGAATTTGTTGCTTCTGATGATATTGTTTCTAATTCAAAAGAAAGTATTTATCGCTTTATTGGATCTAGTTATAATAATGAAATTGTTATTTATGAGAAAGAAAGAAAAGATTCTTCTGGTAATTGGATAAAAACAAATGAATATGCACTAAGTTTGAAAGAAGATAATGAGAAAGAGCGTTATGTGATTCATGACATTTTAACTCGTAATACTGATACGAATTCAAAACAAAAAACAAAATAGGGGGCTATTATGAAATTAAGAAATATTGGAATTACGGCTGCTGTAGTAGCGACGGGTTTTGTTTTGATTCCTGCTTTTCATCGTGATTCTTATGAAGATAAACACATTTATAATACTAGTATTCGTAGTTTAACAGAAAACAGAAAAGATACGAATACGATTCTTGATGATGAGGAATATAATACTCGCTTGCATGAATTTGAAAGAGCTTATTACGCAATTGAAAAAATCGGGGAATTAGATTATATCAAAGAGGGATATGAATACGATATTGATTCGTATCTAAAAGAAGAAGCGGATGAGTTTGAATTACGTGATATTGCAATTTATGTCAATGATTTTGATGATATGAAATTAGATGATTATCGTAGACTTCGTATGAAGAATCAGCTTGCTTACTTGAATGATAAATATAAAAGTTGGATTTTAGAAAATGGTTATTCTTCTGCTAGTTATTTAATGGGTAAGATGGTAGAAAGTGAAGTATGTAGTACAATCGATAAGAACTTTTCCGATTGTCACTATGAACAATTTCACAATGATTCTATTATTCCATATGCTGAAGTATCTAGTGGAGATCAAGTTATTACCATTGACTATCGAAGCGGTAATTTATATTGGATGAGTAAATTAGCTTCTCAATTTAAAAATGCTTCTAATGATAGTTTTAAAGAAACTTATAAAGATATGGGTACTGCTATGAAGTATTTAAAGAAAAGTATTGGTACGAAATCTGTAATAGAAGATGGTGTTATTAAGACTAGATCCTAATCTAGTCTTTTTTATGGTATAATGAGAATAGGTGATACTATGGATAAAGAAAAATTAACGGAAGAAGAATTTAACGAAGAATTTTTTCAAAGAATCGATATACTAAAAGAGGATTTAGTTAGTGATAATACTTTTAATTTAGTTGATAAAATTGCTGGTGGGGATGAAGAGTTTTTATCGGTTATGGAGGGGGCTTTTCAGAAACATCAGGAATTCATTAATAAAGAAGATAAACGTTATCCATATCCTATTAAACTAAGTGAAGCAATTGGTATTGTTTATGATGATAAGAATTTAAAAAATGATTTCTTTCAAAATGATCCTCGTAATATTACTTCGATTCAATTTCGGAATTATGAAGTAGAAGTTGTCACTATAAGATTTAAAACTTATTATCAAATTCAAATTACAGAAGGGTCTCTTACATGGGTTCAAGATAATCGGATTTTAGAGTCTGAATTCACATTAGAAGATTATCATCGTTTAAGATGTTTAGTCGATGTTAAAAATGGAAAGTATAAATATTATCCAAATATGAAATAAAAGAGGAGAAAAACCTCTTTTTTTCTTTTTGTTTTTGTTGAAATAAAAGGACTTTTGTGCTATAATATGCCTCGTGGTGAAGGGGTTATGGAAGAGTTTTCTTTTCTTACAAAAAAACAAATTCAAGAAATTCGAAAAAGAGATAAAAACTTATTCTCTCCAGAATTATCTTATTATGCGGGTGGACTTATTCATAAGAATCGCGAATTTACCTATTGGACTAGTGAATATGATTCGAAAAGACCTTTTGTTTTAGACCAAGATGGTAAATTAAAAAAAGGTGATTATTTTGAAGATGAAGTTGGTTGCAGAATTTGTCTTAATAATGTTTATATAGAAGATTTAAATAAAACCCCATATATTACTTTTCATGATGGTACTCAAGTATATGTTCATAATATGGTTAGTTATGGAAATGACTATTATTCTTTTTCTTTTGGTCGATATCCACAAAAACAAGTTGGTTTTACTATGAATGAAAAACTTGATGCTTATTTGAATGCTGATTTATTACGAAAAACAGGTTGTTCTTTTACAAGAGAAGAAGATGAGAAAAGTGCACATCAAATTTTAATTAATTACGTTAAAGATGAAGAATATGAATACAATGGTCATTTATATGTACGTCCATCCTTTTCTTCTAATTATTTTAAATATGAAAATTCTTTATGGGTAGAGGTTACTCCAATTGAATGGATTTATGATAAGAAAAATTGCTTTTTATTTACGAAAGATGTTATTCATGGAGCTATTACTTATGATATTTCTTCTAAGATCTTAATGCATGGTAAGTTTGAGGGTTCTTTAATTCAAAGATTCTTAGAGGAACATTTCCGTAAGGATGTTTTACAAGATGATCCATTTTATTATGATGAGGAAGAATATAATGAAGAAATAGTAGAAACTTCTAACTCTAATTCTAACCCTTATCATTTCGATTTTTCGAATGGTACGGAGGAAGAGTTTATCCGTGGCATGATTGATTCTAATGTTCCGTTATTTTTACATGGTAGAAGTAGTGATGGTAAGAGTGCAAGAGTGAAAGAGATTGATCCGGATTGTTTGATTATTTATATGAGAAATGCTACTCCTAATTCTTTAAATGGTATAACGGTATATGATTCTTCTAAGGATGAGGCTATTGATGTACCACCAAGTTGGTATAAGAAATTAGTTAAGAAATGCGAAGAGGAACCTGATAAAACGCATATTCTATTCTTTGATGAATTATCCAATGCGACTCCTGCTATGCAGGGAATGGCTTTTAATATTATTTTAGAACATGAAGTAAATGGTGTTTGGAAATTACCAGAAAATGTTCGAATTGTGGCAGCTGGAAATGAAATGGAAGATTCTTTGTCATCTTTTGGATTATCAGAACCAATGTATAATCGTTTTGCTCATTTGTATATTGATACTACGTCTGATGATTGGTTACGTTGGGTTATGGATTCGGATAAAAAAATGGAAAGATTGCCTTATCAATATACTTCTTATCCTAAGAAAATTCATCCTGCTATATTATCTTTTGTGAATTATCAACATCAGGAAAAGAAAGATGTTTTACGAACAACTTATACGGGAGAAAAGCCTAATGCAGACCCAAGAAAATGGGAAATGGCTTCTCGTGTTTTATATCAAACCAATAAACCAGAATTGATTTCTTGTTTGGTTGGAGATGATGTTACGAAACAATTTGTTGCGTATTGCAAAGAGTTTCATATTACGGTAGACGGAGTGCTTAATGGAGAATATGATTTATCAACATTAGATTTGAATACTTCTCAAAAGTATGCAGCGTCTATAGAATTATCTTTAGTAGATGATGAGAATGTTGATAAGGTTCGTGACTTTGTTAAAACAATGAGTCCAGAGTTATGTAAGGTTTTTGATTCTGCTTGGGTAGGGGATGATGAGCATCGTCTACAAAAAATGGCAGATATGCGTTTTGAAGATGAAGTGAAACAAAGGGAGAAGAAAAAATGATTTGTGAAGAAAGATTACAATTATTAAAAGATTATTTGAAAGTAAAAGATATTCCAATTTTAGTGGAAGATCTTCCTGCTTCTGTTTTTCCAGATGCGGTTGTGTTAGATGCGGATTGTGATATTTCCAATTTTAATGGTCATTATGAAGGTGTTGATTTTGTTCCACCTGTTTGGTATCAAGAACTTCTAATAAAGAAGATGCCAATCTTAGTGATTTCTAATATTAATATGGTTTCTTTTGCACAACAAAATCATTTTATTGAATTGTTAAAATATCGTAAGATTAGTACTTTTGATTTACCAAAAAATACTTATCTTATTCTAACTTGTCAAAATTTAAAAGAACATAGGATTAGTCCTGATATTTATTCTTATGTAGCACATATTTAAAAGGAGGTGGACAAATGGATATCGAGGAGATGAAAAAACGTATCGTAAAAAAATATCCTGCTTTTCAAAATATTATTAGCGATACAAAGTTTATTCCGAATGAAAAAGGTCATTTGGCCTATACGGATGGAATTTCTGTTTATTATAATCCAAAGCAAATTGAAAAATACGATATGAACCAGCAATTATTTATTCTTTCTCATGAAGTTTGTCATATCGCCTTTGACCATATTGGCCGTTCTAAGGGAAAGAATATGCATCTTTGGGGAGTGGCTACTGATTCTGTTGTCAATGCGTATTTACGAAAAGATGGATTGAAGCCTGTGCCTGGAACGATTCATAATCCAGATGCGATTGACTATGATGCAGAAGCTTATTATGAGATTCTAAAAGAAAAACAAAAGAAAAAAATGAAATTACCACCTATTGGGAAGAAAGGGACTTTATCTAAGAAGAGTAATACTCAAGGTCAAGGAAAAAATTCGATGGAGACAGATTCTCCTCCAGATCAAGATCAAAATCAACCTTCTGGTGTTCCGGAAGAAAATGATCAGAAGAAAGAACAAAATACTAGTGAATCTAATATATCTGATGATCGTCAAGATAATAATGGTAGTTCTTCTAAGGGTGATAATGATCAAGAAAATTCAATTGAGAAAGACTCTGAAAATAATAATTCGAGTGGTAATGATTCCTCTAAAAAGGATTCCAAATCAAATGAAAAAGATTCTTCTAAGAATGGTTCTTCTACTGACGAGAAACAGACTAATTCTTCAAATAGTAAAGACGAAGAAAAAGATGGAAAAATCGGAAAGCAAAAAGATGATTCGAACGATAATGGTTCGGATATGAAAGATTCTATGGATAGTAAAGATGAAGAAAAAGATTTAAATTCTGGAATGAATCAGAAGAAAGACTCTAATAAGGGATCTGGAGATAAGGATGAAATGTCTAATAATGGTAGTTCGAATAATGGAACAGAGGAAGAAACAAATTCTTCTGGTTCGAATGAAGAAGACGATTATGATTTTGATGAAGGAGATCATGCTACTGATAACCATGAAAACTGGGAAGAATATGCTAAAGATTTAGATAATCGTCGTAAGAATAACAAACATTCCAAAAATGTTCATTCCAATAAAAAAGAGTCAAATAGGAACGAGTCAAATAAAGAAGAAAATCAAAATAAATATAGTGATTCCATTGATAAAGAATCAAAGAAACAAAAAAAATCTCTATTTCAAAAAGTAAAAGATTTTGTTTCTGATTTATTTCATAAGAATTCGAATGATTCAAAAAGAGAGCAGAATTCTGAGAATATTTCTCAAAATCAAATGAATGATTCTAGTGATAGTCTAGATGAACAACAAGATAAGGAAGAAGAGAAGCAATCTACAAAAGACATTCATGATTTCTCAAATATGGGTGAACCAGAAACATTTTCAAAGAATCGAGAAATGGTTAAAGATAAATTGGAAAGTTTGAAGGATGAACTAGAAGCCTATAGTCCTTTTGCTGGAAATACTACGGATTCTATTGATCGTGAATTACAGGAAATTGGAAAATCTTCTAAATTAATTAATTGGAGAAGATTATTACGTGATTCTATTCGTTATGAAGTCGATTGGTCTTATCGTCATGCAACAATCGAGTATGGAGTTATTAAATCTCATTTAGAAGAAATGCCTACTTCTGAAACGGAAATCTTATTAGATACTAGTGGATCTATTAATGAAGATCTTTTACGTAATTTCTTAAAAGAATGTAAAAATGTATTAGCATCTTCTAAGGTTAAAGTTGGTTGCTTTGATACTGAATTTTATGGTTTTCAAGAGATTCGTTCTATGAAGGATATTGAGAAATTGAAGTTTACTGGTGGAGGGGGTACGGATTTTGAATGTGCGGTATCGTCTTTTACAAAACGTGTAGACAATAAGATTATTTTTACGGATGGTTATGCGGATGATCCAGAAACTCCTATGGATGCTATATGGGTTGTTTTTGGAGATGTTGATATTCATCCAAAAGGTGGTAAGGTTATTCATATTGATGCTGATTCTTTGAAAGAATTATCTACTCCTGGATATAAGGTATATCAAAGAGGTGGCAGAGTATGAGTGATATAGAATATTATATTGAAAACCATTTGGAAGAACATTACAAACCATTTACTGTTTTAACTTCAGAGGAGTTAAATGGATTCTTTCCAAAGGATATTACAGAAGCGAAGGTTACGGATTTTGCGGTTTTAACTGGAGCTAATATAACAAAGATTAGTGGGGAAAAGGGATATTATTTTGGTGATTATTTTGCTGGTAGATTCTTTGATCCTTTTCAAACCGCAATCTATTCTAGTGAAGATAAACGTGTTATTTTAGGAAAAACTTATGCTCGTGATATTTGTTGTCGTCCTGCAATCTTATTTGATCGTATGGATGTATCTCCTATAAATCGTGATTTGATTCATCGATTTGGAGAATATCCTCAATGGGTAGCAGAAAATAGTAATGAAATGCTAAAGGAATTTGATCGAAATCCTAGTGATTTCATATTTACTGGTTCTTATACGAATAATCTTTCGGATTCTGATGAAGTGAGTTTTATTCCTAAAGAATTAAAAGAATATCAGTATCAGGGAGAAAAATATGTTTTAATGGAGAATCAGGGAAAGAGTGTTCTTTTATCGGATGGTCATAAGTATCATCATTTGGACCGAGTATTTGTTAAAGTATCTCCTATTGAATGGATTTATAACCCAAATAAGAATGCTCTTATGTCAAAGTATTTGTTATTCTCTAATGTTTCTTATTTATATGACATGCATCCTAAAACAATGAAATTTAATCGTGTTGTTTCTCGTTTTGATGAGTCTTGTATTTATGATTTTATGAATAAATACTTTTTATCTGATATTATTTTCCATACTTCTTTTAAAAAAGTGTCTTTGGAAGAAAAGAAAGAAGAAACTAATTCTGAAATTATTGAAGATCCATATGTTTTTGATTACTCTTCAAAGAGTGAAGAAGAAATTATTCGTGGATTGATTGATGCTGATGTGTCTATTATGATTCATGGTAAGAGTAGTGATGGAAAGAGTTCTAGAGTTCAAGAATTGGATCCTGAATGTGAAATTATCTATATGAGAAATGCTACTCCAGAATCTTTAAATGGAATTAGTGTATATCATTCTAAAACTGGACGTATGATTGATGTTCCTCCTTCTTGGTATGAACATTTGGTTGCTCGATGTGAAAAGGAACCGGATAAGATTCATTTAGTATTCTTTGATGAATTAAATAATGCAACTCCTACCATTCAAGGAATGGCATTTAATATTATTTTGGATAAAGAAATTAATGGAAAATGGGAATTACCAAAGAATGCTCGAATTGTGGCTGCAGGAAATGAAGTTGCAGATTCCATTGCGGCAAATGAATTGGTAGAACCATTATATAATCGATTTGCCCATGTTTATGTTGATACTAAAATTAATGATTGGTTAAAATGGGCAGTTCATGCGGATGATGAGAAAGAACTTATTCCTTATATTGAAAAGAATATTCCTCATAAGATTCATCCTGCTATTATGGCTTTTATTGCATCAAATCGTGATGCTTTAAGAACAGAGTTTACTGGAGAAAGACCTAATGCTGATCCTAGAAAATGGGAAATGGCTTCTCGAGTTTTATATCAAACGAATCAAGCGGATTTATTAAAATCTTTAATTGGAGAAGATTTAAGTAAACAATTTTCGGATTTTTGGAAATCTGTTGATTCTTCTAAAAAGAAAGAAATTACAAATCGTTATGAGAATTTAAATATTGATGAATTGGTTCAATATGATGGATTTTCTCGTGACAAGAAAGGAAAGGTGAAGAATAAATGATGTATCTTGGAAATTATAATCTTTATGGGAATTCTTCTAATCCAAAGAAAAAAATAAGACAAGGTATTGGCGTTAAAAAAACTAGTCGAAATTCTGCACCACCAATGCGTCGTAATCCTAATCAAGAGAAAGAGGATGAAAAAGAAATACTTCCTCGTAAAAGTAATACTCAAAAGAAAGCAAAATCGAATCCTTTTGGATTTGATTATTCGAAAGTTTCTGAAGAAGAAATCATTCGTGGAGCAATTGAATCCGATGTATCTGTTTTTTTACATGGAAAAAGTAGTGATGGTAAGAGTGCTCGTGTAAAAGAAATTGATCCGGATTGTATTGTTTTATATATGACGAATGCAACTCCAGAATCATTAAATGGTATTAGTGTTTATAATTCGGATACGAATGAATCTTTAAATATTAAACCAGCATGGTTAAATAAGATTGAAACTTTATGTGAAAAGGAACCAGATAAGTTACATATTATTTTCTTTGATGAGCTTAATAATACGACTCCTGTTATTCAAGGATTAGCTTTTAATATTATTTTGGATCATGAAGTGAATGGTATTTGGAAATTACCAAAGAATGCTAGGGTTGTAGCTGCTGGTAATGAAGTAGAAGATTCTTTAGCAGCAAATGAATTGGTTGCACCTATGTTTAATCGTTTCGCACATGTTTATATTAATACAGATTCTGATAATTGGTTAAAATGGGCTGTAGAATCAGATTCTGAGTTGGAAAAGTTACCTTTTGAAGAAATTGTTCAACCTCATAAGATTCATCCAGCAATTGCTTCTTTTATTGCTTATCGTTCGATGCGTCAAAAGGATGCTTTACGTACGGAATATAATGGAAAGACTCCAAATGCAGATCCTAGAAAATGGGAAATGGCTTCGAAAATTTTATATCGTACTGGTAAAGTAGAAATGCTTCGTAGTTTAGTTGGGCAAGAATTAACTCGTGACTTTGTTTCTTTCTGTCGTAATTACGATGATGAAGTTTGGGCTAATGTTCAAGAAAAGTATAAGAATTTAAATATTGATTCTGATAAAGTTAATCATTATTATGACAAAGAAAATCATACAAAGAGGAAATCTTTATGAGAGCAGAATCCAATGAAAATTTAATAAAACAATTAAGAAATTCTAAAATTTTTCCAAACCGAAAAGATGATTTTCGAATTCTTAGTGTTGAGGAATTGAATTCTTTATCTTTCTTTTCAGAGATTGGTCATCGTTCTATTCTTACCGATTTTGCTATTCTTTGTGGTGGGATTATTGAGTCTGATGGTTCTTTGCCAAACTATTGTACTTCTGTTGGATTACATAAGAATCGTAATCGATGTGGTTCTTATTATGTTTTACCAGACAATAAGACAAATCGAATCCTATCTTGTGTAGGGGACAAGAGTTATACTGTTCCTCAATCCTCTTGTGGGGTTCGTCCTTCTATCTTATTTCCAACTTCCAAATTAACGGAAGATGATTATTCTGAAGTTTCTCGTAAGGGAATCCCAATTGTTTCTTTTGGGGAATATCCTCAATTTGTTGCTAATAATGAGGAAGAAATTTTAGATGCTATTGAGAATCGAAAAGTTTCTTTGACTGGTTGCGAATACTATCTTCCAGGGGCTGGAACTATTAAAGAAGTAGAGTATAAGGGAAAACGATATTTACCTTGTCCTTGTAAGAATTCTTGTGTTTTATCCAATTCGAAGTCTTATTCTTCTTTGGATACTGTAATTGTTGAAGTTGCTCCTGTTCGTTATCTTGTTGATACGAAACAAGAATTATTATTATCTGAAAAAATTCTATTTGCTGGAGTTTCTTTTTCGGATTCTAATAAGGTTCGTTATAATGGTTCTAATTTACAAAATTATTTACAGAATACTTTTACGAAAGAGATTTTACAACATGTATCGGATTCTAAGAGTGAAGAATTTGATCCTTATCTAGAGAATCCATATCACTTTAATTATTCGAAAGTTAAAGAAGAAGATATTATTCGTGGAATGATAGAGTCTAATGTATCGGTTTTCTTACATGGAAAGAGTAGTGACGGTAAGAGTGCTCGTATTAAGGCAATTGATCCAGATTGTGTTGTTTTATATATGGGAAATGCTACACCGGAATCTTTAAATGGATTAGAAGTTTATAATGAAGTATCTGGTAAATGTGTATCGATTCCTCCTACCTGGTATAAGAAAATTATGAAAAAGAGTGAACAAGAACCGAATAAGATACATTTGGTATTCTTTGATGAGTTAACAAATGCAAATCCAACATTACAAGGAATGGCATTTAATATTGTTTTAAATGGTGAGATTAATGGAAAATGGAAATTACCGGAAAATGTCCGTATTGTGGCAGCTGGTAATGAACTTACAGATTCTTTGAGTGCTTTTGAATTTGCGGAACCATTATATAATCGATTTGCTCATGTTTATATTCATACGGATGTTGCAAATTGGACAAAATGGGCTACTTCTTGTGAGAAAGAACAAGAACGAATGGATTATGTGAAACCTACAAAACCTCATACGATTCATCCTGCTATTATGGCTTATCTTGCTTATAAGGCAGAAATAGGGGAAGATACTTTAAGAGTAGAGTTTAATGGTATTACTCCAAATCCAGATCCTCGTAAATGGGAATTTGCTTCTAATGTTTTATACACAACAAATCAACCAGAGATGCTACGAAGTTTGGTTGGACGAAATGTATGTGAAGATTTTATTACTTTTACAAAGACGATGAATTCGAAAACGTTGGAAGTCATTGAACGTCGTTATAAAGATGCAAATATTGTAGAATATGCGGATGCATTTCAATATAAAAAATAGATTCTATGAATCTATTTTTTTTGTTCTATTTTTTCTGATTTTTTTGGATATTCTCCATTTAAAATTGGAAAGCATAAGTTGATGTATTTGATTAGTTTATTATTAATCCAGAATTGGATGATTACTAATAAAATAACCATTACTGTTGTGTCTAAGGTAAAGTTTAAATGGAAGGCATTTACGATATATATTGGTACGATCGTTCTTGTAATATATTCTAATCCTAAATGTGCCATTGTATTTTTTCCAATAAACTTTAATCCTTCTATTTTTGTTAAAAATGTTGAAAAGTAGATTACAGATATCATAATAATCGAAGTAGAAATAATATTATAATGAGTCGCAAGTATATTATTTGTTAGTATATATTTTTCAATGAATGATACTGCACTGATGTCTTTTACAAATAATGCGGATGTGATTAGTGTTGCTGTTATTCCGATTATATGGAAATATTTGTTCCATTTTTCTGATGTATCTTTTTTTTCTATCCAATTCTTTAAGTATGGGAATAGAAAGGCTCCTAAAGCAAACCAGAATCCGTATACGAAAGATGCTTTTACATAAATGTAATTAAAGATCCACCATTCTGGAATTGTGAAATCAATAATTGGTGTTTTTCCAAAAAATAGTAATAGCAAATAAGTGCATAGCAATACTCTGGAGTCTTTTTTATATAATCTTTTTAGTCCATAATAGAAAAGACTTATGGTAAAAATTGCAGGAAAGAACCAATAATTTGGATACACATATTGGATTCCTTTTAAATAAGTAATCATATCTGTTAGTATCATAGGACTTTCAAAATGATTAATGATTATTCCAATCCATCCCCAAAGAATCATTGGAATAATAATTTGTTTGATTCTTTTTATTGTATATTCTTTAAAATTATACTTTTCTGCTGCTTTTGCAGCGAAAAAACCGGATAATAAAAAGAATAGTTTTAGATGAAAAGCATATGCAAATATTTTTAAATGGACTGTATTCCAATGTCCAAGAAAAACAAATATAATTGCGATTGCTTTACAAATATCTACCCATTCCACTCTTTGCTTTGTATTATTCATTCAAACCACGACTCCCTATCTTTCTTTCATTATAACACAAGAATTATCAGATTCTAGTTTTTTTGTATGTTATAATGAATTTGGTGATGCTTATGGATTCTATTGAAATGTTACAAAAAATGATTGATGATGCGAAAAAAATAGTTTTTTTTAGTGGAGCTGGAGTCTCTACATTAAGCGGGATTAAAGATTTTCGTAGTCCTGATGGATTATATCAAATGAAGTATAAATATCCTCCTGAATATATGTTAAGTGAAGATTGTTTGTATAAACATACAGAAGATTTTTTTGATTTTTACCGAGAATATTTAAATTGTTTAGAATATGAACCGAATATCGTTCATCAATATATTGTGGATTTAGAAAAAAGGGGAAAAGATGTAGTGGTTGTTACTCAAAATATTGATGGGTTACATACTAAAGCAGGTTCTAAAAAGGTATACGAAATTCATGGATCGGTATATCGAAATTATTGTGATACTTGTATGAAAGATTATGATAGTGATGCAATATTCTCTTCTACAGGGGTACCTAGTTGTACTTGTGGTGGAATTATTCGACCAGATGTTGTATTATATGGAGAGATGTTACCGCAAGATGATTTCGCATTTTCTATAGACGCAATAAGAGAAGCGGATTTGTTGATTGTTGCAGGAACTTCTTTAACGGTTTATCCTGCTAGTGGAATGATTCGTGAATTCGGTGGAGAGAATATGGTTTTATTGAACCGAGATGCTACACCGAATGATGCGGATTTCGATTTGGTTATTCATGATGATTTTCAAAATATTTTTTCAAAGTTAAAATAGGAGGCTTTTTATGGATGGTCTTAAGAAATTATTTTGGATTGTACTATTTATACTAGTACTTCCTATTGCAGTAATAATCGAAATGACAAAGAAGGTGTAAGAATGATTGATTTAAAAGAAAAGCAAAAAGAAGTTTATCAAAATAAAATAGAGAAAGGTTTCTCTTTAGATCCAAACTTTAATTTTAATTTACTATACGGAGAAGTAGGCGAAGCATTTGATGCGTATTACAAGAAAAAGAATGATTTAGGTAGTGAATTTGCAGATATCGTAATCTATGTTATGGGATTATGTGAAACCCTTGGAATTGACTTAGAAGAAGAGCTTATAAACAAGATTGATAAGAATAAAAAACGTAAGTATAAAAAGGAAAATGGAGCTTATATTAGAATCGAGGGTTAATTGACTTTTTTCTTATTTTATGGTATTTAATATACAGTAAAAATAGGGGGAGTTATATGGATTCAAAAATCTTTTTAACATTATTAGTTTATAAGGATATTGTTTCGGATAAAGATTCGAAACAAAGACATTTACGTTATCGTGTTTTAGGACCAATGATGGGTACTATGGAAGGTAGTACTTTTATCAATACGAATGATAAGAAGTATTCTAGTATTGAAGAGAGTTCTACGAATATGGATGATGGAATAAGATATGCGTATTACAAACTTCTTAGTTTGAAAGATGCGAAAGAACAATATCATACGGATGATGTAGAAAGCGTAGTTTCTATGTTCTTTGGGGAACATGAGAAAGATTCGTATTTCGTGATTGATACGGATGGGAAGGATCCGATTATTATGAGATATGATGAAGAAAAAATGCGAAGAAAGATGGATAGCGATATTGCGACTCCATTATAGGAGGATTTATGTTTGGTAAAAAATATACTATTGTAGTTGAAATAGACGGAATGAAATGTGCGAATTGTGCAAAGCACATGACGGATGCTTTTATGGAATTAGAAGGAGTAAAGAAAGTTACGATTGATTTAGAAAAGAAGACTGCAACGATTACTTCAAAAAATGAATTGGCAGAAGAGTCTTTAAAAGAAAAAGTGAATCAAGCAGGGTATTCCTTTCTTTCGAAAAAAAGTGTATAATAAGTAGGTATTTTATACCTATTTTTTTTGGAGGTAATTATGGTTTATTTGGATTATGCAGCAAATTCTCCAGTTGATGAGAATGTATTAGATTATTATTATGAAATTACAAAAAAATACTATGCAAATCCTAACTCTTCTCATGGTTTAGGGTTAGAAGCAAAGAAAATGATTGATAATGCAACAAATCATATTGCATCTTTACTTGGAGTTTTACCAGAAGAAGTAATTTATACTAGTGGGGCAACTGAATCTAATAATCTTGCGATTAAAGGTGTTTGTGAGCGATATAAGAATTATGGAAAACATATCATTGTAAGCGGATTAGAACACAATTCTATTATTGCTTCTGCTACAACGATGCAAGAAGCTGGTTTTGAGGTAGATGTTTTAAATGTCACAAAAGATGGTATCATTGATTTGGAAAATCTAAAAAAATTGTTGCGTGAAGATACCATATTAGTTAGTATCTGTTGTGTTGATAGTGAACTTGGAATTCGTCAGCCAATCGAAGAAATTGCAAAAATTGTAAAAAGCAATCCTCATACTGTATTTCATACGGATGCTGCTCAATCTATTGGAAAAGTTTCTATTGATTTTTCGGATGTTGATTTAGTAACCATTGCGCCTCATAAATTTTATGGATTAAATGGTTTTGGAGTTTTAATTAAGAAAAAGGATGTTTCCATTAAACCAATCATTCATGGTGGTAAGTCTACTACGGTTTATCGAAGTGGAACTCCAGTTCTTGGAAATATTTTAGCATTTGAAAAAGCATTAGATATTGCTATTTCGAAACAAGAGGAACGCTATCATGCTGTTCAAAAAATGAATCACGAAGTACGTGATTTCTTGAATAACTATAAAAATGTTTATATTAATAGTACGGATCAATCTATTCCTTTTACTTTGAACTTTAGTATTAAGGGAGTAAAGAGTGATTGTTTTGCGAAGATGTTAGAAGAAAAGGGGATTTATTTATCTACCAAAACTTCTTGTTGTCCTGTAGGTACTCCTTCTAAACTTGTTTTTGCACTAACTCATGATAAAGCTTTAGCTTCTTCTTCTTTGCGTATTAGTTTTTCTCATCTAACAACAGATGCGGAATTAAAAGAATTTTATCTTGCATTTGATCAATGTATTAAGGAGGTTTCTTAATGGAAAAATATCAAGAAATTGAACGAAGTATTATTAAAAAGTTTCGAAAAGATATATGGGCTAATTTTATTAAAGCGGTAAAAGAATATCAATTGATACAGGAAAATGATAAAATTATGGTTTGTATCAGTGGGGGAAAAGATTCATTTCTTCTAGCAAAGTGTATTCAAGAATTACAAAGACATGGTGATGTTCCTTTTGAAGCACATTATGTTTGTATGGATCCAGGATATAATGATTATAATCGTCAATTTATTGAAGATAATGCGAAGATATTAAATATTCCATTAGAGATATTTGAATCGGATATTTTTGATATTGTCGAAAAACAGGAGAAGAGCCCTTGTTATTTATGTGCACGTATGAGAAGAGGGTGTCTATATAATCATGCAGAAGAATTAGGATGCAATAAGATTGCCTTAGGACATCATTTAGATGATGTAATTGAAACTACTTTACTTAGTATGTTTTATGGGTCTGAAGTTAAGACTATGATGCCGAAACTTCATAGTGATCATTTTAAAGGATTAGAACTAATTCGTCCTTTGTATATGATTCGTGAAGAGGATATTATAGCTTGGAGAAAATATAATGAATTAACTTTCATTAATTGTGCTTGTCGTTTTACAGAAGGATGTAGTTTAGTAGATGATGGTATGAGTAAACGTAAAGAAATTAAAGAATTAATTAAAAAGATGCGTAAAGTTAATAATCGAATTGATTATAATATTTTTAAGTCTTTAGATAATATTAATCTAGATTGTGTTCTTGGTACCAAAAGACATGGAGAATATAAAAGTTTCTTAGAAGATTATGAAGAAGAGTAAAACTCTTCTTTTTCTTTATATTTTTTTTCTTTAATGGTACAATAAATATTGTAAGGTAGTGTGATAAGATGAAAAGTAGATTAAAGAAACTTCTGTTTGGGATATTTGTATTTTTTTGTTTTTTTGGAATTACGGATGTTTATGCGGATACATTAAATGTTACATTAACTGGTACGTATTATTATAATAATGCTTCTTCTTTTGTTTCGATGCTTAATACAGAACGTTCTAGTAAAGATTTAGGTACGGTTGTTTTGGATCGTGATTTAACGACAATTGCGAATTGGAGAGCAAAAGAGTTATCTTTATATTATTCTGCGAATCATGTTCGTCCGGATGGAACGGATGCTTATGACACTTATGGTTATTCTTATGAAAGTACTTTTGCCAGTCGTTCTGATGGATATACGATGGTTTATAATTCGTTTATGAATGATGCAACGGTTTCTTCTTATTTATTAAATGCGAATGTAAAGTCTATTGGAGTAGGATGTTTTGGTACTCAGAATGGATATTATTATTGGGTTGTTGTTTATAGTAGTTCTCCCTCTTATAATGCTTCTACTTTAACTGGTACTTCTACTAAGTCGGGGGAAAGTGTTTTAATTGATAGTTCTAATATATCGGTTATTCGTGTTGATGATTTAGGAAACTGGAATCATGCAGCTTTAGGTGATGTTTATGCATTAAATGGTTTTTCTTTACGAAATAATGGATTTACTTCTGCTTATACTTATATTGAAAATACCAATGGTAATTGGGTTAGTTTGGATCAAACCATAGCAACGGTTTCGGATGGTGTTATACGTACTCGTAAGATGGGTACTACAACAATCAATGTTACTCTTGGTAATGCATCGAAAAGTTATACTTTTGTTGTAGATGCTCCAGAAAAGCCAATTGAAGAGATTGTTTTATCTACTACTTCTGTTACTTTGGATGAAGGTCAAACAAAACAACTTGCTGCTCAAATATTTCCGACTGATGCAACAGAAGATAAAACATTAGATTATCGTTCTTTGGATGAAGATATTGCGATTGTTAATCGAAATGGTTTAATTACTGCGGTTTCTCCTGGAACTACTTCTATTATAGTTAGTAGTTCTACTGGCGAAGTAACCGCAACTTGTAATGTTATTGTTAATGAAGTAGAAGAGGATCCAGATGGTTCTTTCCATCTTCCAATGGATTCTACTACATTAGGTTTAGGAACTTCTTCTAAGTTAATCGATAATTCTGATGGAATTACTTGGAGTAGTAGTAATGAAGAGGTTTGTATCGTAGATCAAGATGGTCATATTGTTGGAGTTGGTACGGGTACTGCTATTATTACGGCAACTACTGCTGATGGACAAAGTGATACTTGTTTGGTATCTGTTAGTGATGAATTTGCTCCGGAAAGTGACGTTGAAATTAGTCAGGATCGTGTTGTTTTAAAAGAAGGAGAACAATCTGAATTAAGTGTTTTAGTTGATGGAGAAGCTCCAGGAGATAGTGCTGTATCTTGGAGTAGTAGTGATCCTAGTGTTGTAGCAGTAGATGAAAATGGTAATGTTACAGCAGTTGGCAATGGTACTGCTACTGTTATTGCAATTTATGAAGATGGAAGCAGTAGTACTTGTGAAGTTACGGTTAGTGGTATGTTAGTTCCTCCTGAAGGAGTTAGTGTTAATTATGCTCATCTTGTTCTTAATGTTGGAGATACTGGTACTTTAAGACCTCATGTTACTCCAGAGAATGCTACGAATAAGAGTGTTACCTTTGAAAGTGCAGATTCTTCTATTGCGACAGTAGATGAGAATGGAGTAGTAACTGGTGTTCGTGCTGGTAATACAACTATTACGATTACTACTATGAATGGTTTAGAGACGACTTGTGATGTTACTGTTAATGAGTCTGCATCGGAGATACGTTCCGTTGAATTTGCTGAAGACGAAGTACGACTATTCCTTGGAGAAGAAGTTTATTTAAGTGTTATTTTAGATGCAGATTCTGGTGCGGATCGAACATTAACATGGCAATCTAGTAATACTAATGTTATTACTATTACAAATGGTTTATTAAAAGCTGTTGGAATGGGCAGTTCTAGAATTACGGTAACTACTTCTAATGGATTAAGTGATACTTGTTTGATTATGGTTGAGCAAGAACGATTAAGTGTTGTTTATCGTACTCATATTCAAGATCTTGGAGATAGTCAAGGATATGTTCGTGATGGTCAAATGGCTGGTACTTCTCATCAATCTAGAAGATTGGAATCTATTTCTATCTTATTAGAATCCAATCGTTATGAAGGGTCTGTGAAATATGTTACTCATGTACAGGATCTTGGTTGGGAAGATGAAAAATTAGGCGTTTGGAAAAAAGATGGAGAAATTTCCGGAACTTCTCATCAATCTAAGAGATTGGAAGCTATTAAGATTTATTTAGATGGCGATATTGCGAATTTCTATGATATTTATTATCGTGTTCATGCTCAAGAATTCGGTTGGATGGGCTGGGCAAAGAATGGGGAAGCTGCTGGTACTGCTAGTTATTCTTATCGATTAGAAGCAATTGAAATTGTTTTGGTTCGTAAAGGTGAAGAGCCACCTGTTCGTACGGATACGAAAACAGCTGCTCCATTTGTTCAAAAACGTGTTGGATATGCTACTCATATTCAAGATATCGGATGGCAAGAGGTTAAGTATGATGGAAAAACTTCTGGTACCCATCATCAATCTAAGAGATTAGAGGCTATCTATTTAACATTACATAATGCGAATAAATTATATGGTAATGGT
>JAFUFG010000002.1 GCA_017470045.1 Bacilli bacterium | reverse complement strand
GCCATGTAGGGTGGAGATAGGTACCACTCCAAGCGGGAGACAACCTCGTTTTATTAGGCGAGATGAATATATAGTCAGTGCGTATAGTAATATACGGTAAACATGTGTAGAACAGCTAATGGTGCAGATATAAATGCTACAGATCCTAAATTAGTACAATTGAAAGACGGGCGTGGGAACAGTCATCCAGTTACGGTTATTATGCCTACTATTGCTATGGAAACTAAATTGTCTTTAAAAGAAGGAGAAGATTTAATAGAAAAATTCATTGAGAATCTTGATAAAAAGATTCATGAAGCTAAAGATATGCTGATTGAACGTTTCAATTGGATTACTTCTCAGCCTGCAGAAGCTGCCAGATTCATGTATGAAAATAATATCATGTATGGATATAAATCAGAAGAAGGCATTATATCTGCATTGAAACATTGTACTCTTTCTTTAGGTCAATTAGGTTTAGCTGAAACATTACAGATTCTTATTGATTGTGATCATACTACAGAAAAAGGTTTTGAATTAGCAGTACGTATAGAAAAATTATTTGCTGATAGATGTAAAGAATTTAAGAATCATTATAAGCTTAACTTTGGAGTGTACTATTCTCCTGCAGAGAGTCTTTGTGGAACTGCTATGAAAAAGTTTAAAGAAAAATATGGGATTATTCCTAAAGTATCTGATCATGAATGGTTTACTAATAGTGACCATGTGCCAGTAGATTGCAAGATCAGTATGTTTGATAAAATAGATATTGAAGCTAAATTATCAAAATATTCATCAGCAGGATGTATCACTTATGTAGAATTAGACGGTTCTGTTACTAAAAATATCGATGCATTGGAAGAAATAGTTACATATGCTATGGATAAAGATGTACCTTATTTTGCTATAAATGTTCCTGTAGATATGTGTACTGAATGTGGATATGAAGCTGAAATACCTAGCAATTGTCCTAAATGTGGTTCTGATAAAATTAAAAGGCTTCGTAGAGTAACTGGTTATTTAACCGGAGATTACAAGTCTGCATTCAACTCGGCAAAACAGAAAGAAGCAGAAAATAGAAAAAGGCACAATAATATTATGGCAGAATTGGAGTGACTGAAATGAGAGACAGATATTATGGAATTATAGCCGATGATGTAATCAACGGTGAAGGAGTCTGTGTATCGTTTTTTGTTGAAGGTTGCAAACACTGTTGCCCTGGCTGTCATAATAAGAGTAGTTGGGATATTAATGGCGGTAAAAAATTACCTGAAGATTATTTAGATCAGATTATCAGACTCATATCAAAAAATGGAATTCAAAGAAATCTTTCTATATTAGGAGGAGAACCTCTATTAGATATTAATAGAGAATTAGTTCTTTCTATTGTAAAGAAAGCGAAAGAAGTCTATCCTACAATTAAAGTTTATCTTTGGACTGGATATGTATATGAGCATATCATTAAAGAACCATTAGTTGAAGATATATTTAAATATGTAGACGTATTGATTGATGGTCCTTTTGTATTGGCTCAGAGAGATATTAGTTTATTCTTAAAAGGATCTACTAATCAGAGAGTGATTGATGTTAAGAAGACTATGGAATCTAATGAGATTGTATTGTATCACGATTGATATAGTTCTATATTTCAATTATATAATATTATAGTGACGAACAAAGACTAGCTAGTCGTGCCGCATTGCCGTCTAGAATAGAGAAATCTCTATTTATATAGCCGTGCCCAGCGAGCGATTTGTTTCGTTAGGTACTCCGGCCTAATTGATATGGTACTCTCTAAAGCCGTATCTAATAATTGGAGTTTTCGGAGATGGTGGTATCCGATGTAAAAGAACCACCTTTTATTTTTTATTATTAAAACTACCCACTAGTCCATATGGACTAGGGGTAAATTATGTTTTGTTTAGATATTATATATGCGAAAGGAGATGACTACATATGAAGTCTATAGACGACATTTGTGAAGTTTATGATGTAGAAGTAGTTAATAAAGATTATATAAATAATTTTTATAATAGCTTTGATGCTTTATACGATTTAAATGATTATATTAAGAAAAATATGGGAGTAGATAGAATAAAATTAATTCCTTATATTTATATACCATTTGATAAAACTGCTGGACTATTAGTAGCTATACCATCAAATAAATCTAAAGATATTAAAACTGAAGAGGATGAATTATATAATTGCAGTAGATATTTTTTCGGTAAATACGAAGTTTATAAAACTAAATATATCTTTATAGATATTAAAGATTATTAAGATTTATATATAAAAAGGAGAATGAATATGGGAAATCTTACTCCTATGGAAGAAGCTGTACTTGAATCATTAACTACTGATGAAGAAAGAAAAGCAAAAGAGATAGATAGAATAGTTCAATGGATGAAAATTAAGTTTAGTAAATCTAAAATGAAAACTGGTAAAATAAACCATTGTAAACCATTTGATTGTACTATTTCATTAGAACCTCCATTTGGGTTTGGCGATGGTTTAGGTTTATGGTATGATGTTATAGATATACTTGCTAGTGATAAAAGAGTTCATGTTAGTGATATAAAGAGAAAAATAACAGTTAAGTTTTATGGAGTAAAAGAACGACATAATGATTGTCCATTAGAAAATTACAAAATATTCACCAAGATGAAATACAGAATTACTATAATAGACTTAGATGAAAAGACTGGTAGATATGTTTATGAAGGTATACATAGAATTGTTGGATATTAAAAAATAAATTTATATTAAGGAGATGATATAATGGCAAGAAATTTTAGTTGTTATAAAGATTATCCTGAGATAATTGATTTGCACATAGCTATATGTGAATCAGAAAATTTAGAATATATTAAAGAAGCAGAGGATATTATGGAGAAATACAGGTCTACTATCGGTATGACATTTAATTACAAACCAGTGTCAGAAATGGTAGTTGAAGAATTGAATGATATTTTTAATAAAATTAGAATTGAGCATATGAAAAAGTATCGGTTAATAAGAGAGGATGAATTCTATGGAAATGTGTAAAGAGAATTTCTATAAAGTATTATTAAAGTTAACTAAGACAAATAAGATTAAATGGAAGTATGAAGATTTTGATGAAAAACGAACTACAGTATATTTACAAAATCTTCCAATGGAAGCAGTAAATGTTACTGATTGTAAATCAAAAAATTATAAAGAAGTATTAACTAGTATATCTATTGATGAACAAGAAGTATCATTAGGATATATTTATGAAACAAAAATTTGTGCTAAAATAATTTCACAAAGCAAAATAGAGGATTCACCATCAGAAACATCTAAAGATTGTTTAATAAGAGATTACATAAAATATGCAGATAGTCGTAGTAGCATCATTTATATTCTTTATAGAACTATTTTGGATTATATTAAGTGTAAAGAAGATGAAGATTATACTAATATGATAGATACTCTATCTATTGTAGAAGACGCGTTTGTTGATAACAAATTAATACCTTCTGATATCTGTGCTGCAGATAGTGGATTTTTAGAAGATATAAATCAAGAGTTGAAGAATTGAATGATATTTTTAATAAAATTAAAATTGAGCATATTAGAAGATAGTTTAACGTATAAAGAAAAGTGTAAAGAACTGTTGAATGTAGATATTGGTATATAGTTGGTGGTAATGTATGAGTATTAATAAAGATAATTTTAAGATTGATTTGATTAATAAGACTGATGAAAAGTATGTAGTATGGTTAAATTCACAAAGAATCATTAAGATTACTGATATTAGATTAATTCATCATAAGAGTGGTGTAGATCTAATAAAATATAATACTATAAAAGATATATGGTGTGATATAGATGGTAATATTGTTAGAGAGAAGATTGTTGAGAGAAAAGCCCAAAACATATTGAGTATAAATATATTCAATACTAAAGATGAAGCTTTAGAGTTTATGAGGAATAAGTATAGAGAGTATATTAATACCAAGAAAAGTGAGATAGTCGATATTAAAAGCTTATTAGAGTATCCTAAATTTAATGATATTTCTAAAAATATTTTTAATTGGATAATTTATAAAGAAAGATGTAAAGAACTGTTGAATGTAGATATTGGTATTGATAGGTAGGAGGGTAATATATGAAAAGTAAATTTAAAGTAGGGGATAAGTTTTTTAAAATAGACCATAATGACATAATCTGTAAGTATAGAGTAGAAGATGTTTGTAAAAGTAATGGTGTAGAATTTGTAGATGTTGCACCATTGATTGAATATGAATACGACATAACTGGATCAATTACATTTGAGAAAGAATACTTTGATGATAAAGAAGCACTGTATGAAAACTATCATCATACTGAATCTAAAAATGATGTTTCTAAATACAATACTATTACTATTATTAGAGATGATGAATTTGAAAAGTGTTTTGATAAAAAGAAAACAGCATTGAAAGCTATGATAAAGCATAATAGAAAAATGATAAATAGTTATAAAGCAGAAATTGAAACTGTAAAAGATCTTGTTGAATTTCCGTTTAATTATGAGGTTACAGATGATGAGTATCAGTTTATAGCGTATAAAGAAAGATGTGTTGAACTGCTAGACGTTTATCCTGATATAGATTTTGATTGATTATTTAATAATGGAAGATAATATAACTAACTACTCCACTTTATGAATACTAATAAGATTTACATTTCTTTCTAACATAGTATTGAGGTGATATAAATGTCCAACAACAATCAATACAAAATAGTAGCAGTAGAAAGATATGGCGATACCGTATTGACCAACAAGAAATACACTTCAGTGCTAGAAGATGCTAGAGAGATATATGAAAATTATAAGTTGAACTTAAATATAGTTGATGTAAGTATTTGGTATAATGATACAGAATTAGAACGATATACTAGAAATAAATAATATCTAGCAGACCCTTTATGGTCTGCTAGATATTATTTTGTAAATAAAGATATTTTTAATTGTATACTATAATAGTGATATAGATATTGTAGTAAGTTCTACAATTACTGTGCCTGAAACTGCCGGAACCACGTTGCGGCCTGCCACCCCAACTCGATGGCCTGCAAGATTTTCAACGGTTTGTTTTGGTACCAAAATGTAGGCTCTAATATTTATATCATTTCCTTTCCAAGTTGGTTTCTCTAATACCAATACACCAAAAAATTAGAGTTGACGGTGATGATGGTAGCCGTCGTAAAATAACCATCATTCTTTTTAGTCTCGAGATAAGAAAGAATAATTACCGGTACTCATATGAGTACCGGTGTTAATTTTCGTTTCTATTTTATAGAAAGGAGAGCAAATAGTATGTGGATAAAAGTTTCTAAATATAATTTAGAATCGCTTCTTACATCTAGCAAATGTAAAAAGTATAAAATAGTCTATGTTCCTAGAGACAAGAATAGGAATGAAGCTATAGCCATATATGCTTATATAGACTAAGATATATAATAAATGGTGGTTCTCGAGACACCATTACAGTATCACTCTCCTATAATATAGTGTTAATGTGTAACTAAAACTATATTATTCGTTTATTTTAGTCTCGAGATAATAAATAAAATAAATCATTGAATTCCATATGGAATTCAGCATATTAAACTTTTCTTATTTTATAGAAAGGAGAGTGATTAGATATGTATATTAAAATATCTAAGGCTAGATTTTATTATCTGGTCGAATCTGGAACCTCACAAGTTTTGCAGATTCTTGATTATAAGACTGGAAAATGTCATTACTATGAACTCATAGTATAAAATCCAAGAAAGAATGAAGGTTCTCGAGACTTCATTCTTTTTTAATCACTCTCCTACTAATAATGTATAGTTGCTAATTAATAATTATATAGGTGGCAAAGTGCCAGCCCAGACTACCCAACCCGCTGTGGCCGTGCAAAGCAGACAAACCACCACGAGCAACGCCATCCCCCAAGCAACCACAAGAGAGCCATTCTCTAGTAGCAGTATTATTACTAGTCATATAAATAGGTATTATAAACATACTTAGACAAATATCTCTCCTAAACTAATTCATTTTTTATTTTTTACTTAATATCATATTAACTAATAGAAAGGAGTAATAAAATAAATGGGCCCTAATATAGAAGATTTATTAAATTCCGAAAATATTTTTGATAGTTCAAATATTAATGAAGATTTTATAAAAGAAATATTAGATAAGACTACTAATGATGAAATTCAATGGACTAGATTAGATATTCGTAGAGAATATGCTAATGGAAATATTAATAATATGAAATTTGGTTTAAAGATATATAATTATATAAAAAATATAATTAATTTATCAGATATTGTTTTTTATGCCAAAATAGATGAATCTAATGGAACTAATGATGTTCTTTTTAATAAAAATAATAATATATACTATAAAAAAAGTATTATGCTATTTAGTTCTGTTAGTATTCGATTTAATGAATATTGTATATATAATTTAACTGCTGTAGTTACTAAAAAAAAAATATGGTGCTCAAAATCAATTTATTGATAGCAAATATAATATGTTAACTGAACAAACTACTACTGATGCATTTAATGTATTTAAAACAATATGCCAATGTACTAATAATAGTAATTTAATATATATCACATTAAGTCATATTAATTCTATGATGGGAATTAGATATGAAATTAATAATGTCTTTGGTAAAGAAATATTTAAATATGAAAATGCAGAATATTATTATTATTTAAAAGGTAACAAACGGGAAAATTTTTTTAAAGATAAAGTTAAAGATAATAGTAGTAATCATGATGATATTCATAATGAAGGTGGTAATAATATGAAAAAAATAGCAGGTTTATTAGTTCTTATAGCATTTATTTTAGTAATTGGATCTGGATGTTTTGCTATAATTGATACAGGTGAACGAGGAGTAGTACTTAGACTTGGTGAATTTAAATATGTAATGAATGAAGGTTTTAATTTTAAACTACCATTTGTAGATAGAGTAATTAAAATGAGTGTAAGAGATGTTACATATAATGCTAAGCATGAAGTAAGTTCTAAAGATATGCAAACTGTTCAAGTAGAAACTACTCTTATTTATACATTAGAACCAGATAAACTTGGAAATATTTATAAAACTTATGGTGTTAATTTTGAAAATGTTTTGATTAAACCTACAATGTCTGAAATAGTAAATACTATAGTTGCTGAATATAATATTGAATCTTTTGTAGAAAAAAGAGCTGAAATATCTAAAAAGATTTCTGATTCTTTTATATTAAAAATTCAAAATAGTGGAATTAATGTAAAAAGTTTGTTAATTACAAATCATGATTTTTCTGATGAATATAATAAAGCTATTGAAGCTAAAAAGGTTGCAGAACAAGGAGCATTAAAAGCTAAATATGATTTAGAAAAAACAAGATTAGATGCTGAAGCTCAAACTCTTAAACAAAAATCATTAAATGAAATGGTATTACAAGAAAAAGCTATTGATAAATGGGATGGTAAACTTCCCGCATATATGGGCGATGGTAGAAACTTACCATTTCTTATTAGGCAATAAATTATATAAATAGATATTATAAGTATGAGTTACTATATTAAATGAAAGGAGAAATAAATGCTATACAATAAAATAGGTTATTAAAAATAATATTTGTATTATAATAATGGAGGATATATTAACTATGAAAAATGATTATATAAATAAGCTTATTGATAAATTGATTTATGATACAAAAAACGCCTTATTATATTGGAATTATAATGAAAAGAAAATTCTCTTTGATTCTGTATTTGAAGAAGGTGAATGCTTTATTAGTAATATTATTGATAATAAAGATCTTACAGTTCAAATAGAAATATATAGAATTAATGAAAATAGATACACTATGTTTATACATTCTTTAGATATAATAAATAATTCTGGTTATTATAAAAAATATTATGGAGATGAAATAGATTTAAATACATTATGGAATACTATTATTATGCATGAATGTATAAATAGGTATTCCAAGTCTGACGTTATGATTAATAAATACATTAATATGTATTTAAATAATAAATAAAAAGGAAGAGTAAATTATGAAAACTAGTTTTGCTATAAACGATATAGTTTATATTGTTGATGGTGAATTTAAAGCGATTTTTAAAATAATCATATCAAATATTTTGATTTATAAAAATGAAAATGATTATTATAATATAAAGCTTGAATTGCTGCTTAGTGAAACTTATAGATATGAAAATAATAAACGAGTCACTATTATTAATAATAGGGAAACTTCTATTACAACAATGAGTATACTTATAACTGATTTAGGTTTATGCTACGATAACTTAGAAGAAGCTGAAAATGAATTAAAATGTTTAAATAGAAAAGAGATAAATGAATATAAGTCATCTATAATAACTGTTAAAGAATTATTAGAATACCCAATATATAATATTTGCGAAGATTTAAAATTAACTGCATATAAAGAAAAATGTAAACAATTATTAGGTTTAGATATTGATGTATGACATAATTAAAATAAAATCTTTAAATTCTAAATAATTATATTATGGAAGTGATTAAAATGATACCAGATTTTATAAAAGGTAAAACATTAAAAGATATATTTTATCTTTCAAATGAACTAAGACACGAAAATGACCATTTTATGGATCCTGATTACAAATTTGTAAATTTACTTCATGTGGAAATTACAGATTTGATTCATTTTACAAAATTAAAAGAATTAAGAGATATACTAAATAGTATTAATTTTGATAATCCGGATAGTGAAGATATATTAAATAAATTAATATTGTATTTTAAATGTATTAATTATGTGCTTTATATAGACACAGATACATTAAAAGATATCGATATGTATACTAAATATAAAAATGTTTATTATACTATCTATATAAGGCTTATATCATTAATTAAAACTTTTGCTTGTCAAAAATCAGAAAGTATTAAATTAGCTATATTATTAACACCAATGGAGGAAAATAAAAATGAAATTTGAGAAAGTAAGTTTTGATGCATTTAAAAAGGACTTGATTAAATGTGGTATATTTGAAAATGATGAAGATAATAAAATTAAAGAAGCATATGATAATATTCAACTTCCTAAACGTTCTACTACTGGAAGTTGTGGTTATGATTTTGTAACACCTATGGATGTTACTATTGTTTCTTATAAGACAACTTTAATTCCTACTGGTATTAAAGTAATATTAGAAGAAGGATATTTTTTAATGCTCTGTCCTAGAAGCAGTTGTGTTAAACGTGGATATACTATGACAAATAATCTAGGTATTATAGATTATGATTATAAAGATGCTGAAAATGAAGGTAATATAATGGTTCCTTTAGCTTCAACCAATAGAGTTTCATATGCTATATCTTTTGAAACTGGAGATGCTATTGCTCAGGGTATCATTCTTCCGTATTTCAAAGTAGAAGATGATAATGCTACCGGTACTAGAAATGGCGGATTTGGTAGTACTGATAAACAAGAAGAAGTTACCAAAATGCCTAGCGACAAAGAAGACTTACCTGAAATTGAAAATTTAAATACAGCGGACTATGTAGAAATAAATAAGTATGAAAGATTATATGATATGGCTAATAAAACTTTTTTAATTAATGCTCCAAAAATTTATCCTAGTAAATTTCTTACTACAGATCTTGATATTTATAACTCATTAATAGGTGATATTATTAAATATGGGTCTCATTATGATTTAAATGATGTGTGTCATTTTATTACGCAATGCAAAAATATTACTCCTGAAATTAGTAATATCGAAGATATTAAAAATAAAATTAAAGATAGATATATCGCATGCGATTTTATGGAGTGTAGTAGGAAATTGTTTAAAGCTTTGGAAAAATGTGATATTCCTGAGAATGATTATAATGATAAACTTATTCAAAAATTATTCTATGATTATTACCTCAAAGTTTCTGACTTGAAAGAAAAAGGACATAATGACCAGATTAAAAAAATAGATTATAAAATTCAAACCTGTACTAACTATAAAGATTTAGAAGAATTGCATGCTATTCTTGTACAATAAAGACCAAATACACCGTAGAGGGATATCCCTCTACGGTATCTATTAAATTTATTTTCTTTTGTATATTATAATACTGGTATTACAATATAATTATATTAAGGAGGCAAATTATGGAAATACCTAAAAGACTACCTAGACCCAATGTTGATGGGTATAGTAAAAGAAAACCACAATCACCGTTAAATGATGGTTTGTTATTAGCAAATATAAATCATTTAACAAATCTTTCTGATATAGAAAGAATAAAACTTTTATTAGATGAACTTGATAAAGATTTAGAGGAGTTTGCTAATAAGGGTATTAATATCATTTATAGGGCTGTTGGGTATGAAGGCATCATGACTGTTTACTTACAGCAAGAAGATTTAATGATTGTTATCACAATGCCAACATCTGTATTAGATGATACTAAAACAAACCCTAAAATATATGCTAATCTTATGATTAAACGTGTTTCTGCTTATGGAGAATTAGTTCATAAGATGCAGTTTATTAAAAATGAAGAATTACAACCTGTATTAAAGTATATATACATTAAACTTATTAAAGCTTATTATGATAATCTATTATTAATAGATAAAATCATAGATAACACATTATCTCCTACTACTAGCATAAGAACAGGGGATAATATTTTAAGATCTTTAATTGAAGATTATACGGGAGTTCAAAAAAGAACCAAGAAAGAAATTCAAAATACAATTGCGAAAATAGATAAAGAATCTATTAAAGTAAATAGGCCTAATAGTAAAAGGCCGATATTTTAATTAACTAGATAAGGGGTGCTAATATGGATAAAAGATTGGAATCATTCATTGATTATTTACAGAAATCTACTAGAGATTATGTTATCTCCTGGTCAATTGATGAAGAGAATGTTGTAGATGAAGTTAGACTGGCTACTATAACTACAGCAACCGGTGAAATTAAATTAAAAATGATAGCAGAAAATGTTGGATGTACTGGTACGTTTGGAAAATATACATTATTTATTTATGTATATTGTAATAGACCAAAACGTCCGCAGCCTATATTTAAATTTAAAAAACCTGATGAAGAAAAAACTTATGATCAAGTATGTGAGTGTGTTTTTGACAGCATTAATACCGATTATGCAACCAATACATATTTAAAAAATCTATGGTCAACTATCATGAAAGTAGAAGAAGAACGAAATAAAAAAATGCAAAACCTAGCAGAAGAATATATTCTTAGAGCTGTAGACAAATTTTTAACAGAGGTCGGTTTTAATGGATAATAAACTTAGTGACAACTACGTGCTAAATACTTTACTTCCAAATATTAAAAATCATAAAATAAAAATGACTAATTATGATAATATATATTTGGATTGTACAGTAAACGGAGTTTATTTAATGATGACTCAAAATGATATATTTGTATCATTATGTGATAAAAATGGAATGATACTTAGACAAGGAGGGCAAGCAAGGCGTATAAAAAACTGTATTGATAAAGCTATATATGAATCAGTTAAGAGTAAAGCTGAATATATCGATACAGATAAACTTGCCCAATATGCAGCAAAAGTGGGAGTCATATGACTCCCACTTTTATTCACTATTTACTTTTAACCTATTAATAAATGAAAAGTATACCTTTAATCACTTTAATAGGAGGTAGACTTAAAGTGCAAAGAATTTCTGTTGGTACCATTATTAATGGGTATAAGGTACTAAAATTAATTTTTACATCTAAGATTCCCAGAAAATCTATTTACAAAGTACAGTGTCTGGAGTGTGGTACTACATGTAAAATGTCTCTACAAGATATTGAAGATACTAAATGTGAATGTACAAAAGATACTATTAAAGTTAAACCAAAAAGAAAGATTTATTTTAAACAAAGTCCGTATAAGAATATTGGAATCATTAGAGGTAAGTATACAGTAGTCGGATTTTTCTTTAAGAAATCTAAAAAAGAGAAACCTTCTTTAACTTACTATACTAGAGATTATATTGTTAAATGTAATCTATGTGGAGAACTATGTATTATGAATAGTAATAACCTTAATCTCTATAAAGAGAAAAGAGATAAAAATGTTAGATGTAATCATAAACGTATATTCCACGCTAATGATTATAAACAGGGTGAATATTATATTAATTATAAATTGGTAGATTAAAACAAAGTAGTGACCGATTAATCGGTCACTACCAATTTACTTTTAAATGATATATTATAATAATGATTACAATATAGTATAATTAATTTCAAGGAGGCCTGTATTATGTTTTTTAAAGATGAAAAGAGTTTAGAAAATTTTAAATCTATAATAGTAAATGAATTATTTCGATTGACTACAAAAAGATATGTTAAATGGAAAAGATGTAGTAGTGATGAAGATGATTTTATGACTACTGCTAAATACCAATCTGAGAAAGATAATCGTGGTAGAAATAAAAGTCATAATGTAATGTACAGAGTTTGTAAATATGGTAGTAAATATTACATCTTTATTCATGATTATGACTATAAAACCATATCTGAACAGTCTACATTCGAATTTCCGAGAATTGAAATAAGTGATGATAAAGAGACCGCTGGTGGTATTAGTGATATATTTAATGTAATTAAAGAAGTAGTAGAATATGATGAAGAAAGATTACAAAAAGAATTATATGAGAAATTAAAGATTTGTTTAAACTTTAAAGATTAAGAGGGATAAATCTAATGGAAAATATTCTTGAGTCTAATATAGTAATTCAATCCAATCAGGATATGATTACTTATGCTAAAGAAGTTTATACTAATAGAGCCTTACCATATATTGATGGATTGAAACCAATTCATAGAAAAATATTGTATTGCTTATACAATGATTTTCCTCAGACTAGAAGACAGGTTACAGTTAAATCTGCTTCTATGGTTGGTACTGTATTGTATAAGTATTCTCCTCATGGAGATACTAGTACATATGAAGCTGGTGCTAGATTATCTAACTGGTTTCAAAACTATGTTCCTCTTATAAAAGGTCAAGGTGGTCTTGGTAATATCAAACGTGGTATTAAAGGAGCATCGGCCTATCGTTATACTGAGATGGCATTATCCAAATTCACAATGGATGCTATCTTTGCAGATATTGATGAAAGCAGAAGTTCTATTGATTGGATAGATAATTATGCATTCGAATTAAAAGAGCCAAAGTATCTTCCTATTAAAGTTCCTTTATTATTAATTAACGGTACATCTTCAATTGGTGTTGGATTGAGAGCACAAGTTCCGTCTCATAATATTAATGAAGTTATAGATGCTACTATTAGATTGATAGATAATCCTAATGCTGATGTGGTATTAATTCCTGATGATTGTCAAGGTAGTGATATTATAGCAGCAGACTTTAAAAAGATATCTGAAACTGGTATGGGTAAGTTCAAGACTAGAGCTAAGATTACCACAGAAGAGATCAAAGGTAGGCCTGTTCTTATAGTAACCACATTACCCAATGCTGTAGCATTTGAAGGTATAAAAGATAAGATTGAGAAACTAAAAGAATCTAATGTTTTACCACAAGTAGTAGATATTCTACATCAGACTAGTGTAGACTTTAAAACAGGCAAAGAAGATTTTAAAGCTCAGATAGTTTTAAAGAAAGGATCTGATCCTGAGTTTGTAAAGAATGTATTATTCAGTTCTACAGACTTGGAGAAGACTACTAGTGTAGATTGCAGATTATTCTTTGAAGATAGACCTGTATTGATGAACTATAAACAGTACATTCTAAATTTCATTGAGTTTAGAAAGAGAATAAAGATGAGACTGTATTCTGCTAAACTTAAAGAGATTAAAACTAGAATGCATAAGTTATGGTTGTATATATACGTACTTACTTCTGGTAAACTTGATAAAGTTATCAATCTTATTAGAAAACAAAAAGCTTCTGAACTGCAAGAGATAGTTCAAGCAATGATGAAGTTACTTCCTAAAACAACTGATGTACAGTGTAGAGAATTACTTAGTACTCCTATATACAAACTTAGTCTTGGTAATCTGAAGAAGTATCAAGATGAGTATGATGAATTAGATAGATTATCTGCAGATTACTTTAAGAAAGCAGTCCATGGCGAAGGTGTTTATAATATCATCAAAGAAGAACTGCTAGAAATTAAGAAGAATTATGGTTGCCCTAGACGTAGTAAGATTATTACATTAGAAGAAGCCCAGAATATTCCTAAAGGAATATTTAGAATAGTAGTGACTGAGAAAGGTTTTATTAAGAAATTGGACCAGACTGATAAATCTTTAGGGCTTAAAGATGACAGAGCAATCTATAGTTCTCTTGTAGATAATATTGATAATTTGCTATTGTTTGGTAAATTAGGTAAAGTGTATAGTATTCCAGTATCAAAAATTCCATTTGTCAATAAAGGATCTAATGGTACAGATATTAGATACTTGGTTAAAAAATATGTAGGTGAAGGAATATGTGTTATTCTTCCTGAATCAGATTTGAAGTATTTAGATAATTTGTTTAAAGAAGATAATACAGAATGCAATTTCTTTATACTTACTGAAGAAGGATTATTTAAGAGAATTAAGATTAACGAGCTCTTTAATATTCCTGTATCTGGATTAATGTATACTAAATTAAACGAGGGCGATAGTGTAATAACAATATTACCCATGAATCCATATAATGATACTATTTTATATAATAGAAATCGAGTATTAAAGTTAAATGGTACTAATGCTCCATTATTGAATAGAAGTACAAAAGGGAACATTGGGATATCTACTAATACTCATAAAGCGAATGGAATGATATGTTTGTATCCTGAAGATAAATATCTTGTTATGATCACTCAAAAAGGATTTATTAATAAGATAGATCTAAAGATAGTTGAAACTGGTAAGAGAGGTCAAGCTGGTATGACTATGATGAAGATGGATAAAACAGATGACGTTCATTCAGTGTTCTCTTGTATAGATAGTGATATAATTCAGATATATACTAGACGTGGAGAAAAACAAATAAAAGTATCTGATATTCCATTAGGGAATACCATATCTAATGGAAATAAGATGATAGATGGAAGTGGAATTCAGTACACTACTTTATTGAAGAAATGAATATAGGGGTACCGATATCGGTACCCCTAATATTTTTATAGTTTGATAAAGATAAGACAGAAGTAGTAATATACTACTCCTGTCTTAAAAATCTTTTGCAAATACTTTTTTCATATTTGCTGTAGAAAGGAGAGATACTATCAAAAATAAACTACTACTGTATAATCGTTTATTTTTCGTATCTTTATTCTACATTAATAATTTGCACACCATCAGAGGGTACTTTAATCGAGTACCCTCCAATAGTGTTTTTCAAGGAGTGTCAAAATAGAATTTGAGAATAAAGCAGGCAATGAAAAGTATGAAAGCTTACCTACCTTTTATTATATGGTTCGATTCTTTTATCGATAAATGATTAATTCAGGGCACATCAATATAAACGACTATTATAACTAATGAAAGGAGATACTTATGTCCAATACAGAAATTAAAGATAAAGTAGTGCCTTTAATAGATAAATCGATGCCTAAAAATCAAACTAAATATAAAGCTGTAGTTACAGAGTTTATGGCTAATAGAAATAAATCTATGTTTTCTACAATGCCTGTAGACAGGATATTCTATGGAGTTAATGATTCAAAGAAATTATTCTCTTCATTAGAAATAAATGAAAAAGATATTTCTGGAGCTATAGCTAACACTTATTTTGGAAGACAATCTAATTTTAACCCTAGAGCTGCAAAAGATCCATTAACTATATTAGCTCTTAGTATAGTAAGATATTTTGTTATTAAAAAAGATGTAGAACGTACTAAACTAGCTGCCATATATTTAGCATTCTCTGGTAAATTTTATCCTAGCATTCATTATGGGTCATTTAATATTGTACCACAAGATTATGTAATGGAGTGGGTAGTAAATAATGGTTTAAATAAGAAGTTCATTCTTAAGTCTCAGGGATCAGTATTTGGTGCTATACTATCTATATGCACTAATTGGTTATCTTCTTATGGTAAGAGATTCAGAGATTTTGAAGATGATGATGTAGTTTATCTTATATCTCAGTTACATTCTAGAATAAGATCGTTTATGATTAATATAGCAAGAGTATATTACCCTGCTTATGAGAATAAAGATTATATGACATATAATTCAGATAATGATGATCCAGATGAATATGGCGGAAAATATCATTTAGCACAATCAGATTCGTTTAAGGCTGAAAAATGTATACAGAAAACTATGACATATCTAGTGTCATCTGGTATAGACTATAAGCTTTGTAAGATGTGTACTAATGAAACAGTACACACCGAAGAAATAAAGTCTATAATGGAATCTATAATAAATGATAAAAAGAATATTGTTATTATGAGAAGAGCGATTAGTATTCTGGTATACACATACTTTGCTCAGTCTACAGAAAAAAATATTCTTACAATGAACTTTATTGCTTACTGTGTAACACCTAAACCAAATACTAAAGATGAAAATATAATAGAACTTAAGAAGATAATAGATGATTGGTTGAATGCTAACTCTGTATTATATAGAAAAAGAAAGCATAGAGTTGCTAGTAGAAATAATTACAATAAGTCTGTATTGATGTATATAGCAATGTGCATTTTTAACGCTAATAAATAATAATTCAATTGGATATTATAATGATGAGAGTAGGATAATAACACAGTTTTGCCTCCTTTAAAAACTCAGTCCTTACCTACTCTTATTAATAGCAAGGGGTTAATAATACTCCTTGTTATTTTTTGTATGAGGTGATTGCTTATGAATAAAGCAAGAAAAGAAGTTGAACTTCTTATATATAAAACAATGGATATATTAGATCCAACAGAAGCCAATTCTGGTTTTTTAAAGAATTTATTTGCAGGTATGAATGATAAACAATTCTATGAATTCTTTCAACAAGAGTTTCCACTTAAATTTCAAATGAAGTTATTTGATATTGAACCTAACTTAGATAAGATAACTAGAGCGGCCAAATTTTTAAACGTTCCTATAATGGAATATTTATATATGCCTTATTTATATAAAGATAAGAACGGAAAACCAGTAAGAACAAACTATAAATCTATGGTAGTATATATACCAATTAAGAAAATGAAACAGTTTATTTCTAAAAAGAATAATATGAGTCTCACCATAGATGATAGAAATATGAAGTCCGGCCGATTAATAGGACATGATAAATCTGGTCAGACATCTGATAGAGAATTTGAATCATTAGCTGTAATGTCATGCCCTTATACTATGAGAGAACTGTCTACTTATAGAGCCGATACTACTAAAGCTAAAGACGAGTTTTATAATGAAATTGCTACTAAGGGTATGGTATCTTTGAATGATGTAGATATTGATAGAGACGATTCTATAGCTAGAAATACACTTAATGTTTATTTTTTAGGAGCTGGATTATTCACTAACTTAGTTGGAGATACTTATTATACTCCTCATACTCTTAAGAGAAAAGATGAAAATAAGAGAGTAAGAAGAGAATCGTAAAACTAAAAATATTTAGATACTATAATATTGAAACTTATTAGATATGCAACTAGTAAGTAATTTAATATTTTTAAAGGAGGACTAAAAATGGATGGTAAAGTAAAAACACTTAATACCCAATATAATTTATTAAGGAAATGGGTAAATGATTTAGAAGGTAGCGATGAATCGCTGGGATTGATTGAAGCCCAGAGAGATGCATTTGATAACGCTATTAATGTATTACGGACTCGTGCCGACAATCTTGGTATTGAATTAAAGGAGGATTATGATGAATAACGATGATAAAATCCAAGTCATTCAGGAATATGGAGACCTTGGCGGAACAGTAAGTCCTTTAACTGAAGAAGAAGAAAGAAAAGTTAAGGAATCTGAAAAAGATAAAGACAAATAATAGAGAGAGAGTGACTCATAAGAGTCACTCTCTTATATTTTGTTAAGAAAGGATATATAAATGAGTGGAACTAGAGATTTAACTAACACAGAAGTAGATCGCAAAGAAGCATTATCTGCTATTGATGCTCTAGCAATGTCTATTGTAGTATCTCGTTTAGCAGCACTTGAAGGTCGCAAAGATCTATTTATGTATGGAAGTGAAGTAAATTTAAGAAACTTTGTTAAAATCAAATCTTATATGGATTATAATCCAGAAGATAAAGATTTTAATGAATTATTAACAATTGCAATGTCTTTTGGGACAGATTTAATACCAGAATTAGACGATAATGAAACCTATGATAAACAGTTTGAAGAATGGATGATTGAATTTCAGAACAATGTAAAAAATAATAAAGGATCTAATGAAAATAAATTAAGAATTAGAGACACAGATACAATGTATTTTGATTATGCTAATATAATATGTCGTAAGGAGGAAACAAAATAAATGTTACTTAAAGCTCATATCTTTGGTATAGGTGCAGCTGGAAATAAAGCTTGTATCGATTTAGTGACAAAATACCCTGAACTAGATACTAGTGTTACATTAGTAAATAGTACAATGAAAGATATCCCTATTGAATATAGGGATAGAGCTATTGAACTTGATGGGCCATTTAGGGGATGTGGCAAAGAACGTAATAAAGCTAACAAAATGATGATGGATAACTTGAAGTCTGGTACATTGGATTATAACTATGATCCTGAAGACTCAATGTGTATTATTGTTACATCATCTGAAGGTGGAACCGGATCTGGCGGTTCTATTATGCTGGCTAAATATCTGTCAGCAGTTTATAAAATGCATGTGCACTTTTATATCTTTACTGGATTTGAAGATGATGGAAGATCTCTTAAGAATACAGTAGATCTCTTCCAAGAGTTGGATGAGAACTATTCTGTTCAAGCTATTTCTAATGCTAAATTCTTAGATGAAGCAAATGGAAATAGAGTAAAAGCAGAACAACTAGCTAATCAGAAATTCTGTGATGATATTTATACTCTCTTAGGCGGGTATATTGTACAGTCGGATCAGAATATCGATGAATCTGATTTATTAAAGATTGATAAGACTCCTGGATATATGGTAATAGAAAATATCAATCTGGATAAAATTAAAAACGTAGGAGATTTCAACAATAGATTAGTAGAAGCTTTCGATGCTTCTAAATCTCTTAATATTGAACCTACATGTAAACGTTATGGAGTAATATTAAATATCGGTAAAAAAGAAGCTGACTTTATTGATTACTCTAATTCTATTATTAAAACTAGATATGGTATGCCTTATGAATCCTTCTTACATATTCAAGGAGTACATGAGAACAACTATATCATACTAATTGTATCGGGGATGAAGATGCCTATGGAAGATATTAGGGAAACATATGATAATTTTGTTGCTAATGTGGCAAAAGTAGATGTTAGTAAAGATGCTTTCTTTGCTATGCATATGAATACAGAAACTGAAGACTTTGATAATTTGAATAAGAACACTGTTGTAGACTTTAATAAAGCTAAAGCAGATTTCTTTAATCCTAAAAAAGATACAGAATCTGAATTTTAATTATAAGGGTTGCAGATATCTGCAACCCTTTAATAAAATAAACTTTTCTTAGTAAGAAAGGAAGATTAGTTTATGATCGAGAGTATTAATGGTAAAACAATCTACGATTTTCTTGGAACAGCTATAGTTAAATCAGAAAGAGAAATATTTAATTTCATTAACACCAACCTTTCTGATACTATTTATATATTATATATCAATAATAACTATAATACAAAATTTAAAACATTATTTGTTAATCCAAAATTCTTATCTGTATTAAATCAAGTATTAATTGTTGGTAATGAACAGCATAGACTTACAGAATATGATTTGATTTATATTAATACCATTTTATATTGGTATATTGTAAATCATTCTAGCGATTGGTATATTAAAATGCTATGGTATATGATAGCAGATAATATTAATAAAGAAACTATATATAAATTACGCATACTTAATCTATTTGATACAGAGTTATGCAACTTCTTAGCTATTGCATATAAGAGTTCTGCTGTAGAAAGTACTAGAATTAGAAATGTAAACTTTACTATTTGTACTTCTTCTGTAAGAGTACTAGATATAAAAGAGTTTGAATCTATTTATAATAATTTATATAATAGAAATTTTACTGCATTAATTCTAAACTTATTATTTGATGACTCTATTCCATCTATATTCTATGGTAATGAAAATAGTGATAGAGGAAAGAAGTCGTTAGCTAATAATACTAATGCTATATATGCTGGATTATTTATATTAGAAAGATTTAATCCATTTGATATTGCTAGAATATTAAGGCTAATTTATAATACATTTGCTAATGAATATAATTATGACAGTGAAAGAATGAGAGTATCGTTTAAGAAACTTTCTAAAGAAACTTTTCCTAATATATTAATTGCATTAGAAGCTATTGAGAAAGAACAAATCTATTTACCATAATCATTTAATAGACCTTGATAGATATCTATCAAGGTCTATTATTATCGTTTTTAAATTTTATGTAAACCATTATATACAGCTTAAAGGGGTGAATTATAATGAAACTTTTTAACCTCGAAATAGATGCCGCAGAATTAAATGAATATTATAAGAGTAGATTATTTGAATTAGTTGATTTTGATGCTATCGATGATGATAGAAAGAAAATAGTTGGTACTAATAGATACGAATACATTGATAAATTAATCAATGATATTGAAAAGAATAATAAAATATATTGTGATAATGGGAAGACTATTGGTTTTATTTATGGTGCATTTTACACCATAATTATTATCTTTATAATTAAAACAATGAAATTATTTATTGGATAAACTATAATAAATTAAGGAGTGTTGAAAATGGCTATACCATTATTGGCGGAAGAATTTAGAAATGCTGTTGCAAAAGACAAAGATTTAAGAATGAGAACAGAAGCAAAGACTGATGTGGGTTATCCTACTGGTCTCACTCCATTTGATTTTATGAATGGCTATGTAATTCATGTAAATAATGAAGAAAAGAATATCCATCAGAAGTACTATTGTCTTGGTATAACCGATGGATCATTCAACTCTATTATCGGTAAATCGGGTTCTGGTAAGACTACATTATGCGTACAGTCTGCTGCTAACATAATTAGAAACTTTCCTACGGCAACTTGTTTTATAGATACAGCTGAAGGTGGTATTACCACTTCTAGAGCTGAAGTACTTACTGGTTTCCATGGTGAAGAATTTAGATCTCGTTTTATTATGCGTAATACTGGAATTACAGCAGAAAACTTTTATAAACGCATTAAAATGATCCATGATATCAAACTTGCTAATCCAGATCAGTATATGTATGATACTGGTAGACTCGATATATTTGGTAATCCGTTATGGACATTTGAACCTACAGTGTATATCTTAGATTCGGTAGCTGTGCTTTATCCTGAGAATATGTTAGATGATGAAGAACTGAAAGCTGCTAGTGGTATGAATACAGCTAAATCTACACAAGTAGTAACTCAGTTGGTTGGTGCAGCAATTCAGATGCTAAAGTCAGCTAATATCATTGTACTATCCGTAAATCATATTAAAGAACAGATTGCAACTGGTCCTTTTATGAAAGCTCCAGACGTTAAATATCTGAAACCTGGCGAGTACTTACCTAAAGGTAAAGCTGTAACATTATTGTCTAATAATATTATTAGACTGGATGTATCAACTAAATTGAAACCTACAGAAACTTTCCATGTAGATGGACATATTGTGAATGTGTCTAACATGAAATCTCGTTCTAGTGCTGCTAATCATTCTGTACCTCTGGTATTTGAACAAAATACTGGATTTAATTCTGTATTGTCTATTATACAATTCTTAAAAGAATCTAATCGCATCAATGGTTCTGGTGTTGGGTTATACTTTGACGATAATAAAGAATTTAAGTTTGCTCTGGGTAATGTATTAGAGAAATTAGAAAATCCTGCATTTAGAAAAGTATTTGAAAATGTAGCATTCGATCAGTTATCTAAGTTATGTGTGGATAGTTTTCAATTAGAAAATGTGTCTAAGAATAATGATATTACTAATAGTATTTTGAGTCGTTTAAACACAGTTAATATTCAGTAGAAATAGATACTATATAAATGAAGCTTGTTTGGGAATAAATAATAAGGAGTGTAAAATATGGCTTCAGAAAATCTTAATCTTGTGGAGAAAGCGAACGAAATAGAAAAGAATTTAAAGTCAAGAGAATTTACTCTTGGTAAAGGGCTATTGCAGCCCTTTAATGAATCTAATAGTGGTTCTCGAAAGATTATGTTTGGGATCCATAAAGAACAATCAATTCAATTATGTAAACCAGAGATCCCTCTGGTTGTAACTGGTTATGAAAATAAGTTCGGTTACGAAAGTTCACACTTTATTCAAGCACAAGCAAATTATACTGTAGTAGATAAAGTGTATAAGAACAAAAGTAAATATTTGGTATTATTGTATGATGCCAACTCTAATACTCTTCATAGTATAACTAGAGTTGGTTATGTGTTTAATACAGAGAATTATGGATTTAATCTTAACACGTCTTTCTTAGACAAACTAAGAAAGAATGATTATGTGCCTAAAGATTCTCCATTACTTATTTCAGATTCATTTGATGATGCTTTAAATAAAGCTGACGGTGTTAATCTTACAACTGTTTACATGAGTATATCTCTCACTACTGAAGATCCTATTGTTCTTAGTGAGAGTGCTGCAAAGAAATTCGAATCTCCGTTATTTGATACAATTGATATTATTATCAACGATAACGATATTGCTCTTAATCTTTATGGAGATGATAATGAGTACAAGACCTTTCCTGATATTGGGGAAGAAGTAAAGAATGGTGTATTATGCGCTATCAGACGAGAACGTAAAGATGATGAAGCACTGTACGCACAATCTAAAGAACGTTTAAAGCAATTAATGATATCTGATACAACTTATATCTCTGATGGAGAAGTAATAGATATCGATGTATATTGTAATAACGTAGAAAAGTTAAATGACGTATACAATTCTCAGTTAAATAAATATTATGAAGAGAATATGGAATATTGTCGTCAAATAGTTAGTGCTATTGACAAATTCAAAAAGAGTCATCCTGGTGTGAATTTGTCTTATGATACTGAAAAGACTTATACTATTGCAATGAATACAATTACTGGAGTGCTTTATATCAAAGATAAAGTCTTCAATAATATTTATTGTCAGATCATTACAAGATCTAAAGTTAAAGTTTATAAAGGAGATAAGATTACTGATAGATATGGCGGGAAAGGTGTTATATCTGCAATCATTCCAGATTCAATGATGCCTCATTATTATCGATTTGGAGAATGGCATCCGGTTGATGCCATTTATAATTTGCTTACTGTAAACAATCGTGAGAATCCAGGCCAATTATATGAAACAGAAATTACATATATTGGTTCTAAATTAGTAGAAGCCATTTCTAATATGTGGTATGCTACAGAAGGAATAGACGACTCATTTGGTAACGAATATAATACTGCAGTATATAATACAGTAGTTACTGCCGAAAGATGGATTCATACTTATTGGTCAATTTTGAACGATGAACTGGCTAAAGAGTTTGATGAAACTATAGTTAACCGTCTGTCGTTTGATGAAAGAAAGAATTTTATTTGGAATATTATTCAAGATCAAAAATTGTATGTAGTAATAACTCCTATGAGAAATAAATTTACTATTGATGATCTGAATAAATTGTATCAAGCATTTCCATTTATTAAAGATGGCCCTGATTTTAAAGATCCTAATTATTGGCCTCTTGTTTGTCAAAGTGATTCAAATGGTAAATTTAGATACGTTCATACACGTAGACCTTTAGTGGTTGGTAAGAAGTATATTTATCGACTGAAACAGATAGCTAAAGAAAAGTTTTCCGCTGTATCTTTAGCATCTACTAATATTAAAGGTGAAAATACTAAGACTAAAGCTAATAAAATTCATATAACAGCTATTCCTAAAACTCCTGTAAGATTAGGCGGTATGGAAGCAGCTGAACTTATGCAATTGCCTTATTGTCAATATACAATTGAAGCATTTATGCTCTTATCATCTTCTCCTATTGCTAGAAGATTAATGGAACAGTTATTGACTGGAGATCCATTTGATCGTAATATTACATTAGATGAGAAATCTAAGTCCAGAAGTGTAGAAATTGTCAATGCCTATTTAAAAGCTATGGGTTTAAAATTAGTATTTACTAGAGAGCCTAAGAGACCAAATTATCCTGCAAGAATGAATATCGTAGAAGAGATTCCTAAATCTTATTACGATACTCATACTGAGATTGCAGCTAAACTTCCAGATAAAATCGATCCTAATCGGTTTAAGAAAGCTTTAAAAATAGCTGAAGTTGCATACTATAATAATGAAGACAAATTAGAATCTAATGATGAAGATAAGTCTATCATTGAAGATGCAGTTATTCATATTGCTCAGATTGCTAAATCTAATAGTGATATGGAAAAGAAAGCTAAAGAAGTACATGAGTATTTGAATGATAAGAAAATTCAAATCGCTTATATTGTACCTGCTGTAGAGCTTAAAGATGGAGAGGAAGAATGATTATGAATACAAGAATCCAAGAAATTCTAGATTACTTGTTGAAAGGGCAGATTATAATCAGTCCTAATGACAACTTTGAGATAAATAATATAGTAATTAAATATCTCAATAACGAATTCAAAGATTTAAATGTAATCTATCAGATTTTAGAAATATCCAATATTCTGTATAATAATACAGATAGAATGGTATTACCATTAGAAGATGGTGTATATGATATGGTAGTACGTAAATATGATAACGAGACTAATGGTGGTGCTCCTGTTGGAGCACCACCTGTTATCTTTAATACTGAGAAAAGCATTATCGGGATGGATCGTATGATTGAAACAGAAGAAGATAAAGTTCAAATAGCAACAATCATAAATCCTACAGATATGCATTTTTATCAAAATCTGGTTATGAATAATTTTCCAAATAGATTAGATTATATCATTCACGACCATATTGATATTCCAAACCAACAAACTAAGATAACGCATTCTTATCCTGAGTTAGTTGGTACTATTCGTAAATGTAATTTTATATTTGTAGATGATTTAATTAATGCTGGATTAGATGATGATGATCCAACCGCTGGTGTTTTTGAAAGAGACTTTCTTAGGCCTACATGGAACATTGCATCATCTTATCAAGGTAATGAAGTTGAATTAGTAGCAGAATTAAAGTATGATGGTGTGAGTGTTGAGGCTGAGATATGTAACGATACTATTATATCAGCATGTTCTCGTGGAGACACTGCTAATGATGTAGCTACCGATTTAACACCTATCTTTGGTGGTTATAGATTTCATAGAGCTATATCTAATGGTGTTAGTACTAATGGTAATATTGGTATTAAATTTGAATGTATTATTACTAAAACTAATCTTGCCAGATTAGAAAATGATTTTGGTATTTCGTATAAGAATGCCAGAGTCGCAGTAACTGGAATTCTAGGTAGACTGGATGCCATTAAGTTTAGAGACTATTTGACACTAGTGCCAATCAAAAGTTCTGGATTATTATTTGATAGTATAAATAGTGAGCTGGAATTCTTAAATGAGAATTATAGTTCTGGTGTATATATGAGATATGCTATTATTAGAGGAGACTATATTAGCATAATGAATCAGGTTAAACAATTTGTTGATGAAGCCGAATACATGAGAGATGTAATAGATTTTATGTATGATGGTGTGGTTATATCTTATACTCATCCAATGGTAAGGCAATCCCTTGGCAGATTCAAAGATAAAGACATGTTCTCTATGGCTATCAAGTTCAATCCTATGTCTAAGCCTGCATATTTCATAGGATACACTTATACAGTTGGTCAAGATGGTCGTATTACACCAATGGCTCATTTTACACCAGTAGAATTCTTTGGAACTATACATGACAAGACTACTGCTCATTCATATAAGAGATTTGTAGATCTCGACTTACGTAAAGGAGATATAGTACAGATTACATATAGAAATGATGTAATATGTTATATATCTAAACCTGATGTATCTTATAATCAAATTAGAGCTGAACAGATTCCGCCTATTGAATTCCCAACTCATTGTCCGTTTTGTGGAAGTGAGTTACAATTCTCAGTTAGTGGCGATTCTGTTTATTGCCCAAACAAAATGTGCCCTGAGCGTATGATCACTAAAACTTCTAATATGTTGAAGAAGATGGGTATACTTGGTTTTAGAAAGTCTATGATTAGAAAATTAAACGTTCATAATTTGACTGAATTATTAAAAGTAGATCCTGTGTTTGCAGCTGAAGCTATTGGTGATGGTAATGCTTCTAATTTGTTTGATGCTATCAATACTATAAAGACTACAAGATGGAATGATTATCGTCTTATTGGAGCTATTGGATTTACTGGTATATCTGAAGTAAGATGGAAAACAATTCTTAATAAGATTCCAATAAACAAAATAATCTCTATGGATGACGATTCATTACGTGTGTCTTTAGGCTATATTAAAGGCATTGGTACGACAATGATAAATACTATCATTGAAGAACGTAAAGAAATGATGGATGATCTAATTACTATCACTAATTTGAATTTAGATGTATCTTATGGTATGAAGGCAAATGGCCCTAAAGTAAGATTTAGTGGTGTAAGAGATAAAGCATTAGTTGATGAGTTTAGATCTATTGGATTTGATGCCGATGGTGATAAAACTGTTACAAAAGATACATTTATCTTAGTAGTTCCTCATCATCAATTTACGTCTAATAAAGTCACTCAGATGAATAATGTAAAGACTGAGCACTATATTATGACAGTCGATGAAGCTAAAGACTATATAATCAAAATTAAAAATAATAAATAAGTAAACTTAAAAATAACTGTATATTATATATTTGAGTCCGAGTTTAAATGAATTCGGACTCGATATAATATTTATATTTATAATTTAAAGGAGGAAGTCTAAATGGAATTAAGTAACAGGGGTTTACTGTCTACAATGTGGAAAACAGTAGAAGATCATGGAATTGGATGGGACACTTTGTGGTCCTCGTATTTGTTTGAATCATTCTTAAGTGGTTCTGCAAAATATCTGTCTATCGTTAAAGGCGATCAGCCTCAGGCGGTAGTACTGAAAGATAACAAAGGTACAACAATCTTTGGAGCCCTGTGTGAAAAGCAGGTTAATGAAGGTGCTAATGGATATACTTTATCTTATTTCTTTGGGGATAAGTCTCTTCCTGATGGTACCAATGTAACAGAAGCAACAGATCCTACTTTGATGGATATTATCAAAGCTCAGTGCTTACAGGCACATAACTTGTTCTTTAAGAACACTCAGACTAAGAGTAACAAGAATTACATTTATGAAGTATTAGTTATCCTGGTTAACTGTATTGTAGACTTCTTTAAAACAAATCTGAATATCGATCCAGATACAGTTTTGTCTCTGGAAAACTTCTTTACCATTAAAGGTATCATTAGTGATCCTGCAACTGGTAAAGTAGATCTGAGTCTCACTCCTAGTGAAACTCTTAAACAGATTGTTAAAGAAGATGATACGGTAGCCAATACCGAAGCAGTAGCTTAATTGCGCAATTAAACTAGAAAACATTGTAGAAGTCTAGTCATATGACTAGACTTCTACTTTACATATAATTTTTCGTAAGGAGAAAAAGGGAATGAGTATATCATCTAAAAGAATAGTTCTTAATGATAAGACTATGGAAGTCATTACTGTAGAAGAGTACGAAAAATTACTAAACTTAAATTCACCTATATTTGATGATACTTGTGTGGAATTTAATGGATATGTATATCCGATTACTAAAGTATATCATCCTGAGATGGTATCAGTATATTCTAATGGACCGGCAATACAATTTACTCCACCTCAAACTGATGAAGATAAAGAGAAGTATAAAGCTGATAAATTAATCGACTTTGGAAATGGTAAATTAGTTGGTATGAAAGATTATATGGATAAGATCGATAAACTTAAAAGTATGGAGACTTCTAGACTGACTAATATTAAAAATGAATTAATAATTCCCGTTAATGATAACGATGCTCCTGAGCTTAAAGCATTAAAACGTATCATTAACGAAAAACATATTGATGCGGATTCTTATAAACAAAAGTTCCCATCTGGTAGCGATTTTAATAATGATTTAAGACATATGAAATCACCATCTAACAATAATATCTCTTTCTTTAAAGCAAAGAGAGTTGCTAATGCATTTGATATTGAGATGGAATTAATTATTAAAGATAAAGCCAATGCAGTTAATCCTAGTGGAAAAACATATAATGTTTTATTAACTGAGGAGGATTAAATATGTATATAAACCAACGTCAATTTATTCATGATTTTGTAGATAAATATTCAAATGATTTTAACACCAATCTATTTAAACGGTCTGATGAAGCAATCATCGACCAATTAAAACAGATTATATTATCTTTACAAACAACTTATTCAGAAGATAAAAACTCTTCATTCTTTACTATTAAAGTAGTAGGGTTTGATGTTATAGATAAATATAGCGAGATTGCCGAAACAATGCGTAATTGGTATAATGCATCTATTAAGACTAGTAAGTCTGGTAGAAAATCTGATGAAGACAATAAGTATGATTATATCGATCTTAAGTCTTCTGATATTAAATTACTAATTGTGCATTATTATATTGCAATTAAAGATGAAGAAGGGTATGCTGATGTAATCATTCAGATTCCTAGAGTTGTAAATAAATTTTATTTCTATCTTAATGGGAACTATTATTCAGCTATGTATCAGATTGTAGATGCTAGTACGTATAATAATAGTTCTACTAAGGGTCAGAAGTCTAGTTGTGTTACTTTCAAAACAAATTTACAGCCTATTCGTATATATAAACACGATTACATTGTAAAAGATACTCAGGGAGTAGAACACACTCTGACTGAATACGATTGTAATGCATTTAATAAAACAGTTCCTACTGTAAACTATATCTTTGCTAAATATGGTTTATTTGAAGGATTGAAGTTATTTAATCTTCATAACTTTATTAGAGTTACACAAGAAGATCAATCTGATGATTATACATATTCTTTCCTTGGTAAGAGATCAAATGGTATTTATGTAAACGTAACTAAGAACTTCTTAGATACTGCTCCAGTAGTTCAACATATTGTGTATACTATTTGCAATTCAATAGAAGCTGATACTACAATAGATTATTTGTATGGTACTGAATTCTGGATTGCTAAATTAGGATCTTCCTTTAATTCGTCTAATAGACTGACTAAAGGGTACAATGTACAAATTTCTATTGAATCTGTATTAGATATGAATATCAGAAATCAACTTCATTTACCTTGGGAATGGAAACAAGATATCTATCATATCTTAGCATGGATCTTACTTGAATTTGGATTATTAAAGTTAAAAGATAATCTGGATATTACAACCAAGAAGATTCGATACGCAGAATACATAGCTGCTATTTATGCTAATAAATTATCCCTCGGTATTTATAGATTATCTAATAAAGGTAAGAGAGCTGATTTGAAAGATATCAAGAGAGTTATCTATACTAAACCTGATTTCTTGATTAATGAGATTATTAAATCTCAGTTAGTTACATTCAAGAATATTGTAAATGATATGGATGCATTCTTACCATTGAAATTTACATATAAAGGTATTTCTGGTATAGGTGAATCTTCTTCATCAATTCCTGATCAGTTTAGATTATTAGATATCTCTAATATGGGTATATTAGATCCTGATGCAAGTAGCCCATCTGATCCTGGTGTAAATGGTTCCTTAACACCGTTTGCTACTGTATATGATAATGGATATTTCTCTAATAATTCTGAACCTCTTACTTGGGAAAAAGAATTTAATAAACTTTATAACGAATACAAACAGTCTAGAGACTTAGTGGACGTTGTAGAGTTTAGAAATAATATGCTTGGTGAAAATACCGACACTAGTGTAATGAAACAATCATCAGATGTGCTAGCTAATATTTGTGAAACAGTAGCTAAGAGTGCTATTGAAAAGGATATTCTTACTAACGCAATTGACTCTGTTACTGGTGAGCGTATTAATTTAGAAGAAAGTGGGTTATTATATTATGAATAATGTAGTTGACAACATTTATCACAGGGTATTCATCTTCTCCCAATCTCAGATGGATGAGATTATGAGAATTGAAAAAGAAAGAGGAAGTGTCCCTCCTGTATTTGGAACAGTAATTGTTAATGGTACGAAGAAAGTTTATACTTCTATTATTACTAATCGTAATAATATTAGATATCCAGATTCTCGTATTTTAATAGAAGGTGATATTCGTACTATTAAACATACTAAATCTTCTTTGGATAGGTGATTAACTATGAGTAAAAAGTTAGTTGAAATAGCAGCATTAAATAAATTTGGAATATGCCCTATGTGTAATGCCCAAGTTATGTTGCTTAAATCAGAATACTCTGCATATAGATTATCAGAATCTGGATGGATTACTAGTCAAACTGATAGTAAGACAGAATTTAAAATAGTATGCCCTGAATGTGGGTTCGTGTATGATGTAGAAGTAACCCCTTATGGTTTATCTGCTAAAGGGGCTAAAATTGAAGAAGACATTGAACCTAGAAAACCTATTCTGGATAACCCAATTGGTAAACTAGTAAATGGTTAGATATTATATCTACACTTACTAATAACCTTGGAGGAAAAATCTATATGAATGAAAAAACTATATTTATTCCTAAAGTATTGTACAACCAAATATCTAATAGCGATATAAGACTTACTGGTACATGTATTGTATTAACTGCTATAGATGAAAAAGGTGATAGATATAATTTTGATGGAGCTCTTCCTTTGGTAATTCATAACGAAAATGTACAGCAAATTATGGTTTTGATTTCTATGTATAACCATAAAGATTTGTTTACATTAGATGATTTTGCAGATGTTTGTAATGTAATTGGATTATCATTTGAAGATCAAAATCAACAACTTGATTATTATCTTGAAAATGATAATAATTTTATAGAACTAATATCGTTTATGGTATCCATGATAATGGATAATTTTAAAAATATTGGAGAAGAAGAACTTCAAACATTAATGAAAATAGATCCTAATATAGAATATTGCAGATTTGATAATGCTATTAAACTCATATATACTATTACTATGAGAGCGATATCTTATATGATATTTAATAGTGGTTCTAAACAAATGGCTCTTGTAAATGATTATATGTTTCCAATCAATCAATTACATCTATTATATGATAATGAAGAGGCTAAAGCAAATGCATCTAAATTTTCTAAGGTGGATGCGTTTATTGGTGGAGAAAATTGTTTATTTAATCAATATCTAATCCATCATCAATTTATTAATCTTTTACTATTCTTTGATTCTATTATAGTAGAATTTGTATATGAAGAAAAAGACAATGAATTCTCTTCAATATCTAAATTTAAAGATTTTTGGAAAGATTATCCATATGATGATATTCCAGAAAAAAGATTGAACTATGCGTATAGAAAACTTATTGGTGAAGAAAATAAATTAATTGATGATTTACTTTCTACTTCTGATAAATTTATTAGAGACGTTTTTAGATGTCAAGCAAATTAAAATATTAATACCGGCTACCAATATTGGTAGCCGGGAATTATTTTCTTTTTTACTCTTTGAATAGAGTGAACTTTATAATAATCGTGCATATTTAGATTAAAATAAGGAGGTTAAATCACATGATTGATAATTCAGAGCGCAATTATTATGATTTAGCAACAGACCAATCTAAAGTAATTCAAAACTACGTAGATATATGTAGAAATTGGAAAAATAATTGTAAAGATAGCAGTCCTAAAGATATTTTGACTAATTTTGTTGATATTATGGTATCTGTAGATAGAGATCCATATCTTAATAAATCCGGCGGGGTAAATTATCTTAGAGATTTGATTAAAGAAATATTTGCAGAAGTAATAGAAAATAGTAAGATTACTGTATTTGATTTGAATTCTATGTTTAATTTAAATAGATACTCAATTGGTCCTGAACTTTCTATGGAAAAAACTAAGCAGTTAGAAATGTTTGCTAGAATGGTTGTAGATACCAAACGTATGAAAAAGAATCATGAGATAATCTCTAAACGTTATAATATTAAAGAATTAATTAACAAATTATTCTTCCATACTAATAGAAGAAATCTTGGGTGCTTTACTCCATTTATTTTTTCTATGTGTAGAAAATTAGACACTTATAATCTGGAATTACCTGATAAGATTAATCTCATGTGTGAAGAGATTGCTTATATTATAGATAGTGAATATAAGCATGTAGCAAATTGGGACGATGAAGATAACAGATATAATACTTTAAAAAATATAATTCCAGGTGTATTTACTTACATACTTGGCACTTATACTTCTGATGGAATTCCTACAGATGTGGTAGATAAAGTGCTTAAAGCTGCTGCTAATAAATTATACAATTCTTCATTTTTCATTAGCAATGGATTATTATACTATGGTAATGTATACCTAGATACCATTCTTAAAGATTCAACGAATAATAATAATAATGTAAAACAGATATTTATTAATGCCCAGAAGTCTGGGTCTATTAATACCGAATCTGGAATGAAAGATTTATTTAAAGAATTAAATAAAAATATGTCTGGGTACGATATGAAGTTTATTTGCTTCTATATCATTTACTTCTATGCCATCTTTACAGATAAATTTGAAAAATTTAATCTTTCGGTATCTAAAGCGTTATATAATATTATTATCAATCATGTAAATAAAGATTATAATGATATCGCTCTCAGTGAAAAGATTTTCAGATTAGAAGATTTTATTAGCCAAATTCATACATTCTCTATTTGTTTAAAGCCTATTGCTATTTATACTGATAGTACAGATAAAGCATTTGTTGATAGATATACAAAAGTAGTTATTGAAATAGATAAACTTTTACAAACATTATATTCTGATCTGTATTATCTTAAACTAAAAAAGAACAGTATGAATGATAAAATTGTAGAAGACAGAAATGATGATACTGCGTTCTCTCATCCTGGAAATCCTTCTATGTATGAAATTAAAAATAAAGTTACCTTCGATTTTATTAAAGATAAAGTAAATCATTTATCTAAGAATGAAGCTAAAGATTTTGTAGACATAATTACCGACCCTTCTATTATTATTAACCAAGAAGCTACTGATTATATCGATAAAGTATTAGACGTACTTCCTGATTACTTTAATATGCCGCAATTAAAATCTAGACTTCAAGAATCTTATAAATCAATTTCTGAAAATTATAATATTACTGGAGATAATGTTCAGACTATTAATGCTATGGGTAATATCTCTAACCTTATTCGTAAGATTGATAAAATTGAAAATACTCCGGAAGTATTAAAAGAAGATACTACTATTATTCCAGATTATACTATGGGTAATATTCACGACACCATAGACGAAATAGTATCTAACAACATTAATGCTTTTATTGTAGCTGAGACTACAAAAGAAGTATTAAAGTTAGATCCTGTTCATGAAATGAAGATTATTAATTATGCTCGTCTTGCATTGGATAAAGTTAAAGAAGGATGGAATAAATTAACAGATACTCAGAAAGAGATTTGCAATACTATTAATCGTATGGCTGAAACTTTTGATCATTATAACGAAAAAGAGGCTAAAGCTGAAGCCAGACTTCAAGTAGTTAAAGGAAACATGCTTCCTTCTGCTAGTAGTTGTTTAAAGACTATTTTACAAGCAGGAGCTCTCTTTGTAATCAATCCTTGGTTTGGGTTGATTCTTATGATTGTAAAATTTGTTACCGCTAAGAATGCTACTAAAGAAGAAAGACAAGCCGTTATAGATGAATTAGAAGTAGAAATTGAAATGATAGATAGACGTATTCAAGACGCAGTTGATGATAAAGAATACGATAAAGAACGGAAATTAAGAGTCTTAAAGAAGAAGATGCTTACACAGTATTCAAAGATGTCTATGAATAATGATTTAAGATGGAATAAATCTTTAGTTATGAAAGATAAGACTGATGAAACTGGTTCTCGTATTACTCTCAAAGACTAGGAGGTGGGCAATATGATTATTAATGAAGAAAAATTGTCTACTAAGTCTAGGGATAGAATGAAAGAAAAAACATTTGGATTACCAGAAGAAAGAAAGTACCCGCTAAATGATGCTAACCATGTTAGATCAGCAATTGCTTATTTTAAATATTGCCCTAAAGAAAAGAGAACTAAATTAGCAAAAGCTATTCTTTCTGCAGCAAAAAAGTTTAATGTCAAAGTATCTGAAGATTCAGCTGTATACAAAGCAGTCAATGAAGCTGTAATGGATAATTATAAAATATATAAACGATTTTTCTTAGAAGCAGATGATGACGATGAAGAAGACGATGATGATGTTCCTAATGACTATACAGCTGATTTAGATGATATGAATGAAATCGATGATGATGACGATGGGGATGGAGTAGAAGATCAAGATGAAGAAGATGTTACTGCTAATGCTCCTACTGAATTAGAAGATGAACCTACTGAAACTGAAGACGATGATGAAGAACCTAATGACTATAATAGTGATTTGGATGATATGAATCAAGTCTCAGATGATGATGCAGATGAAACTAATGACGAAGAACCGGCAAATACAGATCAAGAACCATCGGCTGATGATGGAGGAGAACAGCAACCTGCTCCAGATCCAAATGAAAATCAACCTGTTACTAATGATGATACTACAGAAGAAGGAGACGATGCTCCTCCTAACGATTATTCAACAGATATTCCTAATGACGATGAAGGTGGAGAAAATAATCCTAATCCTGAACCAGCACCTGCAGATAATACTCCACCAGATCAACAAACAGCACCTGATCCTGGTACTGGCGATGATACAGATGATCAACCTAATGATTATACATCAGATATCGACAATTCAGATGCTAATAATAACAACAGTAATGTAAAGCCTGAAGATTCACCTTCAGGTGATACTGAAAATACCACATCAGATGATCAAGATCCGAATGCTGATGAAGATGATGACGCGCCTAATGATTATACCCAAGATGTTGACGGAGGGGATGCCGACGATACCGAGGGTGGAGAAGAAGGTGAAGATTCTGATGCAGATGCTGAAGAGACTGATGATACTGGGGACTCTTCTGGAGATGAAATGCAAAATCTACAGAATGATGTCTTTTCTAATCTCTCTCCTGAACAAATCAAAATAAAGACTGCTACTGTTAAACAGTCTTTTATTGATTTATTTAACGATATTACTGAAACACTAGAGAGATTGAGTGTGATTAACAAAAGTTCTGATAATATAGAAGCAATTAATTTTGTAACTATGACTTTATCAGAATTGAAGACGATGTTAAAAGATTCTATTGTAGATACTTTTAACACGAAGAGTCTTGTAGAAAATCAGATTACTTTGCAACGCTTCATAGCAATATATGCTATGACTGTTAAAATTATAGAAAAAATAAGTGCTAAGCGAAGTGCTACTGATGATAAGAAATAGATGTGAGGAAGTTTAAATATTATCGTTCGTACTTAACTTTAAAAAATAATCTATTTGTCTCCAAATAATGAGGTGATAGATTATATATAAGGAGGATTATACAAATGGCTGTTTTAAGCTCGATTGAACAAAAGCTTGATCTGCGCGGCTATGCACAGGATCCTATGCATGCGCTGGCAGAACAGTTTGTCGATACGGCTCGTTCCGCACACCAGGAATCTGGTTTAGACATTTTTGGTGATCCTGGTCGTTTCATGAAAGATCAGTTCACTAAAGGTGAAATGAAGAAATTCTTTGTAGAAAATTCTTATGATCCGAAAGATCCTAAATTCCAGAATCCGAGTGCACTGCGTGAGCATATGGATAATATGGAAACCCTGTTTGAAAATGACGCTAATCAGATCATGCAGGAAGCCACTGCTCTGGGTGAATACAATCCTGTAATTGGTATGGCTCTGCCCATGCACAAAAACATTCTGATGAACGCTGTATTTGATCAGGTTATGCCTAAAGACGTTGCTAAAGGACCTAAGTTCACTCTGACTATGGAAGTTCGTAACCTGGTTGATATTAAAGGCAACGTAATTGACCTGTTCGCTGAACAGAATAAGATTCGTGCTGCTGTTGATGAATCCATTCCTGTTAATGAATTCATGATTAAAGCTGCAGATTTCAATAAACCTACTGGAAACATTGTTACTGATTACTTTGTAACTCCTGGTATCATTGCTAATGGTCGGAATGTTGACCTGTCTATGAAGACCTATGTTAATAAAGTACTGGTAACTGGTTATGCTGAAGTTGGCGATACTGTTGCTGACGCTGACGGTGTTGAAAGCGAAGCTACTGCAGCTGGTACTGCTACTCTGGTATTCAATATTGATGGCAAATTTGTTCCCAGCTATGGCCCCAATAGCCGTATCCTGAACAAACGTATTGCCCTGAACGTTCCTATTTCCGCAACTGACAGCGAAACTGTTTATATCAATATGATGGGTTCCATCGAAGACAACAAGATCACTCTGATGGCTGGTGTTCCTTTACTGGAAGATGGCACTGCTTCTACTAATGTACAACTGAATGGTGTTAAAGTTAATGCTGTTCTGGATGTAAGCTCTGCTGCATTCCCGACTGTAAAAGTTAAATGGTCTGCAACCACTGATTTCTATGAAATTCCGGAAGCTCCGCACATCACCTGCCCGATTACTCCGGAAGAAGTAAAAGACATTCAGGCTCTGTATGATGTAAATCAGGTTACTAAACTGATGAGCATGATGCGTCTGGTACTGTTACACTGGAAAGATGATTCTATCCACAAAGATCTGGATAACTCCTTCCTGACTATGCCTGCTACTAACAAAGTTGCTGGTGCTCTGGATTGGACTCCTCCTCTGAACTATAACAACACTCCAACTGAATGGCGTCGTGCTATGTTCATGGATCAGCTGGATATGTATGTAACTCGTATGCTGAATGTACTGAATGATGAGAACATGACGATTGCTGTATTTGGTCGTCCTGAACTGATCAAACGTATTACTCCTCAGCAGTTTACTTATCAGACTCCTTCCAACATCGGTCCTGTTGAACTGGACTTCACTCGTACGATTGTTACTTCTGAAAAACGTGTTTATAACTTTGTAAGCACTCAGAAGATGCGTAACAACAACAATCTGATTGTTCTGTTGATTCCGCGTAACTCCATGCGTATTACCTATAAGATCATTGATTATCAGATGTACATCAGCTCTGAAATCCGTGATCATGAGCAGTATGAACTGCCGGCTATGACCTGCTTCGAACGTTGGTACTTCCTGAGCTATCAGCCTGTACAGGGTCGTATCCGTATCCTGAATCCGTCTGGCCTGCGTGAGAACATTCAGCTGCAGAATGAAAAGGATTATATTGGTGAAAATGCTATGAACGACTTCACTGCTAATACTGAACAGTACAGCTCCGAAGTTAACGGTGTAATTGATACTGAAGTTGGTAGCCCGACTGAAGGTCATGTAAAAGTACCGCCGGTAACCGTAAAATAATCTACTCCTAATTGAATTAGACTACCAGGACTAGATCCTGGTAGTCTTCTTATTAATTAAGAAAGGAGGAAGTTTAAATTGGATAAAGAAGTAGCATTCAATGCTATTAGTAATTTAAAAGGAGATATCATTAGACTGAAAGCCGATCAGAATAATATTAAAGCGTTAGATGATGTAGCAGATAGTTTGAATGTAATTTTTTCTGATTCGAAATGTAAAAAAGTAGAGATTACTAATAATACTGATAAGCAGTTCTTTGGTATTGTAGTAATGCCTATTATGAATGCTCAGCAGATAATGGATATTACTATCTCTGATAAATCTTATCAAGTTACTGAGTATAAAGTAGAGATTGATAGTCGTATGTTTGGAGATTTCTTTGGTCTGACTTATGATGAAATTGAATCTATTTTAATTCATGAAGTTGGTATGTTGGTATCTAACGATTCTCCTGCTAGAAGAGTACGGACTATGATTGATAAATATCTGTACGAAAATGGAGAGAATATGAAGATTTCCGATTATATCTCTTACGTAGAATTACTTGGTTATGGTATTAAAGATGCTATGCGTAAATCTGTATCATTATTCTATAATGACTATACTAAACCTGCTGATATAGATAATGCTTATACATTAGAAGAATTTATTATTAGTGGATTAAATAAAGTTAAGAATAATGTGGGTATCTGGGTAGCAACTTTTAATTACAAACCGTCTACAGTATTAACTTGGGTATTAAGATTATATAGAGATATTCTTAAGTATCGTATTATGGCTATCCATAGTTTACAAAAAGGTATCGAGATCACTGGTTCTAATTATGTAAAAATTGAAATGGAAAACCTTATTGGTAGACTGAATAAGATAGATGATCTTTCTATCATAAAAGAATCTGTTTCTTCTTTTATTGACCAGAAAAAGAAAGTAGTTAGCGATGCATTTGATTCCTTTAAACGTAATGGTATAAAAGCCTATGCAGATGACTTATATGAAATCCGATTTGAATTTTTAAATTGTGATGGTGACAGAGGAACTGTATTAGGATTAATTCATAAAGTAAATAGCCGTATGTCTGTAATAGAAGATTATATTATGAGTGAAGAAAATCTCTCCCCTCAGACTGTAAAGAAGTTACAAGATCTGTATAATAAATATGATGCTTTGAGAGCCGAAATGTCTTCTCAGAAATTACGTAGTCCTAAAACTATTTACATTGATTATGATGATTAATAAATAATCCCCAGAGACCGATATCGGTCTCTGGGATAACATTTATATAAACTCTATAAAAGGAGGTTGTATAAATGGTTAATTACATTACTAAAGCAGCAGCTACATTGGTTGCGTTTGAAAAACAAAAATTAAATCTAGGGTTATCTTTAAAAGGTCCATTTATCGCTATATTAGCAATCTATGTATTAATGATAGTATTACCATATTTTACTTCATATATCATTTTATTAATTCAAGCATTCTCAGATAAACCAGATATTGTTGATAAGTCTGTAGATAAAATGATTAAATTATTTACTCTTGCTGCTAGTGAAAGTACAATATTAGCTGCAGCGTTTATAGCTGGGTTTGCTGTAGATACAGATAATGACAAGATACCTGATTCGATGCAAGACCAAGGAAAGTATTCTTTAAATAAAGAAAAGAAAGAGCCTAAAGAACCACCTCATGAAAGTTAATAATTATATTCCACAAAATATTGGTAATTCTTCAGTTTAGCTGAAGATGTATTACAATATCATAAAGATTAAAGAAGTAGTCCATATGGACTACTTCTTTTCTTTTTTGTTTTAGATACGGCTTCTAACATAACCTCTTCTTCTAATTCATTATCCATGTACTGCTCAATATATAAATGAGCATCTCATATTGCTTGTTTATATCCTTCTATAAATTTGACTACTAAAATGTTTTTCAATTAGATATTATATGAATGATAGTTGGTTAAAGGCTATCCGAGAAGTATTAAATTTATTTTTTTAATCATTTGAAAACATTTAATTATTAAAAGGAGGTAGTCGAAATGTCTTTAAATGATGCAGGTAATTATAAGAAAAATTCCAATTTGATTCAACCGAATTCTTATGGATATATGTTTACAAATGTATCCGATAATTCGGTTGTAAAATCTAAATTAAACTTTAGTATGTGGAATGGATTTCTTAAAGTCTCTATCTGTACTGATTTCGTACGAGATGATGATGGGTCCGTATCTTGGAATGATAAATTATCTTCCTGTATTTATCTGAACTTTAACAAAGCCAATCTCTTATTAAACTTACTGGTGAATTATAAGAATGATAAAACTGGTATAATGGATAAGAGAATTGTAGACTCTGGTAAAGCATTTATTGGCGTATACAATGGAAGAAATTTTAATTTGAATACTGACGAAACTATCATTCGTATCGTTCAATTTGCAGATGGAGAGCGGAAGTCTATTTTAAGACAAGGTGCGTATCAATTGAAGACTGGTTATCTCTATGGTACTATTACTAATGAAAATACTATGGAGATAGACTATAGTGGTGGAGCTGCATACAAAGATAATGAATTAGACTTGCTCATTTATCAGTTACAGACATTTGTACAAGCTATGTCTAATAGCTTTGCATATGCTGAAACTGAAAATAGAGCATATTCAGATTCTTTGGATAAGCTCATTTATAAAGAAATAATTACGCGTGTTGGAGGTATAATGCCTACAAATCTTAGATAAATAATAACGGGGTGCATACCCCGTTTATTTTTTATTAGGAGTTATTATGGATGAAGATAAACAATATGCACCATTAGACACAAACGCTAAAGAAACTAATCATATTTTGATAGACTTTCAAGTTATATTTGATTTAGAGATAGCAGCTGTACAGTATATCGCTAATCATGCTAAAAACTTGAATTTGATAAATCCTGATGTTCTAAAGATATCCAGTTTAAGCTGTTTACGCAATGCTTTATTGTTTAGAACTACTAATAACCCATTATCTGTTTGTATATCTAATCAATATAAAGATTCTATAGATGATATTTATAATGATATTATTAAAAATCATGAACAAGAGTTATTAGAAAAATGTCTAGTCAATGATTTGTATGGATATTTTAATATGTTATTAAAGACAGATAAATTAGTAGATATAACTATCAACTGTGAAACTGATGCTCAAGTTGATCTGTGTTATAAAGCAATGGAACATGGAATACATACTATAATTCAAGAACATAATTTAGCTGAGTACGATACATTCTACATTAAATACGTATCTGATATAATTAAATATATAAATATTCATAAGAAAAAAATATACATGATAAATGGTATGTATAATTTTGAAGAGGGATTCTTTAAAAAAGAAATATTGCTATTAATAAACAATAATATTATTAACGTGATAGATCCGTATAAAGATCTATCTATACCACAAATCTATACAATGTTTAATGATCTTATAACCGAGAAAGGGGATAATGAAGAATGAGTGTTAAAGAAGTAAGATCTAAAGCTATTAGTAATATTATTTCTAAAGAAGTATTGAGAGAAGTACAGACTGAAACTATGGAATTAATTAGCGATACACTTGCTAATTCATATGGTCCTGATGGAAGTACAACTCAAATTAGAATGGATGCTGAAAAAGATCATATTGGTAGGACAGAGTATACCAAAGATGGTCATAAAATTCTTGGGTGTATTAGATTTAATAAACCAATTGAAATGTCTATTGTAGATGATTTACAAGATATTACTAGAAGTACTGTACGTAAAGTAGGTGATGGTACTACTAGTGCGGTCATTCTTTCTAATTTAGTATTTAAAGAGTTATGTAGTGCCACAGATAAATTTACCGAAAAAGAATTGGTTAATTGTTTAGAAAATGAAGTAGTGCCTGAACTTACTAAACGTATTAAAGAACTTGGTAGAGAAACTACTTTGGATGATATTTATAATATCGCTTACACAGCTACTGATGGAAATAAAGTAATTGCTGAACAGATTAGAGATATTTATAAAGAATTTGGTATGGGTGCATATATTGAAGTAAAACCGTCTAATACCGATTCTAATATGATTAAATCTTATGATGGTGTAAGCTTTGACCAGGGATACTTCAATAGTTGCTTTATTAATAATAGTAAGAACTCTACTTGTGAAATTCGAAAACCTGAGATTTACATTTTTGAAGATGCCATTGATACTCCGGAAATGATGGCATTCTTAAGTGTAATTGTGCAGAATAATATTATTGCTGCTATGAGAGCACAAGATCCAAGTCAATTTGTTCCTACTGTAATCTTTAGTACTAGATTTGGTGAAGATGTAAGATCCAGCATGGACGATATTTTCCAATACTTAAATAGTGTTAATCCTGCTAATCGCCCACCTCTGTTAATGATTACTAATATCAGTAAGCTTTATCAGTTATACGATCTTGCTACATTGTCTGGAGCAAAAACTATTAAGAAGTATATTGATCCTGAAATCCAGAAAATGGATATTAAAAAAGGATTAGCTCCTACTCCTGAAACAATTAAAAACTTTGCTGGTACAGCTGAAATGATTACTGCTGATGCTACTATGACTAAAGTACTGAGACCTGCTAAGATGTATAATGAAGATGGTACTTATAGTGATACTTATACTGCATTAGTAGAACAGCTTACTGCTGAATTACATAAATATGAAGAAACAAAAGAAGAACTGACTAAGATTAATCTTCTTAAGAGACGTATTAGATCTCTAGAATGTAATATGGTGGATTATTATATTGCTGGTATTTCTCATACAGATAGAAATGCTCTTATTGATGCTGTAGAAGATGCTGTATTAAATTGCAGATCTGCTGCTGAAAATGGAGTTGCTAATGGGTCTAATTTCAACGTTCTTTATACATTAGATGAAATGATTAAAGAATTTGACGAAGAAGATACGGATACAGTTAAATTTATCGTAGTTAATATTCTTCATAATGCTTATCTTGAATTGTATTTACGTATTTATAAGTATTATACTAAAGATGACCATATGGAAATTGAAAAACTTATTGTTGGGTCTGGATTATCCCAATGCCCATTCAATCTCAGAACTGAACGATGGGATGGTAAAGTACTTACTTCTGCTAAAGCCGATGAAGTAATTTTGGAAGCAGTATCTAGAATTGTAGGACTCATGTTTAAGACAAACCAAGCTATGGTTGCAAGCCCTGTACAGAATACGTATACATATTAAAATTTAAATTTATTTTAACATCTTAATACTTTTGAGTCTTCTCAGATATCTGAGAAGACTCTATTTTCACAAATTATTTAATGAAAGGAGGAAATGAGAATTGGATATTACTTTTGCACAGTATATAGATAGACCTGGATTAATTAAGGGCTCTGCAACTAATAGTATGATTAATTTAGTAAAGCAGGATTATAGACGAAGATTTGATGCTGTATTTATCAGAGAATCTTCTGTTATCGTGTATAACTTATACAAAGATAAAAATAAGTATTATATTTACATTAAGATGCCTTCTGAAAAGACAGTTCATCTATACTATGACGTGGTACTAGAGTTTACTCCTAATAAAGCTCAATTATTAGTAGACTCTGATTTAGATAAGATGAATGTAAAGTTCTTTTCAAACGATCCTGCTTTTCTATTTACTTATGCTTATGCTTTTAATAAAGCTGGGTTGATAATTGATTGGTTAAAACCTAAGCTTAGCAATAAAGCATTGACGGAGAAACCTATAATTCGTAATCCTAAAGCTGATACTGGGTATGTAAAATCATTATACTTTGCTTATTATTTTATAATGATAAGAAAGCTATTTAGTAGAGATAACGTAGCATGGCAATCAGCTAAAGAATTAAATAAATCTTCTGTAGCCAATCAGATTCCTGATTTTGATACTAAATTAGACGATGTACGTCGAATTAAAAAGATTGAACAAGACAAAAAGAGAATGGAACGCGAGGCTAAGAAGATTGCTGCTAATCCTACTATGGGTGAACATGTAAAGCGTACTAAAGTACCAGCTAAAGTTCAAAATGTAAAGAAGACTAAAATAACTCAAACTGTAGCTAGAACAAAACGAGTGTTAAAATCAAAATAAATTATATACTATATATCTGAGACTGATTGGTTCTCAATATATTTTATAACGTTATTTTTTACCAAGTGTAATTTTATTAAAGGAGTGTAAATTATACTATGGAAAATAAAATTCAAATAGCAGAGATAGTACAACCAAAAGTATTTATCCCTGTTGATGATTGGCAACCTGAAAGTGAAGATGATAAAGTATTTCAACATGGAAAGAACTGTTTAAGTTGTCCTTCCATATCTAATTTCTTTGCCGGATCTACTCCGGAAGATGATATATGCACTTTTATTTTATCTGCTAAAAGATGTTATAATAGTGCAACCAAACTTAAAGACAATGGTCAAGTGTCGATTGGATTTAGAGATCATTGCACTCAGTATTTAAATTATTTTGAAAAATTTTATGATACAAATCGATATCTTGTAGCTGCTTATGCTCAGATTAAATTTGCTATAGATTATATCTCTCAATATAATGAAGAGAATTTTGTAAATGATTTATGTCGGTATATTATAGACCATAAGTGCCAACCCGTGTTTCATTTACAAGTAAAGCAGTTTGTAACGGATAATTATAATATCCATTTAAACTACAATAATAGCAAAAATCCTTGCTTAGAGTATACTGATGAGCATGCTGAATTATTAATGGAAATCTCGTTTATTCAGAATTGCATTATTCCATTAATAATGCATTGGTGCTGGGATAGAAGATACTCTAATACACAAATTAAGTATATCTTAATGAGATGCTTCGATCTCATTTTAATTGATATTAAGAATAATTATAATGTAGATATAGCTGCAAAGTTATATGAAACTATTACTACCAACGTATCAAAGAATGTTAGTAATAATAAAGTATTATGGGATATGCAGAATATTAGAAGTAGAGATCCTATTACACATAGTATGGCTACTGAAGAAAATATTATTTGCCAGATTATACCCAAATACACTTTCTCTAAAAACATCATATGCTTTAACTATGATGCTATTATGAGAGAAATGAAGTATAAAGTTATTGAAGCTCCATATGAATTTGATTTAACTAAAGTGTCATCATCAATTAGAGATGAGGATAACAACAGCGAAGCTGATAAATTTGAATCTCATATTGCTAAGATTGATGAATCTATGGTATTGCAATCCAATGTTAATCTTAAACATACCATGGAAAAGATTCGAATTATCTATGGTCCTTTTGACGAAGCAGAGATTGCTTTCTATATGGATCAACTCACTAGAGATGGAAAGCCTATTAAAAATCCATTTCAGTTTAATTTAGTATCATATTTATTCTTGAAAGACTTTAAAGATATTAAAGCAGTTAAATTATTAAATTACTATGATTATGTAACTTTAATGATTGCAGCAAAGAGATATCTGCTTTCAGAAGGTCAACGTTTACTTCCATTTATTATTGGTGGAAAGATTGATAGATTGATCTCTAGAAAAACTGTGAACAAGAAGATTTTACAGAGAATGGAGATTAGCGAGCTCTTTCCAAAAGTAATAGAGAAGTATAACAATAATAAAATTCAAGAAGAAATTATATTTAAGATTATTTCACAAATACTTTCTTCTTCATTTACTAATATAGACTATTACGATATGAGTTTAAATGGAATTCCTATTAAAACTCAGTCTAGTCCTGAATTGATTGTAGAAGAAGTATTACAGTTTATATTATTAATCTAAAATATGGGTAGCGTATTGCTACCCATACAATTTTATTTATACTTATATACTATATTAATGAAAGGTGGTAATTATGAAAGTATTAACTATGGAAGGATTAGCACATTATCATCATAAATTACTTGAATATATAGATGAAAGATTAAATGAAAATAAAGTTATTATTTTGAAAGAATGCCCTACATGCGGAGGGCATGAATTTAATATATCTAATAATACTTATGAATGCACACATTGTGGAAATAAGTATTACTATCAGAAAATTGGAGATATTTTTAGTTTAGAAAAAATAGTAACAGATATGGAGAAAGAAAATGTTTGAATCTAAATTACCTTCAGTAAAAGGATCTGACGAATATTTTGAAAATATTGCGACCGACATTAAGGGTCGTATTACATTCTTAGCTTTATTTGGAGGAGAGAAGCAACAGAAGTATGTAGAAGATTTTATCTCTAAAGGAGATGTTACAGAAGAAGAACAATTACAATTTTTAAAAGATACTGAATATGGTATTAGAGGATATATTGGTAGTATGGAACATGATCCAGAAATGGGTAACAGATGTATAGACATACTGTATAATCAAATACTATTTGCAATGGCATATATAATGTCTCATGGATCTGGTACTTCTCAATTAGCTATGTTAGATGCATTATCATTTAAATCTAATACAGTTGAACTGATAATGGATAAATTAATGGCTGTTAAAAATATTGTAGAATTAATAATGACTGATGAAATGGAAAGAGAAAATGCTAGACAAAATAAAACTAAGAGAGTATCTGAAGAAAAAGATGCCGAGGGCTCATCTAGCATCTAATGGGAGAGAAGTTGTATTTAGATGCCCATTCTGTGGAGATTCTCAAAAAGATTTAAGAGATGCTCATTTTTATGTAGGGTTACAAACACAATATGACACAGATACCTATCAGTCTCCTCCTAAATATCATTGTTTTCTTTGTGAAAGAGGTGGTATACTTACTGGAGAAACTTTATTAGAGATAGTAAATTATGATATAGAAGCCGAAGAATTAGTATATGAATTAAATATTCTTGCTAATAATTATCGTAAGACTAGTAAGAATACTAATAAATATTTTATCAAACAAAATTACACAACTATTGGGTGTGTAGAAAATACTATTTTAGATAATACTAAGTTAGAGTATCTTAATAACAGACTTGGGTTATCATTAACCATTAATCAAGCCTTAAAAGATAAAGTTGTATTTGATATACAGTATTTTCTGTACTATAATGGAGTGAATAAATTTAATCTTAGTATAGAAGAGATGCATGCTTTATCTGAAAACTTTATTGGATTTTTATCCCTAGATAATAGTTTTATTACTATGAGAAACTTTACTGGTAAACAATTAAAGTATCCTGCATTAAAAAAGAGATATATTAAATATCCTATTATTAATGAAGAAAATGATATTATGTTGACTAGATATTATTGTGCACCTAGTATAGTAAATACATTATCTATTGAACCAATAAATATTCATGTAGCTGAAGGGCCATTTGATATTCTGAGTATACTATATAACTTAAGAGGAAATAATAGAGAAGATAATATATACATTGCTGCTGGAGGAAAAGCTTATTTTAATGCGGTGTATACTATTATTAATAAAATGAAGCTATCTCCTAATATAGTTATACATGTATATCCAGATAATAATGTAAATAATGACCAAGTTAAATTTATGAGTAGGAAGATTGCTAGTCTCGATATTCCAATATACGTTCATAGGAATATTAAAAATGGAGAACAAGACTTTGGAGTAAGAAAGTCTAGAATTAATGAGAATATTTTTAAAATTTAATATATGTATAACATGAAGTAAAAGTAGTTTACCAATCGACTGCTTTACTTATATTCCCATAACTTCAGTTTCTATCCCATCTAGAGACTGATACAACACTCCTTACTCAGTGAAGAGAGCTCATTAGAGCTCTCTTCCATATTTATTTTTTAAGAAAGAGGTAATACTAATGAGTGACGAAAAAAAAGTTTTTGATGATGTAAACCATCCTCAACATTATGCAGGGCAGGGTAAAGTTGAATGTATTGATTTTATTGAATTAATGATTAAAGATTATAATGCTATTATTGCTGGTTGTTTATTTGTAGTTATTAAATATACTTGGAGATCTCATAATAAGAATGGTAAACAAGATATTGAAAAAGCATTATGGTATGCTGAGAAAGCTGTTAGTAAATTAGATGTTTATCGAGATTGTGCTTCTTGCCCTATTTCTTCTGCCAAATTAGATCCATCTGAAATGCAGATTATATTTGATGCTATAGAAGAAGTGCAGAAGACTCTTACAGATGAAGAAGCAGAATGCTTTAGAACTATTATCGCATGTATTATTAATGGTGGATTAAATGATCCTCTTAAAGATTATTCTTGTAATATGATTGACGCTTTAAATAAATGGGTGGAAATTTATAAATAATTATATATTATATCTTTGACTTGATTATATTCTAAGGAGGAATATTAAAGAAAATGAAGATTATCAGATTCAATATAGATCATACTAGAATGGAAAGTGATACTATTCGTAGAGTATTCAATCTTGATACTAAAGATAAAGACTCTGAAACATATAGATGTCTTATTCCATTAGTTGTTGATTCTGATTGTTTGGGAAATGTTATTAGAGCATTTTACAAATCATATTCTAATATCAAAGATTTTAATAATAAGTATTCGTTTCATTGTGCAGATAAAGAAGAAGTTAAAATAATTGAATCTAGTATTCCCAATGGTTATATTGATGAGTATAAAGAATTTGAATATCTAAAAGCATTAGACGCACAAAATACATAAAATATAGAGTGGAGTCATATGACTCCACTCTACTTTATTTGTCTTGAAAGGATAATTAATATGCAAAAGTTTCCAGTAAAATTTAATGTAGAAAAATTCATCGAAGAAAACTTTGATGATATTTTAAATAAGTTACATGAGTATCATGAGTTTATTATAAAGAGTTTTATGTTAGATACTAAGACAGGGATACAAGAGCAAGCAGCTATAAATGAAAATGGGCATATTACTTTCTTTATTCAAAGTATAGAGTTTGCTGTAAGTATGTTAGAAACTATGAAAGCACAGCAAACCTGGATTATACTTTTAATTTATCATGAGATACTTCATTCTATTTATAATAAGATGGAAAATGAGTCTCAAAAAGATTATGAGAAAAGAATGAATAGAAATGTATTATTAAATGCTACTGCTTTATCCCGTCAATACGATATTAAATACTTATATCAAGAGTATTTAAGACGTGGTACTAATGATAAAAAAGTATGGGATATACTATTATTTGGCTTAGAGAACTATAAATCTAATGATTAGTGTATACCTATACACTAATTATCGTTTTAAATTGAAATTGAAAAATATACCTTCCCAAACATATCTATTTAGATTTGTTTAGAAATACCAGTAGACCATATGGTCTACTGGTATTATTTTTTATTGTTCTTCGGTAGGTGTCGAAGATATTTCTATCTTTGCTTTATTAACAATTTTCTCCATAGTACCAGGAGGGAATAGAGATCCTAACATATCTTGCTGGAAATATCTCTTTACAGCACCCAATAAGTTAGCATCATTTTCATCTACATAAGCAGCAGCTGCTACTGTAGATAAGTCTACTACAGCGCTAGCAATCTGTGATGTATTTGTTG
>JAFUFG010000061.1 GCA_017470045.1 Bacilli bacterium | reverse complement strand
GACTTTTAATCTTAATTGTCTTTCTTCTAGGATGGGAGATTCTTGCTAGGATAGGAATTATTAATACCTTTTTAACTACTTGCCCTACTGAAGTATTACGTTGTACTTATTCTTTGATGAAGGATGGTAGTTTAATAGAACATGTCGGAATAACATTATTCGAAATCTTAATTTCTTTTGGATTATCTTTTACGATTAGTTTATTCTTAGCTAGTATTATGTGGTGTTTTCCTATTACTCATAAAATATTAGATCCTTATTTAACGGTATTAAATTCTTTACCAAAAGTATCTTTAGGTCCACTTATTATTATATGGGCTGGTGCTGGTACTAATTCCATTATTCTTATGGGAATCTTAATTAGTATCTTTGTTACTACGATAAATATCTATCAATCATTTTCTACTACTCCTGAACATTATGTTACTCTTATGAAGAGTTTCGGATGTGGTAGATTCGGAATATATCGATATGTTATCTTTCCTTCGAATATTAAGAATATTATAAGTGCCTTAAAAGTAAATATTTCTATGAATTATATCGGAGTCATTATGGGAGAACTATTAGTATCGAAAAAAGGACTTGGTTATTTAATTAATTATGGATCTTCGGTATTTCATATTAGTTTGGTTATTACAAGTGTATGTATCTTATGTTTTTTATCTTATATCATGTATTTCTTTGTCGAATGTATTGAGAAGCGAATGAAATAAAATATCCACATTATTTTGTGGATATTTTATTTTGTCTTTTTATTGTATCTTTATAATCATCATAGTTTCCTACATAACTTACTAATTGTTTGTCTTCTAGGTAAACAATTCTTGTAGCTACTTTATTAATAAAGTAACGGTCATGGGATACCATTAGAATTGTACCATTATAAGAATTTAATGCTTCTTCTAATATTTCTTTCGTACTAATATCAATATGGTTTGTTGGTTCATCTAATATTAATAAGTTATTATTCTTTTGCATTAGGCAGAATAATTTTAGACGGATTCGTTCTCCTCCGGATAATTTATTTAATCGGATAAATACTCCTTCTCCATAGAATAAGAACTTGAATAATGCACTTCTAAGATTCTCTTCTGGTCCATAGAAATATTTCTTTGCTTCGTCTAATACAGTTATATTTTCATCTTCAAAGATTATCTCTTGAGGAATATAGCCAATATTAATATTACTTCCTATTTTAATACTTGGATTTCCTTTTAAGATTTCTTTGATTAAAGTGGATTTACCAGATCCATTTGGTCCCATAATACAAACATGTTCTTGGAACTGAATAAATAGATTGGCATTATGAAGTAATTCTTTTTCTCCAATCGACATATTAAATTTACGGAATTCAATAATATCATTTCCACTTCTTTTATCAACATCAAAGTTTAGTGGTATCTTTTTATCTTGAACTGGTTTATCTAAGACATCCATTTTCTCTAATCTTTTCTCAATGGAAGCTGCTCTTTTAAAGAACATTTCTCCACATGGGAATGCAAGTCTACCAAATTCTCTTAATCGTTTAATTGCTTTTTTCATTGCTTCAATTTGTTTTTGTTGATTCTTATAATCTTTAAATTCTTTCATCGTACGATTTTCATTTTCTTCTAAATAGTACGAATAATTTCCATGGAAAATTTCTTCTTTTCCATTATTAATTAATATTACTTTATTCGCTACTTTATCTAAGAAATAGCGATCGTGAGATACGATTAATACTGTTTTCTTATAATTATTAATAAAGTTTTCTAACCACTCTAACATATTAATATCTAAGTGGTTTGTTGGTTCATCTAATAATAAAATATCTGGTTCTTGTAATAAGATATGAATGAGATTAATAATTGTTTTTTCTCCTCCAGATAAATCTTTATATTTTTTATCCACAAGATGATTTACATTAAATCCTGCAACGATCTTTTCTACTTTGGAAGTTACTTCATAACCTCCCATATTCATAAATTCTTCTTGTAATTTTGTATAACGATTGATTGCTCGATCTAGTGCATCTCCTTCTGTTGTACTTAATTTTACTTCTTCTTGTTTTAGTTTTTCTTGTAATTCATTAATCTTTTTAAAAGAACTATATAAGATTTCTTCTACTTGAAATTCAAACCATTCTACTTTTGGTTTTTGTTCTAGAACTCCTATCGTTGCATCTTTTCGAATAAAGATGTCTCCAGAAGTTGGATTTTCTACTTTTGAAATTAGCTTTAAAATTGTTGTTTTTCCAGAACCATTTTGTCCGATTAAAGCGACATGTTCTCCTGTTTTAATCTCAAAACTAACCTCTTTTAATACT
>JAFUFG010000060.1 GCA_017470045.1 Bacilli bacterium | reverse complement strand
AAGTAGAACTGATTTTTTCAATTCCTTTCATTGTCATTTTATGTTTTAAACTATTGACAATTTCTTTTGCTCCACTTTCTTTAAGATAAGTAAATACAGGAGATTCATTTTCTCCATTTACTTCTACTTTCTTTAATTGATCAAATTGAGTTTGATATTTTGCAGTACAAAATTCATGGATTTCATCATCTTCCCCTGGAGCTTGATGACCAAATTGATTACATGGAAAATCTAATACTTCTAATCCTTTCTCATGATACTTTTCATATAATTCTTCTAATGCTTTATATTGTGGAGTAAATCCGCATCCAGTAGCAGTATTTACAATAATTAATATTTTTCCTTCATAATCTTTTAATGAAACATCTTCATTCTTTCTATTTTTTACAACAATATCGTATAATTTCATAATCTTTCTCCTTCTAATTAAATTGTATACAATCTAATTTATTCTGTCAATAAAAAATGACTACTTCTAGTCATTCTTATGTCCGCAAATTGGGCAATATTCTGATTCTGCTTTTCTACCACATACTGGGCAAAAAGTATTTTTATATTTTATTTTTCGAGTAATCTTAGCTGTCTTATTAATTTTTTTAATCGCAATAACATATAAAATAATGACAAATATAAAGAATATAATAATTAGTATTGTTCTACCAGATAATGCGCAATAATCATAGATTGCGTGTAATATCATCGGTACTAGTAAACTAAATAATATATTTTTTCTTTTTAAGTCTTCGCGATTATTCATTTCTGAGATTTTTGCTAAGCCCAAGTAGTATCCCATAAATACGCCATCAAATGCATGTCCTGGTACTGCACATAGTGCTCTTAAGATTCCAGTTGTTATTCCTCCATCTAATACATACATTATATTTTCAATACAAGCAAATCCTAATGCAACAAATGCTCCATATACAATCATATCATACAATTCATCAAACTCATCATCGTGATAGGAGAATAGATATAGAAACAGCCATTTACTTGTTTCTTCTATCATGGCTACACCGACAAATACTTGAATAAACAATTCCAGTAAATTTAACTTATTTGTTTCTGTCCCAAAAAACGGAACTAACGTATAAAGTAATGCGGATACTAATAGTGTGACAATACAAGATAAAACTCCACCTACAAATAATTTTGCAATTATTCCAAGTGGTTCTTTATTTCGATCTTTGTTGTAAATGAAGTACCCTAATAAAAATACTGGTAAGACCGATAAAAATAATAATATATTGGATTCGGTCATATTACCACCCCATTAATCTTCTTTTTTCTTTGGTACTATGGATAAGAATGTATAGGCAATTAATACTGATGTTAGAATAATAAAACTAGCAGGAAAAATAGTTACCATAACATTACCTCTTGTTGCAGCAATTGGTTCTTCTCCGAAGGCATTAATTATATCAAATGAATAAGTAGATATAACACCGCTTACAATGATATTAATAATGGTTCCAAATAGAATTGCTTTTCCTAAGCTTAGTGTTAGTGTTTTCTTCATTCTCTATACACTCCTCTATAATAATATTATAAGAGGAATCGATTTTAAAGTAAAGAAAAAAGGATTGTAACCCAATCCTTTTATCTTATAAATTTCTTTTGAATTTCACTATACTTTTCTACTGTATCAATTGCAGAATTTCCGTATGTTACTTTTTTCTTTTTAGAGAAAGGAACTCTTACTCCTTCTAGTTTTTCTGCTAGTGGTTGGTAATATTTCTTTCCTACAGATCGTTTTCCAAAAATACTATTTTTAATCATTGTATTTTTGCATAATAATTTTTCATGTTCTACGAATACTCTTAAAGCCATCTCATCATCGTCTCTTGCAATTGCAGTCATTTCTGCTCTTTCTAAGGCTGCTTCACGATCTAATAGTTCTGTATCTAATTTACGTTCTCTTGTGAAGAAGTACCCTACATAACTATTCTTTAACGCAGAATCTTTTGCTGCTTTTGTAAATCCGTCCATTCCGTTTGAGATTAAGTCTTTTGCGGTATTGTAATCATCACGTACGCTCTTTACTTGTTGTGCTTTTCCTTTTAATAAAGCTTTCTTCATTAAAATATACTCGTAACGTTCATCATCTGATAAAGATTTATCTCTTGCTTTACTATCTGCTAATTGTACTTTGTTCATAGTATCAAATAAATCTTCGTAATTCTTTTCAATTTGTTTATTTATCTTTTCTACTTTATCATTAGTATATTTTTCTAATCTCTCATTGATTAGAATATTTAATCCAGAACCATATTTTTCTGTCTCAACATGATTTTTATATTCTTTTAGTAAAATCTCTAGATCTTTTTCTGGTAATGCTTCTAATCTTTGTTTAATAGTGCTCATTCGATCGATTGCTGATTTACGATATAAGAATCTATTCGCAATTTTTTGAATTCCAATGAATGGTAACTTCACGATTGCAGGAACAACATGAGCAATATTATATAAATAATTTCCTGTATTAATTTCTTTCTTAAAGTTATCTTTTACTTTCAAATTATAGATTTCGTATCCAACACCATCATATTTCTTTGGCTCTAAGTCTTTTACTAAGTTTTGAATAATAGTATTGTATCCATATTCTTTTGGAGGTTCTGTTAATTTCTTTTCTATTTCTTGTTTTGATAATTTGTTAATTTTTTCTTCAATCTTTTTCTTACTATCATCTGTAGCAGTACTTTTCTTTTCTTCTTTTGGTTGACTTACCACAACTGGTTTATGAATTGGTTTAACAACTGGTTCTGATTCTTTTACTTTAGCTGGCTTTTCTGCTACTTTTGGTTGTTCTACTACTGCTTTCTTTTCTGTTGATTGTATTTTTTTCTTTAAATAAGTAGCTATTTTTTTCTTATATTTTTCTACTTTTGATGAATCTAAATTACTGCCGTAACGATCTTTCAAAGATGTGATTCCACAATTATTACAGATTCTTTCTAATTGTTCTGCGTTTTTATAATAATTTAATATATTTTTATAAGCTTTTGGTGTAACTTTTGCAACTGCAGCTTCTTTT
>JAFUFG010000059.1 GCA_017470045.1 Bacilli bacterium | reverse complement strand
GAAATAAAAATGGAGTTACTCTTAATAATTCTGGTGAAATACTTTATAGTAAGATTAAACAAGCAATGGAATTAATAATGTCTGCTGAGGATGATCTTAACAGTTTAAACAATATGGAAAAAGGTACAATTAATATAGGTGCTGGTAATACTATTACTCAAAGATATTTAATGCCTTTTATTAAAGAGTTCCATAGATTATATCCTAATATTAATGTTATTGTTCATACAGTTGTTACAGAAGAATTAATTAAAAGAGCACAATTAGGATTAGTAGATATTGTATTTACTCACCTACCAAATAATATTCCTGATAATTATGAAGTTTATAAAATTAAAAAATTACATGATATTTTTGTTGTTAGTAAAAATAGTGAATATAAAGATAAAGTTGTTACAAAAAAGAATCTTGGTTCATTGCCACTAGTTCTATTACCTTTTAATGCCAGCAATAGAAAAAACTTTAATCAATTTTGTTTAAAGAATAATATTGTTATTCATCCATTAATGGAAATTGGTAATGACTTAATTATTGAAGAATGTGTTCAAGGTGATTTAGGTATTGGTCTAGTAGTACGTGAATACGTACAAAAAGAATTAGATAATAAGGAATTAATTGAATTAAAAACTAATTTTAAAATGGAAGAAAAAGATTTAGTATGTCTAGTAGAGTCAAAAAGAACGCATAATAAAATCATTCAAAGTTTTATTGAATTATTAAAATAAATATCCACAATACTTGTGGATATTTTTATGTTACAATGAATTCATGAAAGAAATTGTAGAGCCATTATTGGCATGGTATAAAGAAAATAAAAGAGAACTTCCTTGGAGAAAGGATAGAGATCCATATCATGTATGGATTAGTGAAATTATGCTTCAACAAACTAGAATTGAAGCAGTTTTTGATTACTATAAAAGATTTATGGAAAGGATACCTGATATTAAAACATTAAGTGAAATATCAGAAGATGAATTATTAAAACTATGGGAAGGCCTTGGTTACTATAGCCGAGCTAGGAATCTAAAGAAAGCAGCCATTAAGATTATGGAAGAATATAATGGAGTATTTCCTAGTTCTTATGAAGATATCTTATCTCTCCCTGGTATTGGAGAATATACTGCTGGTGCTATCTCCTCTATTAGTTTTAACTTACCAGAAGTAGCAATCGATGGTAATGTTATGAGAGTATATGCTAGAGTAAATAATAAAGATATTGATGTATCTGATTTAAAAGTAAAGAAAGAAATTGGATTAGAAATCAAAAAGATTCTTCCTACTGAATCTGGTGACTTTAATCAAGGAATTATGGAACTTGGAGAAACCATTTGTTTACCAAATGGTTCTCCAAAATGCAAATTGTGTCCAATTTCGAATTATTGTTCCGCATTAAAACATAATACACAATGTGATATTCCAAGAAAAGTAATAAAAAAAGATAAGAAAGAAGAAAACTATACTGTATTCTTATTTACTTGCGGAAATAAAACTGCAATTCGAAAACGTGAAGACGGATTATTAAAGAATATGTGGGAGTTTCCTAATATAGCGGGATTCCTTACACAAAAGGAAATCAAGGAAAAATATGGTAATTGTAAGAAAAGTATCACAAATACTCATATCTTTAGTCATAAAAAATGGAATATGAAGAGCTTTTTTATAACTTTAGAGGTCGAATTACCAGAATATACTTGGAAATCAATAGAAGAAATTGAATCAGAATGTGCAATACCAACAGCATTTATGCCATTTTTTGAAGAAATCAAAAGACACTATTCAAAATAGTGTCTTTTATTTTGTTAATTCCTCTATTATTTTCTTTCCATGCGAATTTACTTTTACTGCAGGTAATACTTCTCTTAGTTCTTCTATTGTTTTTGGCTTTCTTTCTACTATTCTGTCTAATTCCTCATTATTATAAACATAGTATGCTGGAATAATTTGTTCTTTTGATATCTTTGTTCTTAATTCTTTTAATCTATTTTTTAGTTCTATATCATTTGGATTATCTTCTTCTAATATTTCTATTTCTACTTGGGGTGTTTCCTTGTTTGGTTGTTCTATCTTTATTTGTTGTTCGAGATTAAACTTATTTTTATAAAACTCATAATAATCTGTAGATGATTGTTCCGTTTCTAAGTAGTTTTCTGCGATTAATTTCATATCTTTTTCTTTTAGAGGGAATTCTTCTTTTGATTCTCTAATATCATTTTCTATCGTACGTATTAATGCATCTGCACGGATTACTTTGTTCTTTATATCTTTAGGTGCTTTTGAAGTATTTAATATAGTCTCCGGATTTGCAGCAACAACAAGTACTCTACGATAATCATAATAACTATCTTTTGTATTGAATAGATTATCTCGAATCTTATCAAACATTGTTTGATTTTTCATAGAACATTTTCTTACTACTTCTCTTTGAGCTTCTACTTGTCTTAACGGAGAATACATTCCTTTTTTTACTTTTCTTCCATTAACGATTAATTCTCGTATAAAAT
>JAFUFG010000058.1 GCA_017470045.1 Bacilli bacterium | reverse complement strand
CAGAGGTTCCTATGGAGATTTCCACAGAGGTACCAATGGAAGTTCATATGAATGTTCCAACGGTAACAGATGATGCTATGGTAGCAGATTCTTCTGTAATGGAAGTTAATACTCCAATTGAAATGGGAACACCAACTGAGGGATTTGAATTGCCAATTATGGATATGAATATACCAAATCCTGATGGAATTGTTACAGAAGACAATTTATCTATTCCTGTTACGGAAATTCCTGTTCCAGTTCCAGAAACAGATTTTGAAGAACCTGTAATTAGTATGGTAATTCCTGATGATGCAACTGAGGAAGAAGTAGAAGAAATGATTCAAGCTATTGATACTCCTACAATTCCAAAGATGAATGATATTTTAGATCAAGCTGATATTAATCAAAATGTATCTATTGATGTTCCTGGATTTGATGATGACAAACCTAAGGAAGATGATATTGAAACTGTTAGTGTTGACTATGATCTTGGAGAGGTTGCATTTGAATTAAATGAAGATGTGAAAGTAGATCGTATTGAAGAAGCTACGGATGATGGAATTGAAATTCCTGTTACGGATGTAGTAGAAGAAACTACTTCAGAAGTTCCTGTAGAAGAGACTAATGAAGAGGTTGTTGAGAAAGATCCACTAGATGATACTCGTACTTTTGCTTTCAATTTAAATCTTGATGGAGAAGTACCTGAAGAGGTAGTAGAAGTAGATCCTGTTTTAGATGGAAAGATTGTAAGAGAAGCACCAGATGGTGAATTCGTTAAAGATACAGATGATGAAGTTACTGAAAATGTAACTGGAGAACAAATAAATGAAGAAGAGAAATCGGGACTTACGGAAAATGTTGATACAGAAGAGGTTTACGAAGAAGAAGTAAACCCAGAAGTAGAAGCAAATGAAGTAGAAAATGCTGATTTACCAAATGATTTAAAGATTCCTGAGGAAGAAGAAGTATATTCAGAGGAGTTTGAATTCGACTTTCCAGAAGAATCTACTCCTATAGAGGAGACTCCTGTTGAAGAACAGACAGATGAAACTTCTACTAATCTAGAAATTCCAGAAGAGGAAGAAGATGTTTATTCTGAAGAATTCGAATTTGATTTTCCAGAAGAAACTGTAGAAGATAAAGTAGAAGAACCTGTTGAGGTAAAAGAAGAAAATCCTACAGAAGAACCTAAAGAAGAATCTGTTGAATTTAAACCATTCGATAAAACAACTAAGAAAAAGAGTTCAAAAGGAAAGAAGAAAAAGAATACGAATAAGAAGAAGTCAGAGGAAGAAGTGATCTAATATGGCTGTACGTAACGTAGTAAAAGTTATGAACTTTCACTCTCTTCTTCGTGTTGATAAAGCTAGAAGAAAAGCTGCAATGTATTTTGATACTGAAGCTGAATTATTCAAAATTATTCGTAAGATTTTATACAATCGAAATATCATTTTAGACAAGAAGGCCATTACTCCAAGAAGTAATGCGCCTGTCTTAAATGTATATATTGGTAATGACTTGGGGTTCTGTGGTGACTTCAACTTTGCGATTAATAAAGAAGTTCGTAAGGATGAAGATTATAAAATACTAATTGGTAAAAAAATTCATACTAGAGAAGATGATGATAAAGTTGTTCTTCGTATTACAAAAGATGAATTTTTTGATAGTTTTAAAAAAGTGGAAGATGTTATTTATGATGGTATTGTAGAACGTAAATATCGTGAGATTAACGTCGTTTATAATCATTATCATAATGTTAATTCATTGGAGTTTACAAAGAAAAAATTATTTCCAGTGGATTATGATTCGTCTTCTGGTGATGAAACATTTGATGAAGATTTTGCAATGGAGACTGATTTAGCACCAATGCTTAATAATTTGATAGCACTTTATTTGTGCTATGAACTAAAGATTTGTGAAATGAATAGTTATGCTGCTGAAAATGTTGTTCGTCAGCAATTAACGAATGAATCTTTAAAGAAAATTGATGAAATGGAAGAAGAAAAATTTAAGGCTAACCGTAAGATCAAAAAACAAAAAGATTTTCAAAAGATTATTGAAAACTTTAGAAAGTAATATTAGAAAAGGGGTAGTTAGTATATGAATATTGGTAAAATTATTTCGATATCAGAACTTAATGTTAAAATTTTCTTAGAAGACGATATCAAAGTTGATATTCGTGAAGTTTTAAAAACTATTGTTGATGGTAAAGAATATCGTTTTGAAGTAGTTTCCGTAGAAGAAAATGTTGCTACTACCATCCCTTTTGATTCGGTTATTGGTTTAAAACGTGGCCTTGACGTTATGAATGAGTCTGATAGTTTACAAATTGAGTACTCTGATGCTTCCTTAGGAAGAGTTTATAGTTCTTATGGAGAACCAATTGATGGTCGTCCTGATGAAACAATTCATAAACGTGGAGTTTATGATAAAAACCTAGGCCTTGAAGAAGTTGATATCAGTGGTGATATCTTGTGGACTGGTATTAAAGTAGTTGACTTCTTTGCTCCTATTCAAAAAGGATTCAAAATGGGTCTTCTTGGTGGAGCTGGAGTTGGTAAGACTGTTCTTATTAAAGAGTTAATTAATAACGTTTATATGACGTTGAAATCAAATGCTGTATTCGTTGGAGTTGGAGAACGTTCTCGTGAAGGTAAAGAACTTTATGATGAAATGAAAGAATCTGACTTGTTGGATAAAATGTGTACGGTGTTTGGTCAGATGGGGGAGAACTCAACTGCAAGAAGTAAAGCAATTTATTCTGGACTTACTTTAGCAGAATATCTACGTGATGAGAAGAAACAAGATGTATTGTTATTCGTTGACAACATTTATCGTTTCGTACAAGCAAAGTCAGAGATTTCAAATGAGTTAAAGAATGTTCCAGTTGAAAATGGTTATCCGACTACAATGATTTCGGATGTATCGGATGTAGAGGAGCGAATTAATTCGACTCCTGATGGATCTATTACTTCTTTCCAAGCAATTTATATTCCTGCCGATGATTTAACAGATGAATCTGTTCAAACCATTCTATCTCATATGGATGGACAATTGGTACTAGATCGTAAAGTTGCTGAAAAAGGTATTTATCCTGCTGTAAATGTATTTAAGACTACATCAAAATCAATTGATATTGAAAAGATTGGTCAAAAGCATTATGACCTTGTTGAACAAGCATTAAAATACTTAACTCGTTATGAAGAGTTAGAAGAAATTATTGCTGTACTTGGTATTGAAGAGTTAAGTGAAGAGGATAAATCAATCTTCTATCGTTCTAGAAAACTTCGTAATTATTTTACTCAACCAATGTTTGTTGCTCAAAACTATACCAATATCCCTGGTAAATTTGTTAAGATTGAAGATATCTTAATAGATGTTGAAAATATTCTTACTGGGGTTTATGATAAAGAAGATGAAAGTAAGTTCTTATTTATAGGTGATTATCATGGAAGCTTCAATCAAGGTTAAAATTTTTAGTTTGGAAAGTGGTCTTGAAATCTTAGAGAATGTTAAAGTTATTCGTATTAAGAGTAAAGATTATAATTTGTTAATCATGCCAGACTATATGCCATTATTAGGAGAAATACAGGGAAATATTGATTTTGAAAACTCTGAAAATCAAAAGAGTTTAAAGAATATAAATGGGTATTATATGAATACCAATAATGAGTTTTCATTAATTGTAAGGGAATAATCTATGACTTTAAATGTTTTAATGAATGTATTAATAAAGTTTACGATATTCTTTGTTGTATTTCTTCTTATTTTAGAACTTATTTCTTATATTGTATTAGATTTAAAAAGTAAAAATCATACGATTGAGGGTGCAAGAGTTCACTTATTTGGATTATTAATGGAGTTAGACGATTTTACAATACTTGCCTTAGATGTCTTGTTGGTACGATTTGTATTTGTTATATGGACCTTATTTGATAAGTTATCTATTGGTGATTTTCATATTATTATTCTAATTGCCTTTACGTTGTTATTTGGAATATTTTCAAAGAGTATTAAGAATTTAGTTTTTGAATCATTCAATAGTTTTGCATTATATTTTGCCTTACTTGCCAGTAGAATTTTAACAAACTATTTGATTGAAGTACGTTATGAATGGTATGTTTATGTTGGTGATATATTATTAAAAGTCTTTATTATTATCTATTCAACATTCTTCTTGTTAAGAAATATCAATAGTTTAATTGTTAAGACTCGATATATCAGGAGGGAAAGAAATGAAGAAAGTATTTAGTAGAAGTAATTTAAAATGGTTAGCATTATTGATTATTATCATTATTCTAGCAATATTATTTTCTTTTCAGAGAGATATTGATGTTGTAGAAATTAAGAATCGTTCTTTATACCAATATCTTACTGGTATTAAAGTAGAATATAAGGGAACAATTCATATTAATAAAAATAAAGATGAGATTACGAAGTTAAGTTTTAAGGATCAAGTAATTGAACTTGATACAACTCCTATTTATTACAAAGGGGAAAAGAGAGTTTTATTTCCTAAGAATATGGCTGTTATCTATCCATTAAGAGGAATTCAATATAAAATTAATTATTATTCTGAAATATATGAAGATTATACTGAATTTTCTATTAAAGATGGTAGTTTAGATAAGAGATTATTTGATGCAATTATCTATGATGGAGGAGATATCTACTTCTTAACAGAAAAGTCTACTGTTACTTTTGGAGATAAGAAATATGAATTAGATCCATTATCTTATGTTATTGTAGATACTTTAAATAATACCGTTTCTGTTTATGACTATACGAATGATAAATTTGATGTATTAGAAGAAGTTCGTGATCAAGTTATCATTACGAATGGTAAATATAAAGTAAATGCTAGTTTGGATTTAATGTATTATAATGATACTTCTAAGTTATTTATAAAGGATGTTTCAAAACTTATGAATTTACCAAAAAAAGATTGATTTCAATCTTTTTTCTTTATCTATTTTTATTTGTATGTTAAAATAATGACGTTTGGAGGGGAACCTATGAATAAAGTAATTCTAATTAAGTATGGAGAATTAAGTACGAAGAAGGGAAATCGTAATTTCTTTATTAATACGTTATATCGTAATATTCAAAGTAAATTAAGTAAATATGATGTTCGTATTCGTAAGGATAGAGCGCATATGTATATCGAATTCTTAGATTCGGATTTAGAGAATATTAAAAGTAGTATTGATAAGGTGTTTGGTATTCATAAATATCATGTTGCGAATATTGTTGATACGGATTATGATTGTATTGCTTCTAGTGTATTAGAAGTAGCTAAAAGTACAAATTTTAAAACTTTTAAAGTCGAAACAAAGCGAAGTAATAAAGCTTTTCCAATTCCTAGTCTAGAGATGAGTCAAAAGTTAGGAGCACATGTATTACGTAATGTTCCAGATATTAAAGTAGATGTTCATAACCCTGAATTATTAATTCAAGTAGAAATTCGAGAAGAAAATACTTATGTTTATACCGATAGTTTTATGGGAGCAGGTGGATATCCTGTTGGAACACAACCTACAGGCCTTTTAATGCTTAGTGGTGGCATTGATTCTCCGGTAGCAGGGTATTTGGCTATGAAGCGTGGAATTCAGCTAGAATGCGTTTATTTTGAGGCAATTCCACATACTAGTTTAGAAGCTCGTAATAAGGTAATTGAACTTACTCGTAAGTTATGCGGATATACGAATCATATTAATCTTCATATTGTTAATTTTACAAAGATTCAAGAGTCTATCTATAAGAACTGTAGAGGAGACTATTGTATTACTATTATGAGACGTATGATGTATCGTATTATGGAAAGACTATGTGTAAAGTATAAGGGGCTTGCGATTATTAATGGGGAAAGTGTTGGACAAGTAGCTTCTCAGACATTAAATAGTATGTCTGTTATTAATAATGTTACTAGTGTACCGGTTATTCGACCAGTTGCTTGTTATGACAAATTAGAGATCATGGATATTGCTCGTAAGATTGATACGTATGAAATAAGTATTCTTCCATATGAAGATTGTTGTACTATCTTTGTTCCAAAGCATCCGGTTATTAATCCAAAATTAGAGATTGCAGAGGAAGAAGAGTCTAAGTTTGACTACAACGATTTGATTGATGAAGCGGTAGAAAACTTAAATACTATTAAAGTAGAAGAAGTAACAGAAGAATTTAGCGATTTATTATAATTTCTTGTATGAAAAAGGAAAAGTTTCACAAACTAGAAGTAGGAGGTGAAACTATGGCTAAAAGAGGTAGAAAACCAAAAGTTACAAGTGCAGCTAAAAAGTCTACAAATAAGACAAGTGTTCCAGGTGCTAAAAATGCAGTTGAGAACATGAAATACGAAATTGCAAATGAATTTGGTGTAAACTTAGGAGCTAACGCTAGTAGTACTGACAATGGACGTGTTGGTGGTGAAATGACTAAGCGTTTAGTAGAAATGGCTAAAACTTCTAAGAAAAAAAGTTCGAATAAATAATGTTAAGGGATAGAGCAATCTATCCTTTTTCATTGACTTTTCAAGGTATTTTTGATATTTTAAGTGTATCTTGGAAGTGAGGGATTTTATGAAATTATTAAGTATTAACGCAGGAAGTAGTTCACTTAAATTTCGTTTATATGAAATGCCTGCGGAAGAATTATTAATGAAGGGAACTTTTGAACGTATCGGACTAGAGGATTCTTTCTATACAACTCGTATGGGTGATGATAAGAAAGAAGTTACTACTCCAATTAAAGATCATAAAGAAGCGGTTGATTTATTAGTTCATATTCTAT
>JAFUFG010000057.1 GCA_017470045.1 Bacilli bacterium | reverse complement strand
CCAACTAACCATTTGGATTTAGAAAGTATTACATCTTTGAATAAAGGACTATGTAATTTTCAAGGTGAAGTATTGTTTACCTCTAGAGATTATGAATTAAACAGTACTGTTGCCAATAGAATTATTGAAATACATGAAGATGGAACCATTACGGATCGTAGTATTCCTTATGAAGAATATTTAAATATTCAATGAAAGTTATCTATAATACAGATAACTTTTTTTTCTTTTCTTATTACTATAATGTGTTATAATAAACATGGATGGTGATATCTATGTCTGATAAAAGAATCGGTATTGGATTGATTGCTGTTTTGGTTATTATTTGTATCATATCTTTTGCAGCAGGGGAAAAGAAAAATAAAGTTAAACCTTATATTGGAATTGATGTTGCTCAATATTTAGAATATTTAAATGATAGCAAGGAAAGAATTATTTTAGTTGGTAGTAATACTTGCAACTTTTGTAAGAAGGCGGAACCAATTATACAATCCGTAATGTATAAATATAATGTTGATGTTTACTATGTAGCTACTAATGAATTTACGGAAGAAACCGAACAACAATTTATGGAATCTAATGAGTTATTAAATGAATTTTCTACACCATTGTTGTTTGTTGTTGCAGATGGTGAAGTAAAAGATCATATTCAAGGTCTTGGAGATTTTAATACTTATAAAGATTTTTTTGAAAAAAATGGATTTATTAAATAAATGGAGGTTGTTACTTATGGGAAAAGTGTATGAACAAGCGTTGCGATTTAAAGAGAAGTATCCTTTTACAATAGGTTGGAGATTAAAACAAAATGCATCTATTGTAGAAAGACATTTAAATCCAGATGAAGAACCAATTTATACTTTTGTTGCTCAAAAAAATGATAACCCTTTAGATATTGTCTCTACTGGAGTTGTTTGTTTGACGAACAAAAGAATATTAATTGGTAGAAAGAGAATTATTATTGGATATTGGCTAGATTCAATTACACCTGATATGTTTAATGATTTAAAAGTTAAAAGTGGAATCCTTTGGGGAAAAATTCATATTGATACAGTTAAAGAATTTGTAACATTATCTAATATATCAAAAGAAGCATTAGCTGAAATTGAGACTAATATTACGTCTTATATGCTTGAGGCTAAAAAGTTATATCCAACATTTGACTATAAAAAATAGACTTTTTGAAAGTCTGTTTTTTTGTTATAATGAAAGAAGAGTAGGTGATGGTTATGAAAAAGTTATTTAGTATTTTAATTGCTTTAGGAATTATTGCCTTATCTTATCAATTGATTGTAAATCTTTTTGTTTCTAGGAAAGAAATAGAGTATTCTATTAAGGTGGATGATTATTCCTATTTGGTGGATGAAAAGTTTTATAAACTTAATAGAAATCATTACTATGATTATTTTGTAAAAGATGAAAAGGGACGCAAGTTTTTCTTTTCTAATGTAGGGGATTATAACAAGCAGATGAAATTATTAAAAACAATTATTCGTTATAATGATAAAAATATTACTTGTTATTTACCAATTATGAAAGATGATTCATTGAAAGAACTAAGTTGTATCTATGAAAAAGAATTGGTAGATTATAATTACTTGGTTTCTAATGGAGTTGAAACGAAGAGTATTATTAATTATTATGATCATTTAGGTTATTCTAGAAATAGTTGGAAGAGTGCTAGTAAAAGTGCAAAAAAATCAAATGTAAATAATAATTCAGCATTATATGTCTATAAAGAAAATATTCCATCTGATTATATATTACCAATTTGGAATTATAATGGTATTTCTTTTGTTACTAATAAAGGTGTAGACTCTAAACAATATTTAGATAAAGATATTTATGATAATAATTATTCCTATTTGCTTGGAAAGTATTATTTTATATTTGATTTACAGAGTGAGGTTGATACAACATCTGATCTTTTTATCATTAATATTGAAGATTATGGTAAAACTTCTTTGATTTTTCCTGGTGAAGTGAGTGGAAAGATGTATTTCAATGGGGCTTTTCACAATAAATTATATATTACTGATTTAAAGTCTAAAAAGCAGTATTCTATTGATCCTATCCATGAAAAAATTGAATTGGTTGGAGATGAGGAAAATGGATACAATGTTTTGGATGGTGATAAATTAGGAAGACTATCTACTAATGAGTTTTTGAATGAGAAGTATTATTTTTCATCTCCTATCGTTGAAGAAATCTATAAGAAATATCCAAAAGCAGATATAAAAAGTGATGGTAATAACTATGCATTTAAAACAAATGATAATACTATTTATTTAGTATCTGCAGATCATCTAAATGTATTTAAGAAAATGTTTCATTTTGATCATATTTCTGAGTGGAATATTAAAAATGGTGATATTATGGTATTAAGTGGTGATACAATGTATTTGTACACAGAAGAAAACGGATTAAAACCAGTTGTTAAAAATAATGAATATACCTTTAATCATTTTAATATTTGTAATTTTTACAAGAAGTCATAAGACTTCTTTTTTTTCATAAAATATAGTAAATATTGTTGAATTTTCAATATTTGTTTGTTATAATCTATATTGCAATGGGGCTTTAGCCAAGTGGTAAGGCGTGGGTCTGCAACACCCTGATCATCGGTTCAAATCCGTTAGGCCCCTCCATTATGCGAACGTGGTTCAATGGTTAGAATCAGGCCTTGCCAAGGCTTAGATGGGGGTTCGATTCCCCTCGTTCGCTCCATAATAGTTTATTTAATGAACAATTTTGTTCATTTTTTTTATTTAGAATGATAGTAGTTTAGTATTTCTTCATATAGATTATGCCATTTTACTTGTACTCGATTTTTATCTGTTTCATATGTATGTTTATTATCTAAATCTCTTTTCTTTGGTTGTAATATCAACATCCCAAAATGCGGTGCGGTATATTTTTTCTTATCATATTTTAAAGCTATATTATAGATATCTTCTGATTTTAACCATGTAAAATTTTCAGGAGTTCCACTAATTAAGGCTGATATACTATATTTTGCTTCAATTCCATGTACAATGAATCTATCTATTGCTTTTATAATATTTTGTGGTTTATTGAAATAATTATTTAATTCTGTTAAATCTTCTTTCATTATTTCTTTTAATTCTTTTGCATTATATCTTTTTGACGTGTCATTTTCATTAACTATTCCATAGTGATATTTATAATATATTTCTCGAATGTTAGGTGGTATATTTATTTCTTTCAGAAAAGACATAAATGGTGTTATATATTCTGAATGTACTGAATTTTCATTTCCTGATTTTATGCTTATACCTCTAGTTATGTTTTTAATTTTTATATATATGTCTGCTTTTTTTATTTCTTTATTTTTCCAAGCAATAATCTTATCATCGTAATTTATGTTCTGAAAAATATCTTTTACGAAGCATTGTTGTCGGATTGTTAAGTCACTTAATTTCTTATTATTAAATGCTTTTACGAATTCATATTCTATTTTGTTTCCGGTCATAATATCCATACCTCTCTAATATATTCTTCGAGATTGATTGTCTTTCTCGTACTTTTTTTCGGTTTTTAGAGCTTTTAATTTACATTTGTTTACATTTTTTTGCTTTTCTTTTTATTTCTTTGCTTTTCCAATTATTTACTTTTTAGAATTAAATATTTATTATGATATAATTTAGTTGTGGTGATTATTGTGCAAATTAATATTAAAAATGTTTCTATTAATTACATACAATATGGTAGTGGAAAAGATATCCTGTTACTTCATGGTTGGGGTCAAAACATTGAGATGATGAAAATGTTAGGAGATCCTTTTTCAGATAGATTTCGAATAACTATTTTAGATTTACCTGGCTTTGGATTAAGTTCTGAACCTTCTACTGATTGGAGTATAGGTGATTATTCTGATTTTTTAGAAGAATTCATTAATGAATTGGAGATAAAAAAACCTATTATTATAGGACATTCATTTGGTGGAAGATTAGCAATTCGCTATTCTGCAAACCATCCTGTTGAAAAAATAGTTTTATTTGGTGCACCTTGTATTCGAACTCAAAAAAAATTACCTTTCTATGTAAAAGTTTTAAAAGAAATTAAGAAGTTACCGCTAATGAATGATTTTGGTGAATTTATGAAACAGTATATTGGATCTCGTGATTATAAGGCGGCTTCACCAATTATGCGTCAAACTTTAGTTAATGTTGTTAATGAAGACTTATCTTCTTATGCTAGGCAAATCGAGGAACCTACATTGTTAATATGGGGAACTAATGATATGGAGGCGCCAATTGAAGATGCTCGTGATTTGGAAAAGCTAATGATAGATGCAGCGTTAATCGAATTACCTGGCACACATTATGCTTATGTTGAAAATCTTGGTAGGGTTATTGGCATATTAGATAATTTTTTTTAGGAGGAGCTTATGATATTTAAAATATTAATATTGATTTCTTTTTTCTATGTGATTCTATATAAAACTAAAAGAAGTTTACATATGTTGCAACAAAATCTTTATAATGAGAATAATCGATATTTAAAATGGGTATTTCAGAATTTTACTTGTTTTTTTGATTTTGATCTTTTAGTTGTTTGTCTTTCTATTATAGGGTATTGTGTAATTTATGATGTTTCATTATTATCTAATATATTTATGATTTTAATTGTAATTGTTAATATATTTTTAATTATAAAATTACGTAATAAAATGAAAAAAGACCAAAATAAAAAACCTCTTGTTTATACTAAAAGAGTCAAGAGATTAATTTTTACAACTTCAATTCTTTATCTAATTCCATTTCTTTTTTATATCACTTGTGGTGATCAGAGAATTGATTGGATATTATTGTTAATTATAAGTTTTCTTTCATGGATTAATTATTTTGTTGTATTTATTTCCAATATTATCAATTATCCATATGAAAGAGGAGTTTATTACTATTATAAGTACAAAGCTCAGAGTAAACTAAAATCCATGGAAAATTTAAAGATTATTGGAATTACGGGTAGTTATGGAAAAACTAGTAGTAAAAATATTTTGAGTGATATTTTAAATGTAAGATATAATGCTTTACCAACACCCAAAAATTTGAATACATATAATGGTTTAATCATGACAGTAAATAATCATATGGATAAATTTACAGATATATTTATTGCGGAAATGGGTGCTTATGTTAAAGGTGAAATAAAAGGTTTATGTAATCTTGTTCATCCTAAATATGGTATTTTAACAACAATTGGTACTGCTCATCTAGAGACATTTGGTAGTGAGCAAAATATCATTGATGGAAAGTTTGAGCTTATTGAATCTTTACCTCATGATGGTTTTGCTGTTTTAAATGGTGATGATCCAAAACAAGTTTCTTATCATTTAAAAAATAAAGTAAAGGTAATTTGGATTGGTATTGACAACAAGGACGTTGATGTGCGAGCAACCAATATAGCTTGTTCTGGTAATGGTACTACTTTTGATGTTCATATTAAAGGTGATAATAAAACATTTACATTTAATACTAAACTTCTTGGTAAACATAATGTCTATAATATACTTGCTGGAATTGCATTTGGTATTGAATTTGGTATTGATATGGATGATTTGATACATGCTGTTCGTGGTGTGAAACCTGTTGAACACCGTTTGGAATTAAAAAGACTTGGTAATTTTTATCAAATTGATGATGCATATAATTCAAATCCAGTTGGAGCAAAAAATGCATGCGAAGTTTTATCTTTAATGGATGGTATTAAAGTTGTTATTACTCCTGGGATGATTGAATTAGGTGATAAAGAGTTTGAGTATAATAAAGAATTTGGTAAACAAATCGCTACTATTGCAAAGGCAGATTATGCTGTTTTAATCGGTGAAGAGAAAACGAAGCCAATCTATGAGGGGTTAATTGATGCTGGATTTGACAAAAGTAAAATTGTAGTATTTAATGATGTTAGGGTAGCATATCCTTTTATTAGTTCGTTAACTGGTAAAGAAGAGGTTTATGCTTTATTTGAAAATGACTTGCCTGACACTTATAATGAATAGGAGATGTTTTTATGAAAATTAAAGTTGGAGTTATTTTTGGTGGTGAGACTGTTGAGCATGAGGTAAGTATTATCTCGGCTATTCAAGCCATGAATAAAATGGATCAAGAGAAGTATGAAATTATTCCGATTTATATTACAAAAAATCGTGAATGGTATACAGGTGAAATTTTAAAGGATATTGAAACATATCAAGATTTTAGTTTAATCAAAAAGTATTGTGCTAATGTAGTCCTTTATTATCGTGATGGTAGTTATGTATTACAAAAGAAGAATGGATTATTTAAAAAAATAGTCAAAGATATTGATATTGCTTTTCCTGTAGTTCATGGTACAAATGTAGAAGATGGAGTATTACAAGGGTACTTGCAATCTATTGGTATTCCATTTGTCGGAGGAAACGTTTATGCATCTGTAGTTGGACAAGATAAAGCCTTTATGAAGGATGTTTGGTCTAATGCAGATATTCCTATGACAAAATATGTGTGGTTTTATGATGTTGATTATAAAAATGACAGAGAAGAAGTACTTAAAAGAGTTTCTAAGTTAAAATTTCCTTTAATTGTAAAACCTGCTTGTACTGGATCTTCTGTTGGTATTAGTGTTTGTGAGAATGAAGAGAAACTACTTGAAGGTATTGATGATGCTATTCAATATGATTCTAAGATTGTAGTAGAGGAAGTTGTTGAAAACTTAAAAGAAGTAAATATTGCTGTTATGGGTAATTATGAGAATCAAAAAGTTAGTGAGATCGAGGAAGTTTTATCATCTAATAAGTTCTTGACTTTTACTGATAAATACATTGGTGGAGGAAAAGGAAAACTATCAAAAGTTAAGGGGGCTGCAAGTGTTAAGCAAGCTGGTTCTAAAGGTATGGCTTCCACAAATCGTAAACTTCCTGCTGAATTAGATGAAGATGTTCGTAAGCAAGTAGAGGAGATTGCGGTTAAAGCATTTAAGGCTCTTGGCTCTGCAGGTAACTCTCGTATTGATTTCTTAATCGATGAGAAAACTAACAAAGTTTATATCAATGAAATCAACTCAATTCCTGGTAGTTTAGCTTTCTATTTATGGGAAGCAAAAGGAATGGATTTTGCTGATTTATTAGATAATATGATTCAAATTGGTATTAAAGATTATAAAAAACGTATGAGCAAAACTCATTCATTTGATAGTAATATATTACAAGGATTTGCACAAAATAGTGGAGTTAAAGGGATGAAAGGAAAACTAAAATAGTTTTTCTTTTTCTTTTTAGTGATAACAAAAAAAAGACAATTTCTTGTCTTTTCTAATTCAAAATGGTGGGCTGTTAGGGATTCGAACCCTAGACCCACTGATTAAGAGTCAGTTGCTCTACCAACTGAGCTAACAGCCCATTTCTCAATTGCATATTTATTTTATTACATTTTTCTTTATTTTACAAGCCTTTTTTTTATTTTTGTGTTTTTTTCTATTTTCTTCGTTTTTTATAAAAAAATTCTTGACTTTGTTGATAATTCTATAGTATTCTATATTTGCAATTGAGAAATGACTTTAATAAAAATTAAATTTTCTCTTGCAAAATATAAGATTCTATAGTAGAATTAAGAAGTAATCAAAAAACGGACCTGTAGCTCAGTTGGTTAGAGCACACGCTTGATAAGCGTGGGGTCATAGGTTCAAGTCCTATCAGGTCCACCATTATGCCTCAATAGCTCAGTTGGTTAGAGCACTTGACTGTTAATCAAGGGGTCCTAGGTTCAAGTCCTAGTTGGGGCGCCATTTATTTTTGGCCAGTTGGTGAAGTGGCTTAACACACCGCCCTTTCACGGCGGCATTCATGGATTCGAATTCCATACTGGTCACCAAAAAGAAGTATACCTTGATTTGTCAAGGTTTTTATTTTGCAAAAATTTAAAGTAAATCTTTCTTTTTTTAAAAAATATAATATAATTTAAGTAAGTAGGTGGTACTTGTGGATGTAAAAATTAATAGCCCTAAAATAGCTAGTGTAACAAATTTATCCATAAATGAATATATAGATAAAGATGAAAATATTTCTTCTTTACTTTTTGAAAAGGAAAAAATAGAAAAAGAAAAAGTTACTGGACTAGTTTTTGATTCATCTATATTTGAAAGCATAAGATCTTCTTCATTTTTTTTAAGCGTTACTTTTACGGATGTTATCTTTAAAAATTGTGATTTTTCATCAAGTAAGTTTGAAATGTGCTCATTTACAAGATGTACTTTTATAAACTGTAATATGACAGGAGTAAGTATATTTGATTCACTTTTTAGTGACATTTCTTTTACAAGTAATTTTAGATATTCAAATTTTGTTAATAATAAGTTAAAAAAAACTTGTTTTGAAGAATCAATTTTAAATGATGCTAGATTTTTAGAAAATAATTTTAATAAAGTATTTTTTGAAAAGTGTGAAATGAAAGAGTCTGAGTTTTCAAAATGTAATTTAAAAGATATAGATTTTTCAACATGTGATATTGAAAATATTATTTTAAATCCACAAGAAATTAGTGGCTTGATTGTTGATTGTATGCAAACTATTTATATCGCAAGGCTTTTAGGTGTAAAAATTGAAGGGAGAAGATGATATGTTAAATGTTGAAAATATTGTTAAATATTATGGTGATAATTGTGCAGTAAATAATTTATCATTTGAAGTTAAATCAGGTGAGATATTTGGACTACTTGGAGAAAATGGTGCAGGTAAAACAACTACATTTCGAATTATAATTGGACTTTTAGATAGCGATAGCGGTAAGGTAGTGCTTGATGGGAAAAAAATAGATTATTCAGTAACTGATAAAATAGGATTTTTAACAGAAGAGAGAAGTCTATTAACAAAGTTAACAGTAAAAGAACAACTTTTATTTTATGGTGCTTTAAAAGGCATGGATGAAAAAGAAATTATAAAAAGAATGGATGAACTTTTAAAAGTATTTGAAATAGAAGAGTATAAAAATAGAAAGATTAAGGAACT
>JAFUFG010000056.1 GCA_017470045.1 Bacilli bacterium | reverse complement strand
ATTCCAGAATCGGTATAGAAGATACTCTTTCCTTCATAATCAATCGTATTGTATTTGTGGACATTTGTTAATTTAATTCCTTCTATTTTTAATTTACTGTATTCTACTAAAGGAACGTTTGTCACTTCTATTTCAATTTGTTCACAGTCTTCTAGTACTTTGGTAGAAAAAGAATATACATTATCTTTTATCTTATATTCCAAATCTTCAAAACGATTTGGATCAAACTCTAAATCATTTCCATAATAAACTCTGGTCGAGGTAATGTTCTTTTTAAAGTTATGAATTACGGTTTTAAACCATTCATTTTCCCATACATGTAATGGAATAATATCTAATGGTAACTGCGTTTTCCATACACAATACATAAAACTTAATTGATCACGTTTACTGTATTTGCATAACATATCAAACCACATTTTCATGGTCTTTTTTACTAACGGATCTTTATGACGTTTTACAAAAACGGTCATTTCGCATAATCCATAGTGTTCTGGGAATCCTTCGCTTCTTAAGAAATCAATGTGTTTTAAAATCGTTTCTTTTTTGTCTTTTTTTACTCGAATACATTCGTTTGCTTCTACATAGATACAATCGCGAAATCCATGTTTAAAAGTTGCAAAGTTAGTTTCCTTCAAGTATGTTTTTACAAATTCTTTGATACTTTTTTGCCATATAACAGAAGCATCCATCCAAACTGAAATATCATACTTATCATTGATTTCTGGATGACCAAGCATTTTAATCTTTCTAGATAATCTTTGGTCATCTAATTTTTTATCTTCAATATAAACTACATTCCATGTGTTAGATGTAATATTTTTGTTATTGGTAAATAGATAATAATCAATTCCCTTTTCTTTATTTTGTATTTCGTTAACATTATCATAGTTTCCTGTTATACATGTGTACACGCAGATTTTTTCCATTTTTACCACCCTATATCAATTATAAAACATAAAAAAAAGAAAGACAAGGATGCCTTTCTAAATAAATGTTGTGATGATTGCGACTAGTGCTAAAACATTTTGTACTAATGCAAAGGATAATAGATTATCTTTCTTTTCTACTTCTTTTTCTTTTGTCATAAAAATCATGGCGATTGGTAGAATTAATGGAATAAAATATCTTCCTTGAATTCCATCCACTGCATATGCTCCTACAGCAGTCCATTGTAGATAAAGCGAAGTGAAAGTTAATCCAATTGTTCCTAGAATCATTACCCCAGTAAATATCTTCTCCCAAATATTGAAGAAGTCTTTTTCTTCTTTGTTTTTTTCTTTTGTTAAATTTACTAAGAAATAAACTGCTAGAATAGACATTACATAAGATGTTCCTACTACGAATCTGCCTAACGAATGTCCTACCATTTGTTCTAAGTAACTCCATAGATATACATCAATTGTTGTGAATAAAATTAAAATGTAGCGAATTGGATTACTTAAAATATATTGTAATTGTTCTGTTGAATTGCTTCTTCCATGGAAAGCAGTTAAATATTTTGAAGTGAATTTTAACCATACTAAGTTTAATATAATTACAATTACACTTAAGATAATGCAATATATCTTCTTTTTATTTAAATTGCCAAATCGTTCTTTTGGTATTAAGAACATTAAGAAACATAATGGTAAATATACAATCTTGCATAATGATAAGGCAATGGCTAAACTTGCTAAGCTTATGTAGTGCTTTTTGGTAAATACTTTATCTGTATTTCTAGACCATAAAATAAATGATATTAATGCAATTGATGTTGCTATGGTCATAGAATCTGGGGATAAAGACGCACCCTCTTGTATTGTGATTGGTAATAAAGCTGTAAAAAAGATTAAGAATTTCTTTGTTGGAATAAGTTTTATTGATAAGTAAACTAATAATACAAATAAAGCATAGTTACAAATCTTTCCAAAATAGATTTGGGATAAAATTGGTAATCCAATAAGATGTGTTAATCCTATTCCAATTGCTTGTGGAATATAACATACAAAGTTATATAATGATTTATTCGCATATGGATAGAATTTTTTCTTTCCTTCTAATTTTAAATTTGAATTTTTTAACAATTCCGAATATGTATATGATTTATATACTTTATCAATATTTTTTGAAAATTTTCTTCCTGCAGTTTTCTGATGCATTGGTGTGATTAAACCAAATTCTGATATTTCTAAAGATCTTTCATAATCTTGTTGTTCATCCGGTAATTGTCCTGGTGGAAAAGCAAAAATATAAAATGCTCCTAATACTATCGCTACTGCTAAATAGATTTTATGTAATGGGACTTTCTTTTTCATCCAATTTCTTGTAATAAAGTATAATCCAATTAAAACTCCTACTACAAGAACTTCTAATAGACATAAAAATTTCATTCCTAGATGAATCCCTTTTTGAGCAGTATAGATTATTCCAAAACAACTAAGAACGAAATAAGTAATCCCATATGTTAACTCTTCTTTATTCATCTTTTTTATCTGTTCTATTATTTTTTTCATAAGACACCTCGAAATAATTGTATCATAAAAAGAGAATCAAAACTATTCTCTTTAAAAGTTCTTAATATAATTATCCAATTTACTGGATATTTTTTTTATGGATTTTGAGCTAAAAATTAACTTTGCTAGGATCTGTCTAATCCATTCTACAAAGGCACTTATGATAAATATGATGATAGCATAAACCAATAATTGAAGTAGAATCACTGTAGTATCATTTACGGTTACACTAGAAATCCAATTATCATAGATGTATTTTGCGGTTACTCTATTCTCATGGAAAAGATATACTCCTAATGTTAAACTACTAATCTTATTAATCCATTTTGATTTGAAATCTAGTGTTCCAAAATATAAGAAGAAACAAATGGATGCAATTAAAGTCATTGGAGAAGAAAAACTATCTTTTGTAAACGCTATTGTATCATAAAAGTCATGTATGATACTTCCATATATATTTTCAAATATAGAACCAAATTGTAGTACTAAGAATTTTATAATCATACAACTAAAGAATATTGAAATATAAATAATACGATTCTTTTCTTTGGAATTCTTTTTAAAATGATAACTTTCTTCTATTGGATATTTTCCTAGATAAGCACCTATTAAATATAAGAAAATAAATTGAAGTATACTTCTTCCATCATTATTAATAGAACTATTTCTAGTTATAAATGGAATAATACTAAATAAAATAAAGAATACTATTAAGATTGTTTTATGTTCTTTTTGATTCGTATTTTCTATAAATTTATTTAAGATAGGAGCAAAAAACATTAATAAGACATAACCTGTAATATACCAATATCCATTAATATTTAATGGAGAGGTATTTTGGGCTAATTGAAGATTTGTGAATTCGTAATGTAAGAGAAATAATCCAATTAATGTTAATACTAGATTATAGAACCATGCTATTCCTACTACAGATAGTATTTTTTTGGTTTTGATTGGCTTTTTATATTGAAAATAACCACTTACTAACATATAAGAGTTTGTATGAACACTAAGGACTAAATATAAAAATAGAGAAGCATATCGAAGGAATCCAGTGGAATGATTTACTGCTCCAGTATGTAATAGAACATGCCAGAATACAATAAAGAACATCGATACAATTCTCATTAATTCATAATTTGATTGTCTGATTGTTTTCTCTTTCATCCATCCTCACCCTAATACATATATAACATATTTTCTGTTACTTCGCAAATAAACAAAAAAAAAGAATATTAGATATATTCTTTTAAAATTTCCGTTATCTTTTTATACCCTTCCTCATTCATATGTAATCCATCTCTAGTATAGTTAATATTTAGTTTCCCTTCTTCATCTTGTAATTCGGCATTCATATCAATGTAGGTTATTTTTTCTTTTTCACAATAATCTTTTATTAGTTTATTAACTTCTTCTACTTTTTCATTTGTACGAATTCCAACCATTTCATGGTCAATCTTTGGGTCATCGGAATTATTGATTGGATATATTGATTCTATATAAATCTTTGTATAAGGTCTTACTTTTTGGAACCCTTCAACAATATCTTTAATGTAACCAAAGATTTCTTCTGGCCCTCTACGTAATTGAATATCGTTTGTTCCAACAAGTAGAAATACTTTAGATGGATTATATCGATAGGCTTTTTCTTGTAACTCTCTACGTAGTTGTTCGGCAGAGTATCCACTGAATCCACTGTTTACCATATAAGTAGTATCCTCATAATATTTTTCTAGTTCGTAGAAGTCTGTTATAGAGTCTCCTAAAAATAGAATATTTTCCGGTACTTTATAATTTTCTTCATCATTTATGACGATTGGATCTGGTTTTAATAAGGTTATGTTGTATGAGAAAAACACTGCAACAATTGCGACTAAAATTAATATGTGCTCGAAAATTTTGTTATTCATTTTATCACCTTGTTTAAGTATATCATAAAACAATCAAAAAAAGACTGCTTTTTGCAGTCTTTTCAAATTAATCTTTATATGCTTCTTTATATTCTCCTGATAAGATATTTTCAATCCAATCTGTATTGTTTAAATACCAATCAATTGTTTCTTTAATACCACTATCAAAAGTATAAGAACGATTCCATCCAAGTTCTCTTTCTGCTTTGGTAGAATCAATTGCATATCTTAAATCGTGACCTTTACGATCTTCTACAAATTTGATTAAATCTTCACTCTTACCTAATTGTTTAAGAATAGTCTTAACCATTGTTAAGTTATCTCTTTCAGAGTGTCCACCTAAGTTGTAAACTTCTCCTACTTTACCATTACGTACGATTAAGTCTACTCCTACATTGTGGTCATGTACATGAATCCAGTCTCTTACATTTGATCCTGTTCCATATACTGGAACATCTTCATCTTTTAGAGCTTTTGAAATAACTACTGGAATTAGTTTTTCTGGGAATTGGTATGGACCATAGTTATTGGAACATCTACTAATTGTTGTAGGAAGTCCAAATGTTCTATGGTATGCACCAACTAATAAGTCAGCTCCAGCTTTTGATGAAGAGTAAGGACTTGATGTATGAATTGGAGTTTCTTCCGTAAATTTTAGATCTGGACGATCTAGAGGTAAATCTCCATATACTTCATCTGTTGATACTTGATGGTATCTCTTAATTCCATATTTTAATGATGCATCCATTAATACTTGAGTACCAATAATATTTGTTGTTAAGAAGATACCAGGATTCTTAATGGAATTATCTACGTGAGATTCTGCAGCAAAGTTAATTACTACATCAAATTTTTCTTCTGCAAATAATTTGTCTACTAGTTCTCTATCTGTAATATCTCCATGTACAAACTTGAAGTTTGGTTTTCCTTCAAGTGATTTAATATTATTGTAGTTACCAGCATATGTTAATGCATCTAAACATACAAATTGATCTTCTGGATATTTTTCTACTACATAATGACAGTAGTTACTTCCAATGAATCCAGCTCCACCTGTAATTAAATACTTCATAAATTACCTACTTTCTAATATTTTTTTACTTTCTTTAATTCTTTACAATATCTATCTGTTGCATCTTGCCAAGATGGTAATCTTGCAAATCCATTTGCCTCTAATTTGTCTTTGCTTAATTTACTATTTCTTGGACGATATGCTTGTTTTGTACCAGTTAATTCTAAATATTCTTCAGTTGTTACTGGATTGATTTTTGTTGTTTTTCCATTACTTTCCATAATGTATTTTGCAAATTCAGCCCATGAACAATAACCTTCGTTATTAACGTTATAAGTTCCATATTTATCTGTTTGAGCCATTTCTACTAATAATTTTGCTAAATCGATTGTATAAGTTGGAGAACCTACTTGATCATCTACAACATTTAATTCTGTTTTTGAATCAGATAATTTTAGCATTGTTTTGATGAAGTTATTTCCATTTAAACCAAATACCCAAGAGATTCTTGTGATAAAGTGATCTGGATTACGACGAATTTCTTCTTCTCCTTCAAACTTTGTTCTACCATAAACACTCTTTGGATTTACTTGATCTTCTTCTGTATAGTATCCTTCTTTTGTTCCATCGAATACATAATCAGAAGACATGTATAGAATCTTAGCACCTACTTCGATAGAAGCATCTACTAAGTTCTTTGTTCCTTCGACATTTACTTTTTCACAAGCTTCTACTTCATCTTCTGCTTTATCAACAGCAGTCCATGCAGCACAGTGAAAAATAACATCAGGTTTAAATCCTTTTACTACATTCATTACTTGTTCTCTATCTGTGATATCCATTTCACTACGATCGATTGCAAGAATTTCTGTTTCTCCGCGTTCCTGTAATTCTTTTGCAATGTCATGTCCTAATTGTCCAGCACATCCAGTGATTAAATATCTCTTTGGACGTCTGAAGAATTCTACATCACATTCTGCTAATGTAACACGATCTTTGTCTTTTGCAGATAATACTGGTTCTTCAATTCCGTATTTTTCAAAAATTTCATCCCAGTTAATTCCTAGAGCAGGATCATTCCAAAGAATTCCGCCTTCCATTCTAGGCATATATTTATTGTCTACATAATACTCAAATAATGTATCATCAGATAAAGCTACAAATCCATGAGCAAATCCACGAGGTACGAATAACATTCTTCCATTTTCTGGAGTTAATTCTACACTTGTGTATTGTCCATAAGTTTCAGAATCTTTTCTCATGTCAACTACTACATCTAGTACTCCACCTCTGTGGCAACGTACTACCTTAGCTTGACAATATGGATCTTTTTGGAAATGTAATCCTCTTACAATTCCTTTTCCACTTTTTGAATTGCTTACTTGATAAATCCCTTTAAATCCTAATTCTTCTAGTTGTTCTTTTGTTACGGATTCGAAATAACCTCTTTCGTCACCGAATCTTTGAGGTTCAAGAATGTAACAATCTTTTAAATTTGTTTCGATTTTATTCATGGTTCCTCCTATTTTGTTTCTTCAATTACTTTTTGTAAGTATTTACCATAATTATTTTTTCTTAGTAAAGTTGCTCTTTCTTGTAATTGTTCTTTTGTAATCCATCCACGATAGTAAGCAATTTGCTCTGGACAACAAATGATTTTATCTTTGTTTGTTTCGATTGTACGAATCATGTTTGCAGCATCTACTTGACTATCGAATGTACCAGTATCAAACCAAGTAAATCCGTCACCAAGAAGTTCTGCTTTTAAATCACCTTGTTGTAGATAGATGTCATTAAGAGTTGTAATTTCTAACTCTCCTCTTGCGGATGGCTTAATTGTTTTGGCTTTTTCTGCAACTCCCTTAGGATAGAAATATAATCCTGTGATTGCATAATTTGATTTTGGATGTTCTGGTTTTTCTTCAACGCTTAATACGTTATTTTCTTTATCTAATTCCATAATACCAAAACGTTCTGGATCTCTAACTTGGTTACCAAAGATTGTAGCTTTTCCATTTTCAGCATTTGCTTTGGCATCTTCTAATAATTTATTGAATCCATTTCCATAGAAGATGTTATCT
>JAFUFG010000055.1 GCA_017470045.1 Bacilli bacterium | reverse complement strand
TAGGTAATCGCCATCCTCTATTTAATACCCCGTGTTCCTCTATGGTTGGTCCTACTACAACGATATCTTCCTTCATATCTGATGAAAGTTGTTCTAAGTCTTCCTCACCTTTAATGATGACATCTGAGTTGGAGAAAATAATATTACAATCTCCTACTTTTTTAATTAAGCATTTAGCACCTACATTTAACCCTGAAGAGAAATGTCTACTACTATTTTTAATTATAGTGATTCGGTTACTTTCAAACTCTTTCAACTGTTCAAAAGAATCATCGGTAGAGTTATTGTCTACTACAACAATTTGTTTTAAACATTTATAATCTTTAATATTTTCGATTAGTCTTTTTGTTGTTTTAAAATCATTATAATTTACTATAACGATACCAATTTTCTTTTGCATCTTCTTCCTCGCTTTCATCAAGAGTATTATACTACAAAAGTGCTTTATATTCAACTATAGCAAAAAAAGAGAAACCACATTTACGCGGTTTCTTTACTCTTTTATTATTTTTTCCACATCTTCAGTGGATAAATTTGTAGAATTAGCAATTATCTCTATTGGTATATGGTTTTGAAACAAACCTTTTACCATTTCTTTGATGGCCTCTTTTTTTCCTTCTGCTCTACCTTCTGCTCTACCTTCTGCTCTACCTTCTGCTCTACCTTCTGATCTACCTTCTGATCTACCTTCTTCTAATCCTTTTAATCTGCCCTCTTCTCTTCCTTCTTCCAGTCCCTCTTTTTTCCAACGTACTCGATATTCTTCTTCTCTAGCGATTCGAAGCATTTCCTCTTCTTTTTCTTTGTCATATAATCCAAGAATTTCATCATCTTCACTGGCATCTAATGCCTCTTCACGATAATCGTTCATAATACTATCACCTCGATACAATTCCGATAATTTTTTTGAATCTTTTTCATTAAAGATTAATAATAACTTATCTATATCGGATAACTTTTCTTTATTATAATATTTTCTTCGAATATTTGGAAGATACAAATAAATAATTCTAATTTTATCCGTAAGAATTAAATCCTCTTCTCCTTTTAGATAGAAATCATCCATTACTTTATCATTGCCTTCAAAACTAAAATTATTGAGATTGATCTGAACAATCGGAGTAAATTGATATTTCTTTCCTCTTTTTCTACTACTAGCATATAGTTGATTTGCGTAGTCGATATTTCTTTCTAGCGAAGAAAGATCTGGATTATTATTCATCTCAATATTATAAACTTTCCCTTTAATTTTACAGACTAGATCTACTGTTTTCTTAGATGTATGAAATTTATCTTTATCAAGTTCTGTTTTTGAAAAGGTAATATTGTTATAGATTTCTTGATAATTCTCTTTTAAAACTAATGATAATAAATAAGCGGCATATTGTTTTCTAGACTCATTGTTTAGCATTACATGAAACATGGTGTCTGATATAATCGGAAACATTTCCCCTTTCTCGTAATCACTTAATAGATAACGATCTTTATAATTAATCTTTTTTTCCAATAATATATTCAACTTATTACCTCCATTTCGAATATATTAGAGATTACTCTCTATAGTATTATTCGAAGTGAAATAAAAAAAGCGTACTTTTTTTTTACGCTTTTTTTGTATTTTTTTGAGATATTAATAAGAATACACTTACCACAATAATGTTTACACTAGGAGCTATAATAATGTGTCCACTAAATAAGGATAAGATTAGTACTAAGAAAGAAGAAATATAAATCATTAATCGTTCAAAGGAGTATTTTCCTCTACTCTTGATTAAATTCCATAGTACATAACCATAGATTCCAAATACTAATAAGAAACCTAATGGTCCGTGATGGAAATAGATATCGAAGTAATCCATCTCAATCATCTTGGTATCTAATCCGTTATCTAAGTATCCTCTACCTACTATTTTTTGATAGATTCCACATTGATCATATAAATATTTTTCATCACTTAAGAATGTTAATCTTTGACTAAAGATAAAGTGGTCAACAAGATTAAATTCTTGGAATACATCGGTTATATGATCAACTCCTAAATAGTCTAAGTGTACGCGAATATTCTTATAAAAATTGGTCTTTGGAAGTAATACAATTACTGCTGTTACTAGAACAATTACGGTGGTAATAAAACCAGTTAATAACTTATAATTTTTCTTTTTGATAGAATCTAATATTAGATAGACAAATACTCCTGCTATTGTAATCAATAATGATAATAAAGGAGTCTTAGTACCCATATTTAATATTGTTACTAAATAAATTCCTAAAAAGGCAATTTGTAAGAATAGATGTTTTTTTTCTTTTAATTTGATAAATAAGATTGGAGTTAATATGGAGATAATTCCTCCTACTTCATTTGCAGAATTAAAGAATCCTAAAGAACCACTCTTTGTTACTTCGTAAGTTTTATATCCAATATCAAAAATAGTTGGTATAAAAATACATAAAATATAAATAATAAAGGTAGTATATAACGTATTACTTTCAATCTTTATATCATCTTTTATACAATATAGAGAATATAGTAATACTGGAAAATAGATTACTTTTAATAATCCTTGTAACTCTTTAAATAATCCTCCATCTTTATAAAGAATGATTCCAATTAAATATAGAATACAATAGATTGATAAGGCTAAATAAACATATAAAGCACTCTTCTTTTTGTAGATAAATACTGTAATTACCATTAGACATAATAATGCAATTACTCGAATTAGAATACCTATTGTAAAGTTTATATTATTATGAACAAATACTCCCGTTATTAAATCGATTAACGGTTGTATTAGAATCCATATTTTTATGTATAATGACATGTTTTTTTGAATTGTTTTTTCCATAAAATCACCTATTTTCTACATTATAGCATATTTTCTTATTGGTAATTCTATTATATAATGAAATTGTTAGGATGGTGAATATGAAAAAAGAATTTGCAGATATATTCGATCAAGAACATATCGGTGTAACAATTGTATCTTTTATTTTATTGGTAGTTAGTATTGCTTCTTTTCTAATCTCTTTATTTGTAGGTAATACGACTCCAATTTATACGCTAATTAGTAGGTTTTTATTAGTAATCTTTAGTATTTTATTTGTCGCATTAGAGATTACGAATAAGCATATGAATAAGACTCTTATTTATGTTGGAGAAGGTATTTTTATTATCTTTTATATCCTTACTTCTCTACATACATTAGGTTTTATTCAATTGGATAAGAATAAGACTTATCTAGATTTTTCTAGTAAAAGTATTACGGATGTTATGGAATGGGCAACGGATCATAATATTGAAGTTGAAACAATCTATGAATATAGTGATATGGTTCCAGAGTATCATGTAATTACACAAGATAAGAAAGCTGGTACTCGTATTGAAGATGAGGACCATATGAAGATTTCTATTAGTGATGGAACGGATCCAAATAAAGAAGTCATTATTCCAAAAATGGAATCTTGGGATGATGAAAAATTTATTCAATTTGTAGATGATAATTATTTAAGTAATGTTAGTGTTGAATTTGTTAGTAGTGAATACTTACCAAATACGGTTATGGAACAAAGTAAGACTGGTACAATGAGAAGAAGTGATGAATTAAAAGTTACCTTCTCTTATGGAGAAAGTCGTAATTATGATGAAATCGTATTAAAGGATCTAACTAAGCATACGAAGTTTGAAGCTGAATTCTATTGTAAACAATATGGAATTGAATGTGAGTTTGAAAGAGAATTTAGTAAAACGATTAAACAAGGACAAGTTATGAGTCAAAAGCAAAAAGCTGGGGACCGAATCAATATTCATAATGATAAAGTTACTTTAGTGATTAGTAATGGACCAGAAATAACAGTTCCTGATCTTACAAATATGACAACAAATCAAATTACTTCTTGGATTATTAAGAATAAATTAAAATTATCTTTTACGGATCAATATGATGAGAAGATTGAGAAAAATAAAGTTGTTAAGACAAATTATGGTAAAGGTGAAAAAGTTGCTCAAGGAACAATTATCGAAATTGTATTATCAAAAGGTTCTTTAAAGATGAAGTCTTTTAAAGATCTTGATGAATTTACTACTTGGGCAGAGAAATATCATATTTCTTATCGTATTCAACATGAATACAATGATAAAGTAGATGTTGGAAAAGTTATTAGTTACTCTTATAAAAAAGGAGAAACGATTAAGAATAATGATGCCATTATTGTTAAAGTTAGTGATGGTAAGAAAAAAGGTGTTCCTGATGTTGTTGGTATGACAAAACAAAAGGCAACTACTACGATGAAAGATGCTGGATTAAATGTTGTTTATGTTTATACTTATGATACTGGTGATAAAGATATCGTATTAAGTCAATCCATTAGTGCTGGTAGTGATGTTACAGAGGGAACTACGATTACATTAAACTTAAGTACGAATAATCCAGATGAAGAAGACTAAAAAAAATACACTTGATTAAGTGTATTTTTTATTGTGCATTTTTATCTTTAAAAGCAGCTAGATTATCGCTTGGACCTAAGTGTCCTTTTGGTATTAGAACAATTTGGATTGCTTCTAATCGGTAAGAATAATGTGCAGTTCCTGCTTCTTCTCCGTTCTTAGCCCAACCCATCCAGCCAAATTCTTGAGCATGTACTCTATAATAAACATCATAGTTTTCTGCCATTTGTCCAGTAAGACGAATTTGAATTGCTTCTAGACGTTTACTTTGATGAGAAGTTCCAGAAATTGCATCATTTGCTTTATATTCTTTTTCCCATCCAATATCTTGGATATGAGTACGATATTCAATATTTCCGGTATATTTTTGCTTACTGAATTTAATCTTAATTGCTTCTAATCGTTTGGATTGATGATCCGTTCCGGCTTGATCACCATCATTTACATAATTTTGCCATCCAATATCTTGTACATGAGTTGTGTAAGATACTGCTTGCATGATAAATGATTTATCGTTTTTGTATTCTACTACTGGAGGTTGTTCTCCTTTTGAAACTAAGATAATTTCAATAGCTTCTAGTCTTCTACTATAACCAGCAGTACCTGCCATTTCTCCATTCTTAGCCCAATTCATCCATCCAACATCTTGTGCGTGAACTCTATAATATAAATCATAATGTTCTGCTACTTCGCCAGTTAGACGCATTTCAATAGCTTCTAATCGTTTTGATTGGTGATCGGTTCCAGATTGTTCATTATCTTTCTTCCATTCACTTTCCCAACCGATATCTTGAATATGAGTACGGTATTCAATAGAACCAGCGTAATCCATATTTGCTAAAGCAATCTTGATTGCTTCTAATCGTTTCGATTCATGAGATGTTCCAGACATGTTTCCATTTTCTTGAGTCCTTAGCCATCCATAACTTTCTACATGTGTAGAATAACGTACACTAGATGAGGAACTTAATACATAGACATTTACTGTTTTCTTTGTTTCTTGATTATAACTATCTTTTACACTATAAGTACATTCATAAGTACCTACTTTTGTGATATCTATTTTTGAAGTATCGATGGTTACATTTTCTGTTAAATCTCCATCTTCTTTGTCTGTAGCACTATAGTCATGAGTTAATGTTCCATTTTGCTCTACTTCGATATCTTTAGCTGTAATTACTGGCTTTTCATTTGCTTTTACGGTTACTTTTATAGTCTTAGTACCAGTTCTATTATTGGAACTTGTTACTTGATAAGTAATTGCATAGGTACCAACTTTATCTAAATTTACATTAGAAGATTTAATCGTGATTGATGATGTAATATCATTTCCTTGATAATCTTTGGCACTAACACCTTCCATCTTATCAAAATCGATTCCTTGTGTTACTGTCTTATCACTAGCAGTAATAATTGGTGCTGCAGAGGCACTGATATTTCCTTTAATGTCCCAAGATACATATTGGGCACTTGATAATATCCATCCATACTGAGCTTTTGTTCCATCTACATCTACTGGAACTTTGTACCATTTTTTACCATCTACTATCTTTTCTTCTAAGATTGGAGTATAAGCGTAATCGTATAATCCACTGATTTCTGTACTGCTACTATAGTTTGTAGTAGAGTTTACCATGATATAGATATTTGGATCGTAAGCAATATCCATCTTTGCTACTGCACCATCTACGATATCTACATCACTTGCTTTTACCCAATGCTTTTGTTGGAATTTATAATCTGATGTTACATAATAAGATACGGCATTCCCATTTTTATCATAAGCAATGGAATGTACTAATAAATATCGATTTGCTTCTGCAGATAATCCTGCCCATGTGCTTAGTGCAGCATCTCTATGATAACCAGTTTTACGGATTGTGATTCCAATCTTTGGTCTATGAACTTGTTGTGTTGTTAATAAGTCATATTGATAACCTGCATCTTGATATTTTGGAACAGATTGAGGTGACTTATAAGTACCTGCACCTGATTTTGGTGTATTAATTAATCTAACTTTTGAAGCTGGTACAAATACCGTTTTGGCCCAGTTATATCCTTGATCTCTTGGAGTAGCGTTGTAATTCGAATCAACAGAACGGTCTGTAACAATTTCATACCATTTATTGGATCCATTTACTACATCCCCTGTTGTTTCTCCAACAATAACAATGGCATCATCTCGTTCTGGATAAGTATACACTTCTTTTGCTGAATTACTAGCAGAAGCTCTTGCTGCTACTGGTTCATTTACTAATCCTAATTGATAATAGTTATAGTCTTGCATACCTTTGGCACGATCAAATGCATAATAATGGCTTACCATATTTTCTCCCCAATATGGGTCAGATGCATATTTTACGTTCATACCAATGTGCTTATTTCCAAATGCTGGACCAAAATATCTTCCATCATCTGGTTCGGCATATCCCCAAGTCATCCAGTTATGAGCAAAATCTTCAATACAAGAAGCATAAGTTCCATATACAGAAGCATCTCCATATGGATTACTATCTACGGCATTAAGACCAAATCCGTTATTCTTATTTACTGCTATTCTACTTCTACCATATCCTGATTCATTAATTCCATGAGATAATGTGATTAAAGCATTTACTCCGTATTTTTGTTGAGCATAATATAAGAATTGTCCCATACCATAAAGTCTAGAAGTTCCGCTTTCTGCTTTGTCTCCATAAACATCCATTCCATAACCTAAGTTATTGCGAATATATTCATCGATATTTAAACTTGAATAATTCGATTTTGTATGTACGGATAAATATTGGTAATAATTATAATAAGGCTTATCTTTATTAACAGAATTATTATAATTGTTATTACGATAGTCCTTTAATAATTTATATAAGTCATTATAGAAATAGTGTCCGTCATAACTATAATATGTTCCAGGATTTAACATTTCTGGTTTTGGACCTATTGTATTTGCTACATTTCCAGAATTTGTATTTTTGGGTGTGTATGTATAAACATGAGTAATGTCACTATTTGATACAATGTATTTATTTGTAGATTTTGCCCAAGTGACTGGAAGTATTTCATATTTATCTTGCTCTACCCAACCATCAAAATCACTGATTCTTATTCTTGCAGAATAACCTGCGTAACCATTTCTAGATGCATATTCTGTTTGAATTAATGCAGCATCAGATCCCCAGTTAGAATGATTCATATAAGTATATACACCAGTAATATTACTATATCGATAATAATTTACTGTTGTATTACCGTTTATATTTAAATCTACAATACCTAAGTTTGCTCCAATAATTTTGGTTGAACCATTAACTTTTGTCATTATTGCTAGGTCGTCTGCTCCATTATCTCGCATTGCATTCATCGCATCTTGGAACGTATCTCTACAATATACTGTAACAATCTCCCCATCGGAATGAAATCCTGCTACTTCAAAATTTCCACATACTCCTCGACTTCGATAATTATCGACTCCTAATGCAGATACACTCTTTGGATTTATCATAAATACTGAGATCAGTATTGTTAACAATAATAATTTTTTCTTCAAAAAGAATCACCTTCTTTCGACTCTTATTCAATCTTATTATATCAATAAGCAATATGGTATTACATTAATTATCTCTTTTTCCGAATAATATTTTACAATATTTGACAATTATTAGTATACCCATATTTTTTATATTTTAGGCTTCCTTGATAAAACTTTTTAATTCCTTTATAATTTAAGATAGATAAACTTTAGTTTGGAGGTTTTCAAATGAATGAAGAAATGGATGATGGTATGATGCAGAAGAAACCCAAATTTTGGCCAATATATGTTTTATTATTAATTATTTCACTAGTTACTAGTGTTTTCGCAATATATGAGTTATCTCTATTAAGTAGTATCGAAGATATGATTCGATACATTGTTATGGGATTACTTGCCTTGACGGATTTATTTTTAATCCTTCGAATTCGTAGGATTTTACATCCGAAAAAGAAAAAGGTAAAGAAGATTAAAAAGTATCGAGGAATTCTAATATTCATGGTATTCTACTCTCTTATCTGTGGAATCGTTGGAATGGGAATTCAATATGTATATAAAGAAATCAGTGGTTTAAATAAAGAATATATTACTTATACTTCTAAGTTGATTGTTCCAAGAGATAGTAAAGTGGAAAAACCAAATGAAATGTTCGATATGAAGATTGCTATCTTAGAGGATGAAGAATCGATTGAGGGCTACAAGATTCCAATGGATATGGTGAAGGAACAAAAGTTAGAAGATGAAAATGAATTAGTTTCTTATGGTGATTTCACTTCTATGGTAGTGGACTTATATGCAGGAGATGTTGATGCTTGTTTTGTTCCTGGAGGATATGTTGAATTATTTGATACCATGGCAGAATATGCAAATATTGAAAGTGATACAAAAGTTATCTTATCGAAGAGTGAGAAATTAAAGAAGGCAGAGACTTCTAAGATTGAAGTAGCTTCTTCTGGAAAAGATGTCCGTGAACCTTTTACTATTTTATTAATGGGAATTGATTCTACGGATGAAGTATTATCGAAGAATGCAGTTGCGAATGGAGATACATTAATTCTAATTACATTTAATCCAAAAACATTAAATGCTACGATGTTAAGTATTCCACGTGACTCTTATGTACCAATCGCATGTTGGTCTGATAAAGCAGAAAATAAAATTACTCATGCAGCTGCTTATGGTAATGACTGTATGATTCAAACAATTCAAAACTATTTTGATGTTAATATTGATTATTATGCTAAGATTAATTTTAAAGGTCTTGTTAAATTAGTAAATGCCTTAGGTGGCGTTGAAATTGACGTTGAAAAAGAATTATGTACAGATGATTCGAATCGTATGCAAGAGATTTGTGTTCAACCAGGAAAACAGATATTAGATGGAGAACATGCCCTAGTATACGCTAGAAATCGTAAACAATTGGCAGATGGTGACTTTGGTCGTAACTATCACCAACAAGTTATTATTAAAGCAATGATGGATAAAATAAAAGATATTGATGATGTTGGAACATTTATGAATATCTTAAATACTATTTCAAATAGTATGGATACAAACTTTACTACAAAGCAAATCTTATCTTTCTATAATATTGCGAAAGATATTATGAGAAAAAGCTTAAGTACCGATAAAGCAGACCTTGTTAATATTGAACGTTTATATCTACAAGGTTCTGGTCAAATGATTTATGATGAACGTGCCAAGATGACATTATGGGATTATGTTCCAAATAAAAATAGTCGTAAGGATATTATTCAAGCGATGAAAGAAAACTTAGAGTTAGCGGATCATCAAGATATTAAAGAGTTCCACTTCTCTATCAATGATCCATATGAAAAAGAAGTAATTGGATATGGTCCTTATACAAACACTGGTAATTATTCTTTAATTCCAGATTTTACAGGAGATACTCAAGCACAAGCTAGCGCAACTTGTCTAAAATATAATATCCGTTGTACCTTCAATGGAACTGGTGGAACGGTAATCAATCAAAGTTTTCCTGCTGGTAAACGTGTCGATAAATTAAGTGGTAATTTAGTATTAACGTTATCTCAATCAGAAACAACAAAAGACAAAAAGAAACCTGTGGTAGAAGAAAATGAGGAAGAAGAAGAGGAAGAAGAAGAAACTACTTCTAACAAAGAAGAAACCACTCTTCCGGAGACTTCTGAAAAACAAGTTGAGACAAACGAAGAAACAGATACGGAATAAAATAATAAAAGAGTAGATATTATTTATCTACTCTTTTTTTGTTTCTAATTTCTTTTGGAAAACTTATTAAAATATAGAAAGGTAATGCAATATATACAGGATACATATATCTAAAGTTTGCAATTGGTCCAAGTAAGTATGTCAATATTAATAATGATAAGATTATTAAAATGGATAAACCAATATTATTCTTCTTTGTAAGACAATAATAAATCATTCCAATTAATAAATATACATTGAAGGAAATGGTAAAGAAGAACTTTATAAATGGCAAATGCATATACCAGATTGAAGTATTATCTACTTTTATGTAGTAATCATATATTGCGATTAATGGTTTTGGTAATTTACTATGATATTCTTCATCAAATAATCTTGTTCCAATATATCCTTTTCCATTCACTGGATCGATATAATCAGAATTATAATACAAATATGGTACATTTAAGTCTATGGCACTTACTACATAACTATATGGATGATGAAGGAATCCTTTTAGATATAATTTCCAGAAAGTAATTTTATCTTTCTTATATAATTCATCATTAAATCCACCTTTAACTGCATCAGATAATCTTGCATTGTAATCTACATCTATCATCGTTATGTATTGTTTTAAAGTTGCCCTTTCCTCTTCTGTATAAAAATCCGTATGTTTATAAAGATCATGTATTTGAGTAATTGGAACAGATAACATTTCCCCTATACTTCCTTTTACTGCATGAAAAGAAGTAAATAAAAGTTTATTTGATAGAATTGATAATAAGATAACTAATCCTAGTGAAATCAACATATACTTCTTTTTATATAGGAAGTAGGCAATTGGAATGAATAGAACTAAACCATAGATAAAGTTATTTCGAAATAAACAAGTAAGAATACCAAATAGGATAAATTTTGCAATGTTTCGTTTTGTCTTTTCGTTCCACAAATCAATGGAACTTATTAAGAATAATAATAGGAAACATGCGAAAAATATATCTTTTGTTGGTGCAAAGGACAAAGTATGAAATACTGGAACAAGTAGAAAATAAAAATATGTAAATAAGATAAAGATTTTCGATACTTTATTTTTATATTCCCATCTTAATAAATAATAATAAGTTTCGATCACAAAAGCCATCTGGAATAGCGAATATCCTATTATACAAGCATACTTTACTCCAGTACGATTTTCGATAAATAGGAAAGCCTTCCAAATTAATGTATGAATAATTGGATGATGAGAATTAAATGGCATTAGTCCTCTTGCCATTTTATCTTGCCATGAAATGTCATAAGAATAGAATCCTGGGAAGAATGCTATATAGCAAACTCCATATAGTAAAATCATAATCACAATAGAAATAATGATTTGTTTTTTCTTAAACGTATTATCTTTCTCATAGAATTCGAATCGATTTAATAAAAGGTATAAATATTGCAATGAAATATCAAATAGATAACTAATACTAATAAATCGAATTATAAAAAGATACCATTGTGATAGTACTCTTAAGAATCCATGATATAAGTATATTTCTTTACTGACAATCACTAAGATGGATAACAAAACACTTGTTATCAGTGTAATTAATCGATTTGGATCTTTCTCGAATGATTCTTGTCTCATCCATAAAAATAAGAATCCAAATAATAGGAAATCAATAAATCCTTTCTCACTAATATTACCTATGTATTTTATGGCAATTACTAATAATAATGCCCTTATAATAGTTTCTATTTTCTTCTTCATTATTATCCCCCTATTTGCTGACTATTTGAAGTTATCTTCTATCTTCATTATATACGTTTCAATTTTGATTGTAAATTTTATTTCTAATAAAAAATAGTGGCAAGGTTACCACTATTCTTATTTTAATTCTACTAATTGTAATTTCTTACCATCATGGACAAAATCTAATGTTGCTTGATTTTGGTAATCTGAGAAAGAGTTTGATGTATAAGTCCAAGTTACTTTTAATTCAAATGCTTCCTCATCTTTGTCTGTATCCCCTACTACATATAAACCTTGTTGAACATTACTGATTGTTACTTTATCTACCATTGGAAGGGATTGTTTACGGTTCCCATAAACATTGCTTTCTACATATTTATAATACGTAGATTGAGCGTTTTCTGTGAAATTTTGTAAGATATTAGGATGAACAAAATCTACTCCTCCGATATCTGTTTTAGCTGTTTTGTCTTCTAAGGAATAGAAATCATAGATGAACATTTCTGCTATCTTTTTCGCATATGCTTCTTCATCTACTTCTTTTTCCTTTAAAATATCTTCTAGTTCATAGAACATCTTTTTATAGGTTTCATTTTTATTATCTTTTAATTCATAACCGTAATCTTTGATTGTATCAATTACTTTTACCTCTTCTACTGTATTTCCGGTAAAGAAATTCTTATAGATTAGATATCCTAGTAATACAAATAGAACAATTAGAATTAAAGTTAAGGTTATTTTTACTCGTTTTTTTAATTTCATGTGTCCCTTCCCTTCTATTCTGTTTTATTTTTTTCTTCATTTAATAAGTCAAATACAATAATATTATTGGATACATCTAATAGTTTATTTGCATAATCATTCTTCTCTTTAATATAATCTTCACTTACTGCTTCATTATTTAAAGAAAGACTAGCTCCTTTTTGAGAGTTATAGTAAACTTTATCCGTTACCCAGTTTCCATTAGGGAATACTACGGTATTGTTTCCTCTTACATTGAAGATATCATGTCCTAGAGAATATTTATTGTAGAAACCAAACATGTTACCAAGAGTTGGCTGTACATCAATCATTCCCATAACATCGGTTACTTCCATATTAAGATCTGTATCTTTCATATCTGGTGTCCAAATAATGAATGGTACTTTTCTACCTAATTCGTATTGGTAAGCATCGTATTCTTTATACGTTGGATCATTTGCATCTTTGATGTCATCTTTTTCTTTATCATAGTTGTATAGTCTATTATAGTCTGCTTTTGGAAGACGAGCATCATGGTCTCCATATAGGATGAAGATTGTGTTTTCCATTAATCCTGCTTCTTGTAATCCATCAATGAATTCTCCTAGGGCTGCATCTGCATAATGAATAGATTTGAAATAATTACCTAGTTTCGTACCTTCCATATATGGATAGATTACTTCTTCTTGTGTTCCATCTTCTTTGGTTACTGTTTCTTTGATGTTAACATCGAATTCTCCATACTTATCTACTTCTGAGAATGGTGTATGGTTTGTTAACATGATTAATAAACTGTACCAGTTATCATTCTTTTTATCGATTTTTTGAATCTTCTTAATGGATTGTTTAAAGAATTCTTTATCATTTAAGCCTAATCCAATGACATTTTCTTTTTCTACTTTATAATCGGTTTTTGCATAGAATCTTTGATATCCTAGTGAGTTATGCATTGCACGTCTATTCCAGAAATCTGCGTTATTCGCATGCATACTAAAGGTATAATATCCTTTTTCATTGAAGTACTTTGGAGTACCATTATAATAACGATCGGAATAAGATACAAATGCTGTACCGGATTTGGTAGGCATTAATGATGTATTATAGGTTAATTCTGTATCACTACTTGTACCTACACTTACTTCGGAATAGAAGTTTGAGAAATACATTCCTTCTCTACTAAGTCTATTTAATGTTGGTGTTACTTCTTGTCCATTGAATTTTAAGTTAATGACATTTGTCATCATACTTTCTCCATGAATTACAATAACATTCTTTCCTTCAAAGATATTCGTGTATTGATTGGTTTGTGGTACATCTGCTTTATCTTTAAAATAATCATCAAACTCTTTTTTCGCTTTGTCGTAACCAAACATTGAATTAATCTTTGGTTGTACGGATGAGATTAGGTCATTTACTTGATATACATAGATACCAAATCTCATAACAATATATTCTTTATTCCATTGTTTTACAAATCTTGTTACATCAAGAGAAGATAATGTAATACAATACGTGAACATTAAAACTAGTCCTACTGCTAAGGTAGAAGTCATTTTCTTTCTACGTTCTGATTTGATTTCAATTTGTTTTAATCGACTCTTTTTATGTGTTTTTACATAAGCGAATATTAATAGTAATGGTCCAATGATATAGAATAAATCTTTTAATTGAATAACGTTTTCTACTACGGCATCTCCTACATCTCCAATGTATTGTGTTAAGGATAACATGGATACGGATGCGAAGGATGTATAGAACGTATAGTAAGCAGAGTTAATCATGCAGATTGCAGATAAGATAATATCGAATACTAAATAATATGTAAAACGATTTTTTGGTTTGCATAAATATCCGAATGATCCAATAATAATTGCAACGGTTAAGTCTGCTAAAATTGCTTTAAATGATAAGTAGTTTTCTATGGTATGCATACAGAAGAATCTTAATACCGTAGAATTTAATACTACTGTAAATACAAATACTAGAAATAGAACATTCTCATGTAAATATTTCTTTACTAGATGTTCTTTCTTTACTTTCTTTAAGTATGATTTCACTGAATCAAGAAAATTGCTTAGTCCTTTTTTCATTCTTTTCATAATCACTACCTCGCTTATTATATTATAACATTTTCATATATCCTTTTCAATACAACAAAAAAGTAGTCTACTCACTATCGACTACTTTTAAAACTTGTGTTTTTTCTTTGTATGTTCCAGCATTTATAATCATTCCTAATACAAAGATATACGATAAGATGTAGATCCATAACAATAAGATTATGATACTAGAAATACTTCC
>JAFUFG010000054.1 GCA_017470045.1 Bacilli bacterium | reverse complement strand
TACTTCGTCTTTTACTTGATCTACTCTACAGAAAGAATGACCATCTTCAATAGTAATGGCATATACTCTTGATAAAGAGTTTCCTACTGCTCCTTGAAGTTCTGCACGATATTGTTTATCGGATTCCATGTAACGGATTGGTAGATCTTTATAACTTCTAATTTTAGAAGCATAAATTTGAGTATGATGTGGACATTGTACTGGTTTTAATACAAATTCATGACCTTTTGGTGAACTTACTCGGAATAATTCATCATTAAACTTGGCAGCATGACCAGAAGTTTCGAATAAAGAGATATCTGCAAGAGATGGACAACTTACTTTTTGGAATCCATATCTACGACAAATCTTCTCAATTTCTTTTTGTAATTCATCTTTTATGATTACCCCTCTTGGAGTATATAAAGGTAGTCCTGCTCCTACATAATCAGAAAAACAGAATAGATCTAAGTTTTTACCAATTACTCTATGATCTCTTTGCTTTCTTTCTTCTTGTAAAGCAAGATACTCTTCTTTTTCTTTTAATGATTCAAAACATACTCCAACAAGTTCTTGAATCATTTTCTTATTTGCATCTCCATCTTCGTATACTCCGCTGATTCGAACACAATTTAGATAAAGATTTTCTTTTTCTAATTCTTTTTCGATTTCTATAAAGTCATTTTCGCTTACTCTTTCTTTACTGTCAAATTGTAATGCGAATTGATTCTCATCAACTTCTTCTTTTTCTACTATTATTTCATTTTATTCTTTTAAATAATTAATTACTAATTTTAATCCTTTTTCATTTAACATAATATTTCCTCATTTCTTTTTATATTTGCTTTTCGGAGAGATGTAACGTTCGACTCGTCATATTAACCATCTCCTTTAAAATAAAAAAAGATGGTACCCCTAGGAGTGCATTATGCACGGTACCATCCTTATTTTTCTCTCTTCTTGATAACCGAAATATCGGGAACCTATTTCTAGGTCAACTAGTAGGTAGTAACTTATTGTTCCTCTCTTATCTTCCACCTACCGATAAGTCTCTAGAAAGATTTCCAATAAATCGTGTCCTACATCAAAGCTTTTCAAATAAAAAGTCTATTACGATTGTAATAGACTTTGACTTTTTTTGTTTTCAAAACTAAAACAACCAATTGTTAACGATTGATTTTTGCGTATTTCGTCGTAGTTGTCGTTAATTGTTGTTTTAGCATAATATTCTCTCCTTAAAAGCAATTACATTATACCATAATACGTATTAATTGTCAAAACTCGGACGTTTTAAGGTATAACGCTTTGATGGTTCTTTCTTAAATTTTGAAATAACAGAGATACGTGGATCATCTTTGTAACGTTCTAAAATACATACTTGAATATCATCTTTTCCGCCACTTCTTTCAATTGCTTCCCAGATTCTCATACGATAGATTTCACAAAACATCATTTCTAATTGTTTGTTAATGGCATTATATCTTTTTACTTCTTCGCTACCATCATCTTCTACCATTGGAAGTAGCGAATCGTTTTGATATACTTTTCTAACGTTTACGGAATCAGCTGTTGTGCTTACTAATATGTCTGCACACTCTTCTTTGCTGTCTAACAAAAATTCCTTACATTTTTCTACATAAATATTATTCTTTGCTTCTGAATTTCGAAGTACCCTTTTTACTCTTGCGAAACGGTCTGTAGCATCCCACATTCTTTGGTATGAGATTTCGTTAAAATTTTCATCTAATATTGCATAATATAAAAATCCAAATAACGACTCTTCTTCTGCCTTTCCATCTCTTGTGTCATATTTTTTTAGTGTTTCTTCTACTATTTTTTCCATAATCTTTCCCTTTCCGTGCTTTTCTACTTTACCATTTCAAAAAATGAATTTCAATTTATGTGACAAATATTTACGATTTTTTTATTATTTTTTGAATTTGTTTTAGGTGACTTAACACAATTTTTACGCTTTCACCTGTTTTCATATCTTTTAAATTAAATTCTTTTTTCTCTACTTCATCACTTCCTAGAACAATGGTATATGGAATCTGTTCTTTATTGGCATAATCTAAACATTTCTTTAATTTCTTATTTTCCATTTCCAATAGTACGTTGTAACCTAATTCTCGGATTCTTGATGCTAAATCAAAAGACTCTTCAAAGGTATTCATTGGAATGATATAAATATCTACATTACTTGATTCTTGATATTCTTCTCTTGTTCTTAATAATTCATAAAGGGAAGATAATCCGAAACTTACTCCTACAGCTGGATAAGTATTTCCATCATCAATAAAGTCTGTAATCATCTTATCGTATCTTCCTCCGCCACCAATAGACGAAGTAAGAGTACCGGATTTATCGTACACTTCAAATACGTTACCAGTATAGTATTCTTGACCTCTTGCTAAAGATGGAGTGAATTTACAATACTTCGTTAATTTACAAGACTTTAATAATCTATTTAGGTTATCTAATTCTTCGATTCCTTTTCTTATTAATTCATTCTTACTATCTTTACAAGCTTCTTTTATTGTTTTAAAGTCTCCTTTAAAATACTCTAATAGTTTCATACTATTTTCTTCTGTTATACCATATTCTTTTAAACTACTGATAAACTCTTCTTTTGTAATTTTCTTGACCTTATCGATAATTGTAATAACATTTAGAATTAAGTCCTTGTCACTAACAAATTCTTCTACTAATCCTCTCATTAGATTTCTACTGTTGTATTCAATTTCAATATCAATCTTCATCTTATTGAATGCAGTTACATATAGATTAATTAATTCTACTTCTATTTCTTGACCAGATAATCCAACGACATCAATATCACATTGTGTGAACTCTCTATCTCTTCCTAGTTTTACTGGTCCATCACGGAATACTTTACTCATTTCGTAACGTTTAAATGGAAAACGGATTTCATTTTTATTTAATGCGATATATTTTGCGAATGGTACAGTTAAATCGTAACGAAGTCCTAGATCTCTATCTCCTTGATCTTTTAGGCGATAGATTTCTTTTAAAATATCATTTTCTTCATCATACTTATCACTTAACATGTCATAGTAACATAGAATTGGTGTTTCTAATGGTAGATAACCAAAACTTTCAAATGTTTCTTCTAATATTCTTTTAATATCATTTTTGACTTTTTGTTCTTTTGGTCCAAAGTCATAACAACCTTTTACATTTTGTATTTTCATATTATTCTCCTCTACTTTCTTTTCTACTACAAAAAAACGATACAGTTTGGTACCTGTATCGTTTCTAATTCTATTCTTAAACTAGATACAAGCACCACAAATAGCACTTGTACCTACAAACATTTTTTAATGTCGTATTAACAAGTGCAGATTATAATGATGATGTTGTCTAGTATAAATTAAATTCATTTATAATCCTTCCTTTCACGGATATTATATTACTTTCTTTTCCAATTTGTCAAATTCTGATCTTCGTCAATAAAATATTGTTTGGTAATTTTTTCAGCTTTTTTTATGGATAAAGGCTTATAGATTTTATCGGAACTATAGAATGGATAAGAACATATTTCTGCTGCATATTCTGCATAATCTTGTAATTTTTCTTTCTCTATCTTTCCGATTTCTATAAAATGTGATACTTGCTTTCTTAAGTAGGTATCGATTAGATATTCATTTACATAGTCCATTGCTTTTTGTACGTATTTCTTTTCTAAGAATGTTGTTCGTTCATGAAGATATCTACTTACAAAATCTAATTTTTGTATCGTTTTTCTAGTCTTTTCTTTCGATGTATACTTTTCTAATTCGTCTAATAATCCATTTATATCTGAATTAAGGTAAAGCTCTTCCATTTTCTCTTTTCCAATGATTTTTTCGATTTTTCCAGCAGCAAACACTTCATACATATATGTACCATAATTCTTTTCTTTTGGAAGTTCTTCTTCAAAATATCTTTTCGTTAATAATTCGGTATAACCTTCATCTAAACCGTTTCCTACTTTATATCGATGGAATAGTTCGTGGTGTCCCACACTAAATCCACTAAAGCAGTAATCTCCTTCTACTCTACTAGAGGACATATGAAATAGTTCATGGAATATTGCGGATGGATTATCTTTTACTAAATAGATGCTATTATCTTTAATGTCATATTGTCCACTTGTTCTAACTCCATTTTTTATTTTTCCACTTAGACTATCTTTGATATAGATATTTCGAATGTTTCGTTGATAATTTTGTTGCTGCTTTTCTGTAAAGTTTTTTTTCATTACTTTATCAAACTTTACCAATTCGTTATAATGAGGCATTTCTTTTGGAATGGAATGTTTCTTTAATAATTCGAATTTTTCGGATGGAAAAACAATTTTTTGATAATCCTTTTTATTTTGATATCTATAGGTTGAACGAATCGCTCTTTGTAAATGATATCCAGTATATAACAATACAATATCTTCTATTGCGATAATGGATCCACCAAATAATACCTTTGGAACACTATTAAAAAGTTCTGGATTTAAAAAGTCTATGTGTATCACAGATACTCCCCCTAAAACAGGTCATATTATATCATATCATGCTTATGAAATCAAACGAAAAGAGGATTACTCCTCTTCTAATTCTTCAATATATTCTTCTAGTTCTTTAATTCGTTCTTCGTAAGATCTTCTTACTTCATCTTGTTCTTTTCTTTCTGCTTTCCATTTTTCTAAATTGCTTTTTAACTTTTCTACGTTGTCATGAGACGCATAAATTGTTATTTTCTCAACGTCATAATTCATTTGTATGATTTGTTTTTTATTAAAATATTTTAAGGCGTCTTTCATCATTTCTAGTGGATCTTCTACACTTGTCCATACATTTAATTCATTTCGATTATCACTGTAATCTTCGATTGTATCGTATTTTCCTATTGTGTATTCTACTTTTATGTTATCTCTTTCTTCTTCCTTAAATTCTACTTCATACTGATCATGTGGGAATAATACATAATCTTCTTTCATTTCATATTCTCTTGTTTCTACTTTTAAGAATTCTTCTCCACGATTAATCATTTTAAAGTCCATTGCACCTAAACCAATTAGTCCAATTCCTACTCCAAAGAAGATTATCGATAAAATAAAGGACCATATCATTTTCTTCTTTTCGTTCTTACGATTTAGGATAAAGTTTAGTAAGAATACTAGGAAATCAATTGTAATAACAGAAGAAGATAATAGTAATAGGATTACTCCTAAGAATAGTACTCCTGTTTTTGCGATTAAGAAAGATAATACAAAACCTGCGAATAGTCCAATCAATGTACAAGATAAGGATAATACAAAACAACATGCAAAGAATTTAACAATTAAAATGATACATTTCCATAGACCATTTAAAAATCGATATTCACTGTGTTTTGGATCTCTAATGATAATTTTATCTTCCTTTAAGTCCATTTTTTCTTCTTTTTCTATTTGTTCTTCTATTCTTTCTTCTTTCTTTTCTTTTACATTTTTATAATAATTCAAATATCTTGTTTTAAAGACATGAGTTAATATGATAATACATCCAATTAAACAAAATATCATCATAATCGAATTTAATATACTTTCTAATATATTCGATATCCATTCTGGAAAGATACTTAAAATACTTACAAATAGATTTCCTGTTATTCCTAATGTTATTTCAGATAAGAATAATAAAATGATTCCAATTACAAATTGTTCGAATAGACATTTTATTCTACTTTTCCATGTCATATTACTGAATAAACTAATTGTATCCGTAATGAATGATAGAAAGTCATCTACCATATTATTAAGGTTCTTTTTACTTTCTTCTTCTCCCTTCACCTCTTTTATATCATTATGTAGTAAATCATCAATGTTCACATGAAACTTCTCACATAGTGCGATTATTTTATCCATCTCTGGATAGGCTGCAGCAGACTCCCATTTGGAAATTGCTTGTCTTGAAACTCCTAATTCATCTGCTAATTGTTCTTGCGATAAATTATTTTCTTTTCTTATTTTCTTTAAATTTTCTGAAAATTGATTATTCATCTTTTTTCCTCCCTTTCACAAACATTTTATGATTTTCTACCGGTTGCACTCCACCACTTTTCGGTTGTTTTTTGTAAAATATCGGTTGCATTTCTTATTTTATCATAAAAAAAGCAGTATTACCTGCTTAATCACTAATATCGATATCTAGTGTGATATCAATTTTATAATCTTTGTATTTTTCTTGAATACGATTACAAATATCTTGATAGATTTCTTCTTTGTTTTCTACTTTAAAATCCATAATAATATCGAAACTAATATGTTTTTCTTCTGTGTCAAAATAGAAACCATGCATTTGTAGGATTCCTTTATGAGAGAATACAATATCGTGTATTTCTTTTTGACTTTTCATTATACTCTTATCTTTTGTATTTACGGAATATACTCCAATTGTATGTAGAATAATTCCAAACTTTTCTTGGATACGTTTTGTAATACGTCTTGAAATTTTATCAATATCAGATACTGATAAGGTATCTGCTACTTCGATATGAATTGATCCTATATAACGATCTGGACCATAATCATTTAATACTAAATCGAATGCTCCTTGAACTTCTTTTTCTTTACATACTTCTTTTTTAATTTCTTTTGCAAGTGAACTTTCAATTCTTACACCTAAGATATTATCGATACTTTCTTTAATTAATTCAATTCCTGCTTTTATGATAAAGATAGCTAATAAAGCACCTACGTATGCTTCAATGCTAAAGCTAAACATCATATAGATAATAGCGGATGCTAAAACGGATATCGAAAGAATTGCATCGTTAAAAGCATCGGATCCACTTGCTACTAAAGAATCAGAATTTACTTCGTGACCTTTTTTCTTAACATAGATTCCTAGAATAAACTTTACTAATATACCGGCAATTAAAATGATTAAGGTTACGGTATTATATTCCGGATTTTCTGGTTTTAAAATCTTTTTGAATGACTCAATAAATGCTGTAATACCGGCATATAGTACGATTGCGGATACTAAGAAAGATGTCATATACTCTATTCTTCCATAGCCATATGGATGTTTTTTATCTGGTTTCTTTCCTGCTAATTTAGTACCTACTATCGTAATAATACTAGATAATGCATCACTTAAGTTATTTACTGCATCCGAAATAATTGCGATTGAGTTTGAAAGAAATCCTACAAAGGCTTTAAATGCTGCCAATACAATATTCGAAATAATGCTTATTATACTTGTTCTTACTACTACTTTTTCTCTACTATTTTTCATACTGTTCTCCTAACTCCAATGAAAGATACCTGCTAGTATTGCGATAATTACAGGGATTACACCCACAATCATCGTCCATTTTCCAATATTTTTCCAATCATCTTTGGTACAATTTTTAAATTGAGCTTTCCATGAGATTGCACTCATATCTCCACCCATATAGATATAAAATCCTGTTCCTAAAATCATTCCAGCAAAGATCAACATAAATATACTTAATGGGCTCATATTACTGTCTTTTTCCTTTTCCTAAACACTTTGGACATTTAATAAATTTATTTACTCTATCTCCTATGATATCTTCAATTCTAACTGTTTTTCCATATCCATGACATAATGGGCATGGGTCTTTCGTTTCTTTTTTTGTCATGCCAACCATGTTATTTCCAATTGTTTCCTGCAGAATCGTATTATATTCAACAGAATTAAATATATCAAATGCTGAACTATCTCCTTTTACTTGTATATTCTCTTTCTTTTTTGTTTCATAATATTTTTGATCTGCTTTTAATTCTCCATCTGCGGATCTAGTTATTCCAACTATTCCTATATTTTGTTTAAATATTCCTAAGAAAACATCTCCTTCTTTTGATACTTGAATTCCAAGACCCTCTTTTAAATCTTTTTTCCAAAAACCTATATATTTTGATTTATCAGCATATAATTGAATTCCGTATCCCTCTTTTTTATCATTATCCCAGCAGCGTAGATAATAATCGCCATTGGCATATTCTACGCTACCCTCGTCATTTTTCATTCCAAGGAATGTTCTTCCTGTATAGACATCACCATTAGGATACTTCTTTTTACATTCACCATAAAATTCAAGAATGTTTATTAATTTTTCTTTTGGTGAACGATCCACATAAAACTCTTCGTCTGACTTATAATATGCGGTTTTATAATCCGTTGAATCCATGACGAAGATTCCTCTTTCTGCCTTATTATCATTGAAAATACCATAGAAGTTATATCCCTCTTTTGTAGTTAGGATACCAAAACCACATCTTCTATGATCTTCCCATTCTCCTTCGTATACTGCTCCACTTGGATAAATATATTTTCCAATTCCATTTTCTGGTTTTTGATTTGTAGTTTTTGGTTCTTCTTTAGAGGATTCTTTTTGTTCCTTTATTGGTTCTTTTCGTTCTTCTTTGACTTTTCCTTTAATTCTTATTACTGCCTCGTCATATGCTTCTATACTTGTTTTTGTTCCATTAATAATTTCTGAATTTCCTAAGTAAAAATGAAATGTGTCATTTATCTTGCAGTCATCTACTTGGAAAGGTATGATTGTTTTTTTATTTTCGATTGCTGTTTCAACTTCTTTTGGAATCCAACTTGATTCTTGAGAGGAAGCTGAAATAACTAATAAAAGGGCAACACAATCTTTTATTGCTTTTGGTACAGCTGTTGCGTAAGTTTCATCTTCTGGAATAGAATCTGGTACTAGAAATAACTCTATCCCATTCATTTCTAAATACTCACAAAGTTCTGTTACTTTCTTCTTATCTTTTATGTCATAACTAATAAATATTTTTTTCATACAATCCTCCATGTTTTTTTCATAAACCTATTATATCACAAGAAAAAAAAGAGGACTATTCCTCTTCTTCTAATTCTTGTAGACAAGTATTTAAGGTGTTGTATTTTTCTCCCACTTTCTTTCCTTCGGCTTCTTCTAAAATGTACCAACCTTTTTGGAATAGAACTTCAAATACCTCTCTTTGAAATTTTGAAATTGTATCAAATAATTTCTTATATTCTTTAAATAATAAATCATTACTTGCTTCTGTCATACAAGTTGCATAATTTTTTTCAATTGTTTTACATTCTGTTAATAAGCAATTTAAAATATCTTTATCATTGATATTAACACCCATTGGTAATTCTTGTTTTGGATTTTCAATCTTACTCACTACAACCACCTCTTTCTAATATACTTAGAATGGTTTCCATATCGCTATAGAAAATATTACTAGCTTTATCTAATAGTTTTACAATATCTTCTGCTTCTGCGATATTGGAATCATTTACTGCCTTCTTATAAGCATTATAGTTCCAGTTAAAGGCATCTGTTAAATAATCTAAGTCTTTGCCACTAATCATATCTGGAACACTTTCATAATTTAATTCCATAATTTTACCTCCCGATATTAGTATTGTCAGATTCAAGATACTTATACAAAAAAAGATATCAAAGTTTCTTTTGATATCCTTTTTCGATTGTATCATCAATAATATTTAGTAATTCTTTCGTCATTCTCTTACTGCTTGTAATGTCATGATGAGAAGACTTAATATACCTACTATGAATTCCTAGTACTTTTTCAATTTTCTTTTGGGATGAAGTCTTTACTAATCCATCGGATTCTTTATTTAGAAAAATTCTATTACACATACATAGTAAGATTCCATTCTTATTTCTTGTACGTATATTTTCTCTTAAAGTATATTTATCTATTCCTGTAACAACGTTTTGAAATACTCTAAGGCGTTTTATCGATTGAACATTATCTTTTTTAAATACGTTTTTTATTAGTTTCTTATCATATAAATGTTTTTTTTCTTCTTCTACACCGTTAGGTAGTGCAATATCATAATCCATATGAGAATTACTACTAATCTTCTTATGGACTTCTTTTAATTTTTCTACTGCTTTTGTTGCTAGTCTTTTATTGTGAAATAACTTGATAAAATAATCAAATGCTTCTTTCCATAAAAATTTAGGAGAAGCCATAATAGTTCCTTCATATGGACTTGCAACATTAATCATATTAGTCTTTTTATAGGTACTTTTCTTTTTAAAATATTTTGGTACATAACAATTCATGACACTGCATTTCGAAAAACCAACTAGAGTTACACTTTTCGTATCTTTCTTTTTGCAGATATTTTCTACGTATTTTGCGAATAACTTTGCATCTTCCCTTATTGGTGCATCTGCATCCATTAGGAACATTTTTAACTGATATGTTTCTCTTTTTTCTTCATAGTGGCGGATGATTTCATCCATTCTGTTTTCTTTTATAGAAATCGTTTTAAAATCTTTCGAATGATCTTCTACTCGTTCTCCTGGACTAAAGAATATATAATGAATGGAATTATCTTTTTTCTTACAATCGTAGTTTGCGAATGCGAAGCTTCTACCATAATCTTCTAGACTCGGATTTGGATTCCATTTTTTTGTTTTATTATCCCATTTTCCTATTATTTCGATATCTGCCATAATATCCCCTCAATCGAGTGGATATTATAGCATAAGCAAATAAAAAAAGAAAGTTTTACTTTCTTTTCTTGATTCGAATGGAGATTATAATAGCAAGTACTATAGCTGCTATTAAGATTCCTAATCCTAACCAACCGAATGTCGATACGAATATACTGCCACAAGACATTATAATACCTGCTAAAATAACTCCTAGCATTGCTGCTTTAATGGTTGTTTTAAATCCTAGATCTAAAAAACTAGCAGCAAGTGTTCCTGTCCAAGCACCGGTACCAGGAAGTGGAATTCCTACAAATAAGAACAATGCCCAAAATAGTCCTTTTTCTCCTGCAGATTCTTTTAATTTTTTACCACCTTTATCTCCTTTTTCGATACACCATGTGAAGAATGGGCCAATTACTTTTTTATCTTTGCCCCACTCTAATACTTTTCTTGCGAAAAGATAGATGATTGGTACTGGTAACATATTTCCTATAATTGCGATTGGATAATAAAGGAAAATATTTAATCCTAAACTTTCTGCGATTGGGATTGCTCCACGTAACTCTACAATTGGAACCATACTAATAATTCCTACAATAATATATTTTATAAATACTGGTAAACTTGACATAATTACTCCTTATAAAAAAATCGGATAAACGATTC
>JAFUFG010000053.1 GCA_017470045.1 Bacilli bacterium | reverse complement strand
ATTTCCAACTTTTTTTTTGTATGATATGATTATAGTATCGATGATGGAAGTGTGCATATGAATCTAAAGTTTGAAGTAAATGATTACGTACTAGCATGGAATCTATTATTTAAAAGTTCAATTACTGAAAATATAATAGAAAGCAAAAGACGTATATGGAAAAATTATAAAAATTTATATAACAAAGTTTATAATGATAAAGAATTAATGATGAAAGATCCAAGAAATTTTATCCCAAATAATGATACAGTCTACAACAATATTAAATAAACAGAAGACTTTGAAAAAGTAAAAAAAGAAACAGAAAAATATCGTATTAATTTAATGAAGATCCGGGATAAAGATCGAAAAAAAATTAATTATTTAGTAGAGGATATGTTGCGCCTAAAATTACGTAATTATAGTTGTTCCGTGATTCATAAAAAGTTTAATATAATGGAATTAATTTTGATTGATGAAAACAACGGAAGATTCATCATTGGAAAAGAATATAAGGATGAAAAGGACTATTTAATAGATATATTCTTTGAGATTGCCAAAAAAGAAATAGCCATCAAAGAAAAAGACGAATTAGGAATAAAAGATGCAGTAATGGAAATGGCTGTTTTAAATGAATTCGCCACTCAAATAAAAAAAGAAAGTTGCTATAAAAATGGCAATCCGAAACTATTTTCGATTAAAAAACAAATCTATCCATATTGGTTAATGTACCTTGGAATAAAACAAGAAGATATGATAAAATATATGATGCGAGATAAAATTGCTTTTGAAGTAAAGCATTATGCATATGAAAAAGAATTAATAAATATGAATATAGAGGAATTTATCGAATTTATTATTCGAAATCAACGATACATTATTAGAGAAAAGAAAAATTAAAAGTATTTGAAACAGGAAGGTGGGGTTCTGATGGATGAGAAAATAAAGATTTTATTAGACAAGATTAATATTGATAATGCTAATTATCAATATTTTAATGATGCAAAGATTTCAAAAATTGTGGTTTCTTCCAAGACCAACAATTGGAATGTTTATATCGATAAAACAGATTTATTACCATTAGAGATATTACAAGAATTAGAAAGTAAAAAGATGGATTTAGATCCAAAAGCCAAAGAGATTACATTTATTTGGAATGTTGAGAATCCAGATATAAATACTTATTTATCTTATTATCCATTTATTCTAAATAAGTGTAAAGAATCCCTAAAAGTTCTAGAAATCTATGAAGATTGTTTAAAAGTAGAAGATGGATTTTTAGTATTAGTAACTAGTAATGATGTGGAAAAAGAAAGATTAGAGTCCTGTCTTCCAGTAATCGAAAACTTTTATCGTAGTTTAGGATATAAGTTTAATATAGAAGTTGTTGAGCGACGCGAAGAAAATATTTTAACGGATATTCAAAATGAATTAGAACAAGAAGTAAACAAAGTGGATGTAAAAGCGATGAAAGAAGCTGCTCCACCAAAAGAAGAAAACACATCTCCTGAAAAGAAATATAGAAGAGAAGCGAAAGATCCAAATGCCGTACTTGGAAGAGGAGTAAAAGAAGATCCAATTAAGATTAAAACATTACTTGGAGAAGATAATAATGTTATTGTAGAAGGTCAAATTTTCGGTACAGATTACTTTGAATCTGCTAAAACAGATTTTAAAATTATTACATTAAAAATAACAGACTTCTCCGATAGTATTTATTGTAAGGT
>JAFUFG010000052.1 GCA_017470045.1 Bacilli bacterium | reverse complement strand
TATTATGAAAGATTTGGATAAATTAGTAGAAAAAGATGAAATCCATAAATATGGATGTGCTCATCATATTAATTTATTAGTAAAGAATAAAGTAGGATTAAAGAATTTATTTAAATTAATCTCTTTAGCTAATACCAAATATATTTATAAGACCCCAAGAATTCTTCGTAGTGTAATTGAAGAAAATAGAGAAGGAATCTTAATTGGTAGTGGATGTTATGAAAGTGAAGTATTCCAAGAAGCAAAGAGTAAGAGTGATGATGAATTATCTAATATTATAAGATTCTATGACTATGTCGAAGTACAACCTTTAGAATGTTATAATCACTTGATTCAAACAGGAGACTTTGGTACTCAAGTAGAACTTGCTGCAAACGTAGAAAAGATTATTCGAGTAACCGAAGAAGCTGGAAAGATAATTGTTGCAACAGGAGATGTTCACCACTTAAAAAGAGATGATAAAATCTATCGTGAAATTATCGTAAATCAAAAAGTTCCAGGTGGTGGAAGACATCCTCTAGCAAAGAGCGGAATCAAAGAAATTCCATCGAACCATTTTAGAACAACCAACGAAATGCTAGAAGACTTTAAATTTTTAGGAGAAGAAAAGGCCTACGAAATCGTAGTTACAAATACCAATAAAATAGCCGATATGGTAGAAATCTATGAAGTAATACCAGATACTGGTGGTATTCCATTCTCTCCACGTGTTAAATCCGATGATGGGCAAAGTTATCTAGATTGTCCAGTTGTTGTAACAGACTTAGTATATACAAAAGCAAGAGATTGGTACGGAGATCCTCTACCATACATGATAGAAGAACGTATCGCAACGGAGTTATACGGAGACGTTGTCTTTAAAATGTTATCCGAAGAAGAATTCCAAGTAGAAGTACATAAACGTCTGCATGATGAAATCTTAAAAGGATCCGATAATGTCAAAGGGCTTGTTACAGAATATGTAAAAAGAACGAGTGAAGAAGAGTTGGATGAAAAAGCTTTAGCAAAAAAAGTAAAGAAAACATTAGGTGGAGTTATCGGTGGAGGATTCGACCCAATCTACTTAATTTCTCAAAGACTTGTTAAACACTCTAACGATGAAGGTTACTTAGTTGGTTCCCGTGGATCTGTAGGTTCTTCATTCGTTGCAACCATGATGGGAATTACGGAAGTAAACCCATTAGCAGCTCATTATCGTTGTGAAAAATGTAAATTAAGTATCTTTGATGATGACGATGGAAACCCATTAGGAGCAGTGTATTCTTCTGGATTCGATTTACCAGATAAAGAATGTCCAAATTGTCATATTCCAATGATTAAAGATGGACAAGACATGCCATTCGCAACCTTCTTAGGTTTCAATGCCGATAAAGTTCCAGATATCGACTTAAACTTCTCGGATCTAAACCAAGCAAGTGCACATGCTTATACGAAGGTATTGTTTGGAGAACATAATGTATACCGTGCCGGAACCATTGGTACAGTAGCCGATAAAACAGCATTCGGATTTGTAAAAGGATATTGT
>JAFUFG010000051.1 GCA_017470045.1 Bacilli bacterium | reverse complement strand
AGTATTCCGATACCAAACTCTGTATGAGAATGGATTACGTCTAATTTCCAGTTGCGCATTTTATTAATCATGGATACTGGATAGATTCTACTTAGACGATAGTCATATATCCCAATCGGTATTCCTGGTATCTTTAATATTTTCTCTTTCTCATTATATTCGTATCTTAATGCATGATTACTTACTGTTACTACATATACGGTGTGCCCCTGTTTTTCTAGGGCTTTCTTTAACATTGCAACAGATGTGGATACTCCATTAATATAAGGAGGATAGGAATCTGTGAATAAACCAATTCTCATTCTTTCACCTTCTTTTCTAAACTAAATACTAGGGCTCCTACAATCATTGGAACGTAATACGTAATAAATCTCCAAACAATAAGGATTGCTGGTAAAACGCTTGCTCCAAGGAAATTTCCATAAAATTGCATAAACCCAAACTCAATTCCACCACTTGCTCCTGGGATTGGTACGAAGGATCCCATTAATAGAACATAGGCAGATGCTGTTAATGTTTCTAATGCGCTGATGCTTGTAAAGTCATGTAGACTATATACGATAAATAATGGAATTATATAAAGACAAGTTAAGCTTAATAGATTCAAGATTACTCCTGTTACAAATAAGCCTTTTCTTTTTCTTAATTCCGAAGCACCATCATGAAATTCATCAAGTTTTTGAAATATTTTTTCTTCTGTTTTTTCTTTATTCTTTATTATTTTAACCTTATATAAGATATTTATAAAAAATTGTGTAATTTTCTTTGTGATTGGTTTTGATATTAATAATAGTAATAGTCCTAATGCTACTAAGGAATTAATTACAAATCCTAGTAACACTAATTTTCTTAACAATTCTGCTTTTGGAAATATATGGAAGAAATAATTATAAGTAACTGCGGATACTCCATATATTACTAATGCTGTTTGATAAAAGATGAAATTTTGAATGGATATATCTGCCGCTTTTGTTGCTTTAATATCATGTTCTGTTAACATATAGATTTCCATTGGTTGTCCACCTGTTGAAAAAGGTGTTACTCCATTAAAAAATTGTACAATAACATCGTGTTTAAAAGCTTCTAAGAGAGATACTTTTTCTTTGTCATTGATAGTACGATAATTTGCAACACTCTTAAAGAAGAGATATGCAAAGAAAAAGAAGATAGCAAGAAGGATATATTTATAATCCATGGAAGATAGAGCTTTTACTATATCATCAAAATTATCCTTTAATAGAAAGAATAATACGATTGATGTAATGAATAGTAATAGCAATGTGTTTTTCTTGATGCTTTTTAAAAATTCCATTAGATTACTCTACTTGCTTCCTTCATATCTTCTTTTAGTTTTATAAAAGTTAACTTGCTACTTGAATTTTCTTCTATTGTACCGATATCTTCAAAACCCTTTGAAATTAAACTATTTCTTAAATTCTTATCATTCGGATTAATTGATACATAAATTTGTTCCATACCTAAGGTATTTAGGGCGTAGTTACTCGCAATTCCTACTAATTGTCTTCCTCGTGGTTCTTCTTTTAATGGAGCAAAGATTAATTCACATGTTTTAATATCTTGCTCTCCTCGAATGAAGCAACTATCTTTTACAGAATCGTTTTCCATCGTAAAGATTGTTTGCATAATTTCATTTTGAACTTTTTGAAATTCTTTGTATTGTTCCTCACTAAATTTGGCGCGCAAGGACTCCCAAGCTTCGGTTGTTGTTTTTTCAACACCATTTCTTTCTTCGAATTCTGCAAACATCTTGATATGACTTTCGTTGTATGGATCTGCGATAAACAAACTTTCTGTATGCAATTCCCTCACCTACTTTTTATTTTTTCTTTTTTTTATTTGATTGCTACAATACCTGGAAGTTCCTTTCCTTCTAAGTACTCTAATGTAGCTCCTCCTCCAGTAGATGCATGGTATACTTTGTCTTTTAATCCAGCTACTCCAGCAGCTGCAACAATATCTCCTCCACCTAATACTGTTTTGATATTGTTGTCAACGATATATTTTAATAAGTCATCTGTATGTTTCTTATATTTTTCAAATTCATATACTCCTAATGGTCCATTCCAAATAACAGACTTAGCAGTATTTAATGTATTCTCAAAGATTTCCATTGTCTTAGGACCAATGTCTAACCCCATTTCATCTTCTGCGATTTCATTGATATCTTTTACACGATATTCTTCATCATTTGTAAATTCATTTGTTACTGCAGCATCCACTGGTAATACTAGCTTATCTGCGTAATCCATTAATACTTTTTGGCAGAACTCAATGTTTTCTTCATCTACTAATGATTTTCCTACATTGTATCCTTCTGCTTTTAGGAAGGTAAATGCCATACCTCCACCAATTAGAATCTTATCTGCTTTTGTAACTAGATTTTCGATTACTCCAATCTTATCTGCTACTTTAGCACCACCTAAAATTACAATAAATGGTCTTTCAGGTTCATTTAAGATACTTAATGCATTTAATTCTTTTTCAATCAAGAATCCGAATGCTGCATTTTCTTTCATATTAGTAGGTACTCCTACGTTTGATGCATGAGCTCTGTGGATTGTTCCAAAAGCATCATTTACATAAGCATCTGCTAAAGATGCCCAGTAAGCACCTAACTCTGGATCATTTCCACTTTCTTTTTTGCCATCTAAATCTTCATAACGAGTGTTTTGCATTAGTAAAACATCTCCATCATTCATATTGTTAATAGCTGTTTCTAATTCTTCCCCTCTTGTTGCATTTACGAATGTTACTTCTTTCCCTAGTACTTCTCCAAGTCTAGCTGCAACAGGAGCAATGTTATTCTTCTCTAAGTCTGCTTCTTCTTTTACTCTTCCTAAGTGTGACATTAGAATAACTTTTGCATTATGATCTAATGCATATTGTATTGTTGGCAATGCTCCAACAATTCTTGTATCATCTACAATTTTTCCTTCTTTCATTGGAACATTGAAATCTACTCTTATTAATACTTTTTTATGATCGATATCTAAATCTCTGATCGTTCTCATGGCCACAAGCCTCCTATCTACTTTGAGTATAACACTATTTTGAAAGTTGCAAAAGGAAAATGCTTTATTTTTGACATTTCTCCACATAAAAAAGTGTAACCTAGGTTACACTTTGATTATTTTTACTTATTCATTAAGTATTTAGCAGTTCTAACCATTTGAGCAGTATATGACATTTCATTATCATACCATGAAACAACTTTTACTAATTGTTTTCCTTCTACTTCTAGAACTGTTGTAGATAAACCATCTACTAATGAACCACAACGTCTTCCAATTACGTCGCTTGATACAATTGGATCGTCAGTGTATTCTAGAGTCTCATTTGTATGAGCTTTTAATACAGCATTAATTTCTTCTGCAGTTGTATTTTTATTTAATTCAAGAACTAAATCTACTACTGATCCAGTAGGTACTGGTACACGCATAGCAGTTCCTTCTAGTTTTCCTGCTAGGTTAGGACAAACTAATCCAATTGCAGATGCTGCTCCAGTTGAAGCTGGAACGATATTTGCTGCACAAGCACGTCCTCTACGAGCTTTGATTCCTTTTTTATGAGGAACATCTAGAGTTGCTTGGTCATTTGTATAAGCATGAACTGTTGTCATGAATCCTTTTTTGATACCAAATTCTTTATCTAATACATCAACTACTGGTGCTAAACAGTTTGTTGTACAGCTAGCAGCAGAGATAATCTTTTCAGATCCATCTAATGTATTGTGGTTAACATTGTAAACGATAGTCTTTAAGTCACCTTTTGCTGGTGCAGAGATAATAACTTTCTTAGCTCCGGCATTAATATGAGCCATTGCTTTTTCTTCAGATGTAAATAGACCAGTACATTCAAATACTACGTCAATATCTAAATCTTTCCAAGGTAATGCTGCAGGATCTTTTTCTGCATAAACCTTAACTTTTCTATCTCCGATTACAATCATATCTCCTTCATAAGAGATTTCATCGATACGATAATTTCTATGGTTCGTATCATATTTTAATAAATATGCTAATTGCTCAGCATCTGTTAAGTCGTTGATTGCTACAACTTCGAACTCTGGGTTCTCCTCCATTAATCTAAAACATAATCTTCCGATTCTTCCGAATCCATTGATTGCTACTCTAATCATTTTATCAATCCTCCATGATTTCATTATAGTATCAAAAAATTTTACTTTCAATAAAGTAGACTACTTTTGACATTTTGCTTGTGTAAACTTTTTTTCCACAGGGGTTTTTCTCTCAAATAAAAATATCCACAGAAATTGTGGATATTATTTTTTACAATTATTTCTTTCCACAATCATTGTGGATAATTTTATTCGAAGTAGCTTCCACCTATAAACTCACGAATAATAGAGTCTTGTGGAATGGCATCACTTGGAATTGGTAAGAACAAACGTAAGAAGTCGATTAAACGTTTTGCTTCTTCGTAATACTCTGAATCGCTTGGTACAGAATATAATAATGGTTCTGCGTAAGTCTTTAATACTCCAATTTCATAAATAAGGGCAGAGTTTACCGTATAGTCTGCTTCATCTTGATAAGGGAAGATATATTTTTCTTCTCCATCACGAACACTATCCCACATCTTTAGAGTATGTTCTACGGAATAACCACGAGTACGATTATCACGAACAATACGACGTAAAAGACGATTATCGGATGTTGAAATACGATTGTGATCATCCATATTTAACTCTGTTAGTGCAGATACATAGATTTTATATTTACGATTTCTTTCGATATTGGTTAAGACTTTTACATCTAAGGCATGGATACCTTCAATTACTAGGATATCATTCTTATCCATTTGTAATTCTTCATGATATTCTTTCTTTCCTAACACAAAGTTATAGGTTGGAATTGTTACTTTTTCTCCTTTTAGTAAAGCCGCCATTTGTTTATCAAATAGTTTTAAGTCTAATGCTTCTAAGCATTCGAAATCGTAGTTTCCATTCTCATCTTTTGGATTATCTTCTCTTTCTTTAAAGTAATCATCCATTCCAATTACTTTTGGATTTAATCCAAAACTTTGTAAATACATACATAATTTCTTTGAAGTTGTAGTCTTACCAGAAGAAGATGGTCCTGCTAATAAAACAATCTTGATACGATTCTTCTTTTGGGCAATTTCTTTTGCTACATTTAATAGTCGATTACTTTGTAAGGTTTCATCAATTTTGATTAAATCATTGATCTTACCAGTTGAAACAATCTTATTTAAATCAACAGAGTTTTCAATATTCATGATTTTTGCCCAGTCACGGAATTCTTTGAATACTTCAAACATATTAGGATGTGGCTCATATTCTTTAATTTTATCGTTAATATAAACCGTTGGGAATCTTAATAAGAAACCATTATCTTTTAAATAAGTTAAATCAAAGTCTTTTACTCGATCTGTTGAAATAGGCATTGGAGTATAAAAATAATTATAATAATTTCCTAATCGATATAAAGTAATATAGGTATTGGTATTATATTTCATTACTCCTGCTTTGGAATGGTCTCCCATATTATCAAAGTAATTAATTGCTTCAATTCGATCAATCGTTACTTTGGTAATTGGCATACCTGCATTAATAATAGAAGTCATCGTATCTTTGATTTCTTTTATTTTTTCTTTCGTTAACTTAAAGTTTGTTTCGATATATAAACCTTTATCTAAAGAATGTTGTACGATTATATTTGCTTTTCTTCCATATAGTTTTTTTACAGCGCAAATTAAAATATAAGTTAATCCACTAATATGAGAACGATTTCCTTCTTTTGTTGTTAAATCTAAGAATTCTACTGTTGCATCTTCTTTTAATGGTTTGTTTAACTCTTTAATCGTATTATTTACTTTTGCTAAAAGAATGGGATATTTGTAATCTTTGGCATAATCATTCGCTACT
>JAFUFG010000050.1 GCA_017470045.1 Bacilli bacterium | reverse complement strand
ACCACAATCTTCTTCACGAACAATCATATCTTGAGATACATCAACTAAACGACGAGTTAAGTATCCAGAGTCTGCAGTCTTAAGAGCTGTATCGGCAGAACCTTTACGAGCACCATGTGTAGATAAGAAGAACTCTGCAACAGATAATCCTTCAATGAAGTTTGAAAGTACTGGGATTTCTACAGAAGATCCATCTGGTTTAGCCATAATACCACGCATACCAGCAACTTGAGTGAAGTTTGAAATGTTACCACGAGCTTTAGAGTTCATCATGATGAAGATTGGATTATCTACATCGGTTTGAGAAACAGCTTCAAGTTCAGCTTTAACATCATCAGTAGCGTTATTCCATGTATCAATAACTTTGTTAAATCTTTCTTCTTCTGTAATTAAACCACGTTTATATTGTTTATTAATCTTATCAACTACTTTTTGAGCTTCTGCAACGATTTCTGGTTTTTTCTTAGAAATTTCAACATCTGCCATACTAACAGTAATACCAGAAATAGTAGAATATTTGAATCCTAAGTCCTTTAAGTTATCAAGCATTGTAGAAGTTTCAGTAGTTTTATATCTCTTAAATACTTGAGCAATAATCTTTTCAAGAGTACCTTTAGCAAATGGTTTAACTAAATCCATAGCTGCAATTGCTTCTGGAATATTAGTTCCCTTTTCTAAGAAATACTTACTTGGAGTAATATTAGAAATGTTATCTTGAGTAGGTTCATTGATATAAGCAAATGAATCTGGAAGGATTTCATTAAACTTAATCTTACCTACTGTAGTAACTAAATATTTACCCTTTTGATTTTCTGTAAATAATTTATATTTAAATGAATTTACAGGGATAGCAATACGAGTATGAAGAGTAATTTCTCTTCTTTCATATGCCATTAAAGCTTCATTAGAATCTTTAAATACACGACCTTCTCCAGGTTCTCCAGCTTTTTCCATAGTGATATAGTAGTTACCTAAAACCATGTCTTGAGATGGAGTAACGATTGGGTCTCCTGATTTTGGATGTAGGATGTTATTAGAACCTAACATTAAAAGTCTAGCTTCAGCTTGAGCTTCTTCAGAAATAGGTACGTGTACAGCCATTTGGTCACCATCGAAGTCTGCGTTGAATGCAGGACATACTAATGGGTGTAGACGAATAGCTTTACCACCAACTAAGATTGGTTCAAATGCTTGAATACCTAATCTATGTAGAGTTGGTGCACGGTTTAACATAACTGGATGTTCTTTAATAACTTCTTCTACAACATCCCATACAACAGGATCTTGATTATCAATTAATCTCTTAGCAGCTTTAATATTATGTGCAATCTCTTTACTTACTAAACCATGAATTACATGTGGTTTGAATAATTCAAGAGCCATTTCTTTAGGAATACCACATTGATACATCTTTAGAGATGGACCAACAACGATAACGGAACGTCCAGAGTAGTCAACACGTTTTCCTAATAAGTTTTGACGGAAACGACCTTGTTTTCCTTTTAACATACTAGAAAGTGACTTAAGAGGACGATTTCCAGCACCTGTAACACTTCTTCCACGTCTACCATTATCGAATAATGCATCAACTGCTTCTTGAAGCATACGTTTTTCATTTTGAATAATGATTCCAGGAGCTCCTAAATCAATAAGTTTCTTTAAACGATTATTACGGTTAATTACACGTCTATATAAATCATTTAAATCAGATGTAGCAAATCTACCACCATCTAATTGAATCATTGGTCTAAGTTCTGGTGGAATAACTGGAATACAATCCATAATCATCCATTCAGGTTTATTTCCAGAATTATAGAATGCATCTAAAACATCAAGTCTCTTTAATAAACGAGTTCTCTTTTGTCCTTGAGCAGTCTCTAATTCTTTTTCAATTTCATCAATGTCATGTTTTAAATCAACTTTTTGTAATAATTCTTTAATAGCTTCAGCACCCATTCCTACACGGAATCCAGTACCATATTTTTCATAATAAGCTCTATATTCTTTTTCAGATAATGTTTGTTTATTTTCTAATGGAGCATTTCCTTTATCAATAACAACATAACTTACGAAGTATAGTACTTCTTCAAGATCTCTTGGACTCATGTCAAGTACAAGACCCATTCTTGAAGGAACACCCTTAAAGAACCAAATGTGAGATACAGGAGTAGCTAACTCAATGTGTCCCATACGTTCACGACGTACTTTAGCACGAGTAACTTCTACTCCACATCGATCACAGACAATATTTTTATAACGAACACGCTTATATTTACCACAAGCACATTCAAAATCCTTAGTAGGTCCAAAAATCTTTTCACAGAATAGACCATCACGTTCAGGACGTAAAGTACGATAATTGATTGTTTCAGGTTTCTTTACTTCACCATAAGACCATTCACGAATCTTTTCAGGAGAAGCAATACCGATTTTTAAGGCGTCAAACTTATTTACTTCTATCATTATAGATCAGCCCCTTCCTCAAAATCATCTTCGTCTTCATCAAAATTTCCATCAAAGTCGATATCTTCATCGTCTTCTTCATCTTCATCATCGAATTCACTAGAATCATCATAGTAAGAATCTCCCTCTTCCGTAGTTGGAACTGGATTTTCTTTTATGATTTCAGATACTGGACTTCTATCAATATCATTAATT
>JAFUFG010000049.1 GCA_017470045.1 Bacilli bacterium | reverse complement strand
TAATCTTGTCATTTTTTATTCCTCATATTTCAAACCCTTTTGATACATTTTTTCTTTGATTTTCATTTCTAATTCTTTTCCTTCATACTTACGACTTAGTTTACGATATAACTTATCGTATTCTTTTTTTGCTAAATCAGAATCATTCGAAAAATCAAATTCCATAAGAACTTTTTGTACAATATCAGAATCAAATCCATATTGAATCAAATCATTCGTAATCTTTTGACGCAATACACTACCACCCCTAGTATGGTTTGATTTATAAAAACGATTTGCTAATTTCTCTGCTTTTTCGTATTGTAATTCCGCATCAAATACCTCTATTTCATCCGAAACAATATTCGCATCTACCCTATGTTCCATCAGATCCTTAACAATTCGTCTAGGTCCATAATTCGTAGTAACCATCTTATTATTAATAAAACTTTTGATAAAACTAGTATCATTTAAATATCCTTGTTGTAATAATTTCTCAATAACAGGATCAATCATCTCATAAGGATAACCCTTATCTCTTAAATATTCTTTTGTATCAAAAACGCTCTTAAATCTAGCATTGATACTATTTAAAGCTATATAGTAAACTTCATAATAAGTATTATCTTTTTGAATTAAATCCAAATCCTTCGGATCAATCTCTTTCTTAATTAATAATCCATATTTTAAAATAACATCTTCATACAAAGTAAGTTCCATATCATCTAAAGAGACTTTGTATCGATTATTCTTAAGTTTCTTGTATTTCAACACTTTCATAAGTATCACCCCTAGTTCTATTATACACGAAAAAAGAGAACTACTCTACTTCGTCCTCTTTCTTCTTAACCTCGATTAAGCCTTCTGAGACTTCTTCAAGGGCCCTTCCTATATTCTTTTTACTCTTATAATCGGTTTCGGCAAGTTGCAAAAGTCCATCTTTTGATATTTGTTTACTTCTTCTTGCAGCTATATGTACTAGCTCATATTTCGAATCAACAATATTAAGTAATTTATCAATTGAAGGATAGATCATTCATATCACACTCCCTATTATTAGAATAAACCACTTTACATTTATAATCAACAAATCAAAAAAATTAGACATTTTATTGACAAATATTTTTTTACAGTTATTTACTACTAAAGTATTTCTTTACCAACAGAACCCTCCCATTCAAAGCCAGTTGGTTCAAAATCATAAGTATTATCTTCAAATAACTCTTGTAAGGATATCTTTTCTTTATTTGTAATAGAAATAACTGACTTTTCTTCTCTATCTTCTATCATAAAACCCCTCCATAAAAGTATGATTATATTATATCAAAAAATCACTTCAAAGAAGTGATTTCTACTATTGAAATTGGCAACAAGATCCGCATTGTATATTCGTAACACAATTTTCTTCACTACAAGTGTATTTTGGTTGGTAAATATGTCGATATACATGATGATTTATTACTCTAGTATGAATAGGGCAAATATGAGGAACATCATGAACGAAAGTACGATGAACGACTTTTTCTTGTCCTTGTCCCATGATTGGAGCAGTTCCCATATTCATATTCATTGGTGCACTCATCTGATTACTCATCATTGTTTCATTACTCATATCACTATCAATATTATTGTTATTACCTTCTACATATAAATTATTAATCACGTCATTATTATACATAACAAAACCTCCTAATATAGTTTATGTAAAAAGCAAATAGTGGTTAAAAAAAAGATACCTTAAAAAGGCATCTTAAAATTTCCACTACTCATTTGTTTCATCATTTTCTTCATTTGTTCAAATTGTTGTAATAAACGATTTACTTCTTGAACAGAAGTACCAGATCCTTTCGCAATACGTGTCTTACGACTTGCTTTAATAATTTCTGGATTACGTCTCTCCTTAGGAGTCATTGATAAAACAATTGCTTCAATATGAGCCATTTGTTTTGGATCAATCTTAACATCCGTAAGTCCCATTTTCTTAGCTCCAGGAATAAGTTTAATTAAATTCTCTAGTGGGCCAAGTTTCTTCATTTGTTTCATAGTATCTAAGAAATCTTCTAAATCAAACTTTCCTTCTTGCATTCTCTTAGCAGTCTTTTCAGCAGCTTTCTCATCAATTGATTCAGTAGCTTTTTCTACTAAAGATACAATATCTCCCATTCCAAGAATACGTCCTGCCATTCTCTCTGGATCAAACATCTCAAGTCCATCAAGTTTTTCAGATACACCCATAAACTTAATTGGTACATGAGTTAAGTGACGTACACTTAATGCTACACCACCACGAGTATCTCCATCAAGTTTTGTTAATACAACTCCAGTTAATGGTAATTTATCATTGAATCCAGTAATAACATTAATCGCATCTTGTCCCATCATAGAGTCAATTACTAATAGAATTTCTTGTGGAGAAATTGCTTTATTAATATTCTCTAATTCATCCATCAATTCTTCATCAATATGAAGTCTACCAGCAGTATCAATTAAAACATAATCATACTTATTCTCTTTTGCATAATCCATTGCATGATTAACAATCTCTACAGGATCTTTCTTTCCTTCTTCATAAACTTCAATATTTAATTGTTTTCCCAATTGTTTTAATTGGTCAATAGCAGCTGGACGATATACATCACAAGCTACCAATAAAGGTTTCTTATTAAATTTTTTTCTCAAATATAAAGCAATCTTAGCAATTGTAGTAGTTTTACCTGAACCTTGTAAACCAACTAACATTAATGTTGCAGGGTTCCCTGTCGTATTTAATGGAGCATTCTCTCCACCAAGAAGTTCGGTTAATTCGTCTTTAACGATTTTAACAAATAAATCCCCTGGATTAATACTACTTACTACTTCACTACCTAAGGCTTTTTCTTTTACATTATTTGTAAATTCTTTTACTACATTATAGTTTACATCTGCTTCTAGTAAGGCAAGACGAATCTCACGCATCATATCAGAAATATTTTCTTCTGTAATCTTGCCATAACCCTTCATTTTATGAATTGCATTTTGTAAACGGTCTCCTAAACTTTCAAACATTTTTATCACCTATTCATTATTATAACAATAATCCTTGAAAAACAAAAGAAAAAAGGCGATTATCGCCTTTTCTCTATAAATAGATAACCTTTTCTTTCTCAGACTTTTCTTTGGATGCTTTTCTCTTTTTATAGATTGTATTTCCAGAAAAACCTAAAGCTTCTACTCCAAGAAATAAAATTGGAATGATTGCAGATGCATGATGATTATAATTTAATTTAGAATAATGAACAGAAGCAATTCCAAGTTCTCCTTCTACTCCAGTTTCTGTTACGTTATTATAACCATCTATCATATCTATTTCCTTATCAGAAATAGATTGTTTAGATTCTGAAATAGAAGAAAATGATACGCATTCTTCTTTCTTTTCCTTATCCATAATCCATACAGTAAATCTCTCATCGAAATCTTTAATATTATTTTTTAAATATTCATAATTTTCTTTCGTAACATATACTCCAGGAATATATTTATTATGAGTAAGAATAAGTTCATATCGATTTAATAAATCTTCTGCATAAGCCTTTGGTAATGCTTCTTCAATTGGTCTATCTCCATAATCAATCTTTAAAAATATTGGATACTTAATATCTTTACCCATTAATTTATTAATCTTAACATGGCTATAACGATATTCAGCATATTTTGTCATATCACTAGGTTTTTCCCAACCAGAATACCCTAATTGATTATCAATTACAACACCAACATCTATCTTATTTTTTCTAGCATTTTCATAGTTTTCTTCAAATTTCTCATCATCATGTAATCCGTCACCAACATTGATATAAACATAGTCGAAATTTTCTGATACCTTCTCCCAATTTACTTTTTCTTTAGAGGAAATAGTAACTCCTCTAACTGGTATATTTGATTCTACAATACTAGAAGAAATAGCATTCTTACCAGTGATTAATGCCCCTGCTGATAAAATAAGAGCACAATATTTACTAACGGTCAATTTCATCCTAACACCCCTTGACTAGTGCCATATTATATCATAAATAAGAAAAAAAGTAAATATCCACAAAAAAAAGAAGAGATTTCCTCTCTTCTTCTAATTATCAATTAATGTTATTAATGGTTTTTCAGGACCTTGAGAAGTGTTAGGCGTAATTCCATTTGGAACACCTGCACCTAAATCTGGCATAGAATTCATATCATAATCCCTCAAACCACCTTGTTTATTATCTCCACTAAACAATGCGTTATCCAAAGAAGATTTTTCTTCTGCTAAACTAGGGGTTTCAGAATAATTTGGTTCATGAGATACAGGAGAATCTTCTAATCTAGCTGTTCCTGTAACATTAGAAACAATTTGTTCCATACTTGCAGAAGGAGCACTAGTAGTAGAACGAACCTCAGGAATATAATCAGCACTCGTTTGAGATACAAAATCCATCTCATTTACTTTAGGAACTGCTGGAGCACTATAAGCATCTGGTTCATCATAAGAACTATCTCCAGGACCTCTACCATTCCAAATATTAACAACATCTACGTTTCCAGACCATGGTGCTGGATTAGGCATTTGCATTTTAACAATAAGTGGAATACGGAATGCTGTTCCGAATCCTAAACAAGTACCAGATTGTAATGATTTTTGTTTTTCAACAATTTCATCACTAATATTAGGAACCATCTTACGAATATACTCAACATCTACAGGGTGGTTCATCTTAAAGATTAAGAAGTTCATACATTGAGAAATACATGTATCACTCATTTCACTAGGTCTTTGTGAAATAAGTCCTAGTAAAACACCATATTTACGACCTTCCTTAGAAATTCTTTCGAATATATTATATCCGATCAAGAAACGGTCAGTATCATTTTGTACGTAACGGTGAGCCTCTTCTACAACAATATGGAATGGAATACTACCACGTTGCTTTAAGCCTTTTGCAAATTCGAAAATCAAACGAGAATATACTTTTGTTAATACTTTAGCAAAGTCATCATCAACATCATCTAAATAGAATTTAACAAATTGATATTTAACTCCATTATCAATTACTAAAGATGATAAATAAGACTCTAATGGAATATAGTTTGGATAATCAAAGAATTTTGCATAAGGTCCAACGATTAATGAATGTAAACGTACTTTAATCGTAATAGCATCACCATAAGTATTCGTATTTCTTAACCATCCTTCACTAATTAAAGCAAAGTTCAAAGCCTTCTCTAATGTATCTAAGTTATAGAATACATCAGGCTTTGGTTCAAAAGCATCTAATTCTGGTTTAATGAAAGAAGAAACATATTCTGTTAATAATACACTTTCACTAAATTCACCAGCATTATCAATTAAGAAACATTCACGGAATTTTCTAGTATAACCAATACCTTGTACAGGAGCCTCTAGATTAAATTGAGGCGTAGAACAACTTCCTAAAATAGAGAATATTTCATTTCTCTTATTAGGAGAAGTTTCATTTGTATATAGAATAGTCATAATTGCCTTAGCAATTAAATGGTTCTTATAAGCATTTGCATCCATTCCCTCTTGTGAGAAAATAAGTGCTAATTTTTGCATTCTCTCAATAATTGGTAATTGAGAGTGATTTGTACATTGTAATAATAAAGCTAAATCATCTTTATTTAATAAATAAATTGGTAAACGTAATTTTTCACCAGTATTTTCTGCTTCGTTTGTATTAAATAAACGGTAATTATAATTAGAATCAATATTATGCAAATCTTTAAAAGCATTATAATATTCACCAGAAGAGTCAAACATAATAATGTTTGCTTTATATGGAAACAATCTCTTATCACTAAACATATTTTGGAATAATCTAGAAATACCACAAGATTTACCAGAACCAGAATTACCAAAAATACAGAAGTGTCCACCAAAGAAATTATTAACATCTAAGTAACATGGAATATCATTGTAAAAAGGACTGTAACCTAAAGGCATATACCCTTTTTCATTCTTACCAGTAATTAGCGGAATCTCTTCTCTTGAAATAACACGTACTCTAGCATCCAAATTAGGCTTACGTAAAGTACCACCTAATAATCTTCCATTCGCAATTTCCCCTAAGAATCTTGCTTTTACTAAATCCCCATCTAAGTTATCAACTTCCGCTAAAACTTTTTTATTATCGTCTTCAAAAACTAAATGTAAGTTCATTAAGTTAATTGCTAAATTATTTGCATCCTTTAATTTAACATTCGCAAAATGATCTCCAATATAAACGATTCTATCAAACATCTCGTCATCACCTAATCCTTTTTACCCTATCATAAAATAATTATACCTTTTTCAAGAAAAAAATACAATAAAAAAGTACCTTACGGTACTATTGTAAACTCTCAATAAATCCAGTTACATCTTCTTCATAGTAAAAAGCATAACCAACATTCTTATAACCAACGATTAATACTTTAGAATCATTAGCATAATTTAATGAGAAAATTCTAGGGTTAACAGAATCCTCACTTTTCATTCCTATCGCATAACTATACTTAGGGCAAAAGAAAGATGCTGTAATATTGCTTTCATATCTAGTACAAGATCTTAATTTCTTCATAATAGTTTGAAAAGAAGACTCTTTCAATTCGATGAAACTAGTAGTTACATCAGGCATCTTACCTTCACAAGTAGAAAGATAGTAAGAATAATGATTCTTGTTAACATCTGCCAAGACATCCTTCTCTACCTCGTCATAATGAAAAAGAGTTGCTTTGCTAAAATCATCTAGAACAAGTTCATCACTAGACTCCGTTTCTAATGATACTTCTCCATTTTCTTCTTTCACATAATTCTTATTTTTCTTATTATCATCTATTGTATCTGTCTTTTCTTCCTTTAGAGTTTGATTTTTTCCTACATAATTATTTACAAGAAAAGCTCCAACCATAAAGGTAATACCTATCGCAATAAAAATATACCCAATCTTTTTATTCTTCATAAGTCCTCCTAAAATAAATCTTCTAATTCTTTACGAATCTTGTCATCCATAATATTCTTACAAATAGAATCTATCTTGTCCTTTTTCTTTTTTAAAGCCAACTGCTCTTCAAATTCATCCAATTTTTCTTTTGTTATTTTAATCTGTTTAAAAATAGCATTACGACTAACATCATAGTTTTCTGCCATTTCAGATAAACTTAAATTATTAAAGTAATAATCTTCAAAATATTGTCTTTGTTTTTCTGTAAGTAATCCTGAATAAAAATCATATAATTCATTATAGTATAAAAAATCTTCCATGTTACACTCCTATTATAGATAAAAAAGTAGATATCAAAATGAAAACTCCAATAACAATATAAAGAACAGTAAAATGCTTTCTTTTATAAATCAAATGATTATTAATTCCCATTGTTATTAAGGATAATCCTAAAAAGATTTCAAAAAAAGGAACTACTCTTTTATCAAATACAAACCATAGTAATAAAATAGCTGTTACAACACTAAAAATAAGTTGTAAGTTTACAAATAAAATATTAGAATCATTAATTTTCTTCATCTACATCATATCCTTAAATAATCCATAGATATATTTTTCAATATCAAATACTTGTAAATCGTCTTTTGTTTCTCCAAATCCCATATATTTAACAGGTAATCCTACTTCTTCTTTAATAGCAAGAACGATACCACCTTTTGCAGTACCATCTAATTTTGTTAAAACGATACCTGTAATATTGGTAATCTCTTTAAAAGATTTTGCTTGACTAATACCATTTTGTCCAGTGGTTGCATCAATAACTAATAGTGTTTCGTTGGCTCCACCATCAATTAAAGAATCAATAACTTTATTAATTTTTTCTAATTCTTTCATTAAATTAACTTTATTTTGAAGTCTTCCAGCGGTATCAATAAATACAATATCATAGTCTTCTTTTTTAGCTAATTCTACACCATCGTAAACAACACTTGCAGGATCAGCTCCTTCTTCTTTTCCATAGAAACCTACTCCTACGCGTTCACTCCATTCACGAAGTTGTTCTACTGCACCTGCACGGAAAGTATCCGCACCTACTAATAAAACTTTCTTACCTTCATCTTTAAACTTATTAGCAAGTTTTCCAATCGTAGTTGTCTTTCCAACTCCATTAACACCTACAAATAAAACAACTGTTGGTCCATCTTCACGGAAATTAATCTTACTAGATAATACTTCATCATTAACATAAATAATGAATAATTCATCAACGATGATTTCTTTTAATTCTTCTGGATCATGAATTCCTTCTTTACGTACACGATC
>JAFUFG010000048.1 GCA_017470045.1 Bacilli bacterium | reverse complement strand
TGATCCAATGTTAAATTAAAAGAACTACTTTTTTAAGTAGTCCTTTTTTGTTTGATAAATAAAATAAATTAGAATAGGGAATGTTGTGAATAATGGATAAGCATATCTTACTATCGCAACTGGTGCTAAAAAATTTGTTCCCATATAAAGAATCAATAAAAGGATAGGAACGAATAACTTATAATTTTTTTGATAAAGTAAATAAATAGATACATAGATTAATACAATAAAATAAAATGCCATATTCATGAAGATATCTAATATCGGTATATGTTGATATTTCGCATCCATAACTAATTGATAAATAAAAGAATTATTTTTTCCACAAGTATAGTTTCTGTCAATTGTACCATTTTCTTCTTTTAAACAACTAATCTCAATATAAGTTTTTGCTCCTTCATCTGGTAACTTATCAAATAGATAGAAGAAACTATAAGTATTGTTAAGAATCGAATCAATAAACGTATTTGGATATTCAAATAATAAATGCGTATATAACGATGCGTATTTTCCTTTGTTCGCTAATAATTCCTCCGTATTAAAATTACTTTTGACTGGATCACTAATATGAGGATGATAATCTTGTAAAGAATCATTTAGATATAATTTTTCAATATTTTGTCTCTCTTCTAAAGATAGAGGATCTTTATGATAAGTTCTTGCAAATTGTTGTACTACAAAACTAAACATTTCTACTCTTGGACCATTCTCAATATGGAAGACATAAGTTAATGACTTATCATAAATAAACACAATCGCAAGAATGGATAGAAATAGAATTATGACTTTCTTGAAATACTTTTTTAAATAGAATAATGCGAACGGAATAAATACGATAAAGGCATAAAGCATATTATTACGAAAAGCAATTAATAAGAATGTAAAGAAAATAGTGATAAAAATCTTTTTCTTTGTAAAGAATTGATCAGGATTTGTAAACAATTCGATTAATAATAGTAAGACGATATTAAAAAATCCAGAGAATAAAATATCTTTCGTAGTCGTAATCGCAAATACAGAATGGGTTGGTAGAAATAAATATAAGATTAAGAAAATATAATTATAAATATTAGGAATTCTTTTCTTGTGTAAATATAGTAATGTAAAACTAAAAATACTTGACATAATTAACATTTGTAAAATACTGTGAAGTAAGATTCCAATATTCCAAGATCCGAATAGATTATGTCCTAGTAGAATTGTTAATCCCATGAATAGAGTATGTAATACAGGGTGATATTTACTTAATGCATCAAACTTTAACATTCGAATCTGTGTTCCTGCATCATAAGAAAAGTTTCCAGGATAAAGAATGATTAATATTGGAGTCCATGCAAGAAGCATCAATCCAACCAGTAAAAAGAAACTATATTTTTTCTCAAATAGAATGCTACTAATCTTACTATTCTTTTGTTTCGTATAAGGAATATTCCACAAGAAACTGGTAAAGAAATAAACAAATGGAATTAAGATTAAAATAAATAGATAAGTAAAAACGGAATATAACATCGCACTATCAAATTTATAACAATTAAATCCAATAACTTGAGTAAAACTAAATAAAACCGAGAAAATTATCTTAAAAATAGTACTTCTTTTATCCAAAAATAGATATTTTTTCATTATTATCACCTAAAATAATCATATCACAAGCAAATATAGAAAAGAAATATGTTATAATATTAAAAGTGGAAAAGAGGTATTTATGAATACAGAAGAATTTGATCGATATACAAAACCATACGATATGAGTGACTGGATGATTGATTTAAAATATTATCACACATATCGAGTTGTGGACTATTGTGTAAAAATAGCATTAAGCGAAGGAATGAATGAACATGATGTAGTAGTAGCAGGAACTGCTGGATTACTTCATGATATTGCTCGTTTTGAACAAGTAAGACAATTTCATACATTTCATGATAAGGACTCTTTTGATCACGGAGATAAAGGGTATGAAATTTTAAAGGAAAATAACTACATTATGGAATATGTAGACAATGAAGAAGATGCAGAAGCAGTATTAAAAGCGGTAAAATATCATAATAAAATTTATTTAGATGCTAATTTAACAGAAAGAGAAGCAGTAATTGCAAAAATCACTAGAGATGCAGATAAATTAGATATCATGGATAAACAAAATATTGATATTAAAGATGGCAGTACATCAGTAAACGAAGAAGTTATGAACTCTCTTCGTAAACATAAATTAGTAAACAACGCCAATGTAAAAACACACGCAGATTCTGTTGTTCGTTGTTTAGCGTTTATGTTTGACTTTAACTTTAAACAAAGTTTTATTGAATTAAAAGAACACGATATTATTAAAAAGAAGTTTGAAATATTAGAAAAATATGTAGAAAAAAAACAAGTAAAAGAAATCGAGGATATTATTAATAATTATATAGAAGAAAAAACTAGATAGAGGTGCAACATGATTGAGGATCATTACAAATATTTTAGAGTGAGAGATTACTTAGAAGATACGATTGAAACAGGAAGTAATTCCATCGATTGTACACTAGGGGTAAATCCATTCATAGAGGAGAATTATACCGACCCAAAATACAATCACTTAAAACAAAAATTAATTCAGTCCATCTATGAAGATACTCAAGTACTTCTTAGAAAAGATGAACTATCTTTTTCCTCTGGAACAATGGGAATCATTCGTACGATTTGTACAATCCTATTAAACGAAGGAGATATTTGTATTGGATCAGCACCTCAATTCACTAGATTTTCATCGGAAGTAGAATTACAAAAAGCAGAGTATTTACCACTTCATTGTACCAGTGATGATAAGAAATTTAATACACAAGCATTTATGGAATTCTTAGAAGACAATATGGCATTAGGAAGACCAGTAAAACTAATTTATTTAGATAATCCAAATAATCCTACTGGACAAGTAATCCCAATCCAAGAATTAACAGAAATTGTAAAATTAGCAGAGTTTTATCATATTTATGTCTTAGTGGATGAAGCTTATGGAGATTATATGGATCAATCCGATTCCGCAATAAACTTAATGGGAATGTATAAAAATGTAATTATTGCTAAAAGCGCATCCAAAGCATATGGATTACCAAATGATCGAATTGGATACGTTATTGCGAATAAAGAATTAATCGAAGTTTTTGATCAAGTTCAATTACCATTCCCATTCTCAGAAGAATCCATGAATAAATTTATTAAAGCATTAAGCAATAAAAAACATATCAAAGAAACAATCCGTGAAACTCAAAAGATAAAACGTTATATTATGAAGAATATTGATTTATCTCATATTTTAAGTACTAGTGTAAAAACACCAATCTTAACAGTTTATTCGGATAAATATGACGACTTACGTTTAGAACTTGCAAAACATGGTCTAATCGGAGAATCTTGTGCCTTATTCTACGGGTTAGGAAAACAATATGTTAGAATAAGAGTATCCAAAGAAAAAGAACAAATTGTAGAAATATTAAATAATGTTTTATAGGAGGACTTATGTTATTCATTCATTACCCAAAATGCAGTACTTGTAAGAAAGCAAAAAAGTACTTAGACGACAATCATATTTCTTATGAAGAAAGAGATATTAAAGTAGAGAATCCAACTTATGAAGAATTAAAAAAATGGTATGAGATGAGTAATTTACCATTAAAGAGTTTCTTTAATACAAGCGGATTAATTTATAAAGAAATGAATTTAAAAGACAAGCTTCCTACGATGAGTGAAGAAGAACAATTAAAATTACTTAGTACAGATGGAATGCTTGTAAAAAGACCATTAATCATAAAAGATAATCTTGTAATAACAGGATTTAAAGAAAAAGATTATGAAACATTAAAGGAGGTATAATATGAAATTCTATAAGGAAGTAAAAAGTAATAATGTTGTAATCGTACCAAATGGAGAAGTTGTAAGTGCAGATTTCAAAGAAATCACTGCAAACACAGTAGATGCTGCAAAAGAAAAACATGTTCCAGTAGTATCTTACGGAGACGATAAGATGACAGTAACCGTTGGAAGCTTAGAACATCCAATGGGAGAAGATCACTACATTATGTGGATTGCTGTTGTAAAAGGAGATAATGTTCAAATTCAAAAATTAAATCCAGGAGATAAGCCAATCGCAACATTCGAAAAACAAGAAAAAGCACAAGTTTACGCATACTGTAATCTACATGGATTATGGAAAGCATAATGAACAAAAAAGAAATTCGTAATGCGTATCTAGAAATTCGAAATAATATAACAGATATATTAGAAAAGTCGAAAGCAATTACCAAAAAAGTATTGCAAACAGACTCTTATCAAAAAGCAAAAGTAATAGGTATCTACAAGAGTTTTTCAAAGGAAGTAGATACCTCTTTTTTAATAGAAGAATCCTTAAAAGAAAAAATAGTATGTGTACCAATCATTCAAAATAAAGAAATGAAGTTTTATCAAATAGAGAAAGATACAAAGTATATTAGAAATAATTTCGGAATAGAAGAACCAATTCATACAAAAGAAATTACGGATATCGATTTATTAATTGTACCTGGAATCTGTTTTGATAAAGAATTAAATCGAATTGGATTTGGTGGAGGATATTACGATAAGTATTTGAGTAAGTCTAATGTAGATACTATTGCTATCTGTTTTGAAGAACAGATTTATCCTAATAATTTACCAATCGAACCCAATGATGTAAAAGTAAAACAAATCATTACAAATAAATCTACCTATCGTTAAGTAGATTTATTTTTTTATGTTATAATTTAGAATAGGTGGTTATATGAAAAAAGTAAGATACTTAATTTTATTATTAATCCTAATCGTAACAATAGATGTTCACGCAGTAGAACTAGATATTAATTCCGAACATGCAATTTTATATAATCAAAATGAAGGTACCGTTCTTTATGAAAAAAATAGTAAGGAAAAAACAAGTATTGCTTCCATGACAAAGATTATGACAGGTATTGTTGCGATAGAAAATATTAAAAATTTAGATGAGAAAGTAACATTAACATATAAAGATTTTGAAGGTCTTGCAGAAGCAAATGCTGCAGTAGCAGGATTCCAAGTAGGAGAAGAAGTAACATATCGTGATTTATTATATGGTCTTATGCTTCCATCTGGTGCAGATGCAGCTCAAAGTTTAACAAGAAATATTGCTGGATCAACAGAAAAGTACATGAATCTAATGAATGAGAAAGCCAAAGAATTAGGTTGCAAAAATACGCACTTTGTAAATCCTGTAGGACTAGATGATGAGAACCATTATTCTACCGTAGAAGATGTTGCAACGATATTTCAATACGCCATAAAGAATAAAGATTTTTTAGAAATAATAAAGACAAAAAAGTATACCACTAGTAATGGTAGATTAACATTTCGAAGTACCATTGAAACAGCAAAATCTAGATACGGATTAAGTATGGATTATATCTTAGGTGGAAAGACTGGAACAACAGGAGATGCAGGATACTGTTTAGCAACCATTGCTTCCTACAATGGAGTAGATTATATGCTAGTAACTGCAAAAACAATATTCCCATCAACACAACCATTAAATTATCTAGATGCTCAAACAATCTATGAGTATTTTATGAATCATTATAGTTATCAAAATGTGTTATCCAAAAAAGATAAGTTAATTAGTATTAATACAAAGTATGCAAAAAATGACAAAGTAGATTTTTATGCCAATAAAGAATTAAATATGTACTTAGAAAATACTTATCAAAAAGAAAAACTTACTTATCAATACTCTGGTAAAAAAGAAATCCCATATAATATGGAAGTTGGTACCAAACTAGGGAAAGTCGATGTATACAATGGAGATACTCTTCTAACAACAGTAGAAATCGTATTAACAGAAAAACAAGAATTCGATTTTGAAAAATACGCCAATGCAAATAAAGGATTAGTAGGTGGAGTTATATTATTCGTAATAGTAATAATAGGAATTGTAATACGAATCGTTACAAAGAAGAAAATAAAAATAAAGAAAAAAGTATATCAATAAGAAGAAAAGAAAATTTTCTTCTTTTTTATTCAAAAAAAGATGTATTTCCTACCAAATTAGTAGTACAATAGATAAGTGTTAGGAGGTACTCTTATGAAAATATCAACGAAAGGAAGATATGCCTTAGTAATTATGCTTGATTTAGCAAAGTCTTATCAAGAAGATAAATACGTAACCTTAAATACGATATCAGAAACCGAAAATATTTCTTTAAAGTATTTAGAAAAGATTATGTTAAGTCTAAAGAAAGCAGATTTCTTTGTTAGTACAACAGGAAGTAACGGAGGTTACAAGCTAAAAAGAAAACCAGAAGATTACACCATAGGCGAAATCATACGAGCTTCTGAAGAAAATCTAGATGTAGTTGCCTGCATTACTTCAGAAGATGCCTGTCCTAGAAAAGGAAAATGTAAAACTTATCCAATCTGGAAAGAATTAAATGACGATATTAATAAATTATTAGATGGAAAACGTCTAAGTGACTATTTATAGGAGGTACATTATGGAAAAATTATTAGAAATCAAAAACTTAAATACAATCGCAGAAGATGATCATGAAAAACAAATTTTACAAGGATTAAATTTAGAAATGAACAAAGGAGAAATCCACGTTATTATGGGACCTAATGGTTCTGGTAAATCTACTTTAGCAAATACGATTTTTGCCAATAGTCGTTATATCGTAACAGATGGAACCATAAAATTAGATGGAGAAGAAATCACTGGATTAAAGACCAATGAGATTGCCAAAAAAGGAGTATTTATGTCTTTCCAATCTCCAGAAGAAATTCCAGGAATTAGTCTTGCACAATTCTTAAAATCTACCAAACAATCTTTAACGGGAGAAAAACCAAATGTATTTAAATTCTCAAAAGAAGTAGAAGAATTTATGACAAAGTTGGATATGAAAAAAGAATACACAAATCGTGATTTTAATGTAGGATTTTCAGGTGGAGAAAAAAAGAAAAATGAAATTCTACAAATGTTAATTCTAAATCCGAAATTAGCCATATTAGATGAGACAGATTCCGGATTAGACGTTGATGCAATTAAAACAGTATCAAAAGGAATCAACTTATTTAAAAATGAAGAAAATTGAATATTAATTATTACTCATAATACAAAGATATTAGAAAACTTAAAAGTAGATAAAGTACATGTATTAGTAAATGGAAAAATAGTTGCAACGGGAGATGCTTCTCTAGCTTCAGAGATTGAAAAAGAAGGATACACAAAATATATCAAGTAAGAAGGTGAAACATGAAAACAGATATTAGTAAATATGAAGATCAAAAAACCAGAAATATTTATGATGAAAAAGTTGAAAATGTTTCCTTACAAGTAGAATACGGAATTAATGAAGAATTAATTCGTACGATATCAAAAGATAAAGAAGAACCAGATTGGGTACTAGATATCCGACTTAAAGCATTAAAATATTTCTATGAATTAAAAGATCCAGACTGGGGTCCAGATATCTCATTCTTAGATTTAAGCAAATTAGCAACTTACGTAAAACCAGTAAATGGCGAAGTAAGAAAATGGGAAGATGTACCAGAAGATATTCGTAATGTATTTGATAAATTAGGAATACCGGAATCCGAAAAACAAGCTCTTGCTGGATCCGGAGCACAATTCGACTCTCAAATTGTATATCACAATTTATCCGATCAATTAAAAGAACAAGGAATTATTTATACTAGTTTTGATGAAGGAATAAGACAATATCCAGATTTAGTAAAAGAGTACTTTACCAAAGCAGTTCCAATCACTGATCATAAATATATCGCACTACATTACGCATTATTCTCAGGTGGTTCTTTTGTCTATATTCCAAAGAATACAAAATTAGATCGTCCGTTACAAAGTTATTTCCGATTAAATGCCAAAGGAGCAGGACAATTCGAACACACTTTAATTATTGTAGAAGAAGGCTCTGATTTACAATTTATCGAAGGATGTTCTGCACCTGGATACAATGAAGTGAACTTACATGCTGGATGTGTAGAATTATTTGTAAAGAAAAATGCATCCTTACGTTTCTCAACCATTGAGAACTGGTCTAAAAATATGTTAAATCTAAATACTAAAAAATGTTATGTAGAAGAAAATGGAAAAATTGAATGGATTATGGGATCATTTGGATCTAAGATTTCTATGCTATATCCATTAAGTGTTCTAAATGGAAAAAATGCTAGATGCGAATTTACAAATATTTCTTTCGCAGGAAATGGACAAAACTTAGATACTGGATTAAAGATTATTCATAATGCTCCAAATACTAGTACTATTGTAAATTCAAAATCCATCTCTAAAGATGGTGGAATCTGTACCTTCAGAAGTAATGTATTAGTAAAGAAAAATGCTAAGAAATCAAAACTATCCATCTCTTGTGAATCATTAATGTTAGATAATATTTCAAGAAGTGATACGATTCCAGTAGATACTATTGAAACAGATGATATTGAATACGCTCATGAAGCAACAATCGGTAAGATTAGTGATCAAGTAATATTCTATTTAATGACAAGAGGTATGAGTGAAGAAGAAGCAAAATCCCTAATTGTTAGAGGATTCGCAGAACCAATCGCAAAAGCATTCCCAGTAGAATATGCAGTAGAAATGAATCGACTAATTGATCTAGAATTAGAAGGAACTATAGGGTAGGTGTTAATATGAAATATACATTAAATAAATTACATGAAAAAACAACCAATAACTTTAAAATAAATGACATCACTCTAGACTTTGAATTACCAGAAATCAAGTCCTTCCATGACTATGAAATAGTATCAAACGAATTAGAAAAAATAAAAATAGAAATATCCGAAAAAGAAGTAGAAGTAACTTCTAAAATAGGATTAACTTTACCAAAAACAAAAGTAGTAAAACTAACAATTCCAAAATATGTAGAAATAAGAGAACCAATCATTATTACTTATAACTTTAAAGAAAATGATTCATTAGTAGATACCTTTGAAGTTACATTCGAAGAATCTTCATCTGCAGATATCATTCTAAAATACAAATCATTAGATAACGGAACTCATTTCCATCATTATAAAGAAGTATTAGTAAATGAAAAAAATTCCAAAGGTTCAATCAGTATTGTGAATCTATTAAATAAGAATAGTAAAAACTTTACTGCAATCGAAAATAAAACTTATGAGAATGCAAATATTACTCATAACATAATCGATTTAAATGGAGAAATCCGTCTAACAAATATTGATTCCGAATCAGTTGAATATAAGTCTACGAATACTGTAAATAATGTTTATATTGGAAAAGAAAAACAAGTAATCGATATGAATTATTATTTAAAAAATACTGGTAGAGAAACCAATAATCAATTAAAAGTAGAAGGTTCCCTAAATGAAGAATCTAGAAAGAACTTTAGAGGAACAATCGACTTCGTAAAAGGATGTAATAATTCCATTGGAGAAGAAAATGAAAATTGCGTATTATTATCCAATAAAGTAGTCGCAAGATCCTTACCAGAATTATTATGTGGAGAAGAAGATGTACAAGGAGCACATGGTATCTCATCTGGTAAAGTAGACGCAGAAAAACTATTCTATATTATGTCTCGTGGATACTCTAAAAAAGAAGCAGAAAAGATTATCATTATTGCAAACTTCACAAGCATCATTAATGAAATAAAAGATGACACAACCAAAGAAGAAATTTTAAAAGAAATTGAGAATATTTAATTGGAGGTGTAACATGAACGAAATCAAATGTCCAAAGTGTGGTACCGTCTTTCAAATCAATGAAACAGACTACGATTCTATCGTAAAACAAATTCGTGATAAAGAATTTAATCACGAAATCGAATTGAGAGACCATGCTCATAAAATAGACAAAGAAAATGCAATTAAAATTGTAGAACAAGAAAAAGCTAAAGAGTTATTAGAAAAACTAAATCAAAAAGATATAGAGATTACTGAATTAAAAAATGAATTAAAATCAAAAGAAGAGAATATTACTAATAAATTAGAAAAAGATTTTAATTCAAAATTAAATAGTAAAGAAATTGAAATAACAGAATTAAAAAATAAGCTAGAGCTAAAAGATACAGAAAATGAATTAGCAATCAAAGATGCTGTTACGAAAAAAGAAAAAGAAATTGATTCTTTAAATAATGAAATCGAATTAAAGAAAAATGAATATTTATTAAAAGAAAAAAGTCTAGTAGAAAATTACGAAGATAAGATTAAAAATAAAGATGAACAAATTGCTTACTACAAAGATTTTAAAGCAAGACAATCAACGAAAATGATTGGAGAATCCTTAGAGCAACATTGTCATACCGAATTTAATAAATTAAGACCATTATTTAAAAATGCTTACTTTGAAAAAGATAACGATGCAAAAACTGGTTCGAAAGGAGACTTTATCTTCCGTGACTATGATGATACAGGAATGGAATTCGTATCTATTATGTTCGAAATGAAAAACGAAGCAGATGAAACTGCAACCAAACATAAAAATGAAGACTTCTTAAAAGAATTAGATAAAGATCGTAAAGAAAAGAATTGTGAATATGCAGTCTTAGTATCTTTATTAGAGAGTGATAATGAGTATTACAATAATGGAATCGTAGATATGTCTTATCGTTATGAAAAGATGTATGTCATACGTCCTCAGTTCTTTATCCCATTAATCACTCTAATTCGTAATCTTGCAATGAACTCTCTAGAGTACAAAAAAGAACTTCAAGTAATTCAAAATCAAAATATCGATATTTCTCACTTTGAAGAAAATATGAATGCTTTCAAAGAAGGATTCGGAAGAAACTATCGATTAGCTTCTGAAAAGTTTAAAAAAGCAATTGAAGAAATCGATAAGACAATTGATCACTTACAAAAAACAAAAGATGCCTTGCTATCAAGTGAAAATAATCTAAGACTTGCAAACAATAAAGCAGAAGATCTAACGATAAAAAAGCTTACTAGTAATAGTGAAACAATGGCAAAAATGTTTGAAGATTTAAAAGAAGAAAGTAAATCCTAAAATTTACTTTTTTTGTGTTAAGATAGATTTATAGGAGGTATATATGATTCAATTAGAACAATATCGAGATAACTGGTTAAAAGAGAAGATGGAGGAAGTAATAGGATTTTATCCAAGAGAGTTTTATTGCTTCGATAACTTTAGTTCCTTTAAAGTAGAATATAAGGGAGTATTATATAGTAGTGTAGAAGAAGCCTATCAAACATTAGGTTTTGTAGAAAGTGCTCCAGAAATAGCAGAACAAATCAAAAATTCACATTCCGCACACGAAGCCCAAAAGATAGCTTACGCCAATAAGGAGAAAAGAAGAAAAGATTGGGATGATGTAAAACTATCTGTCATGGAAGAACTTCTAAGATGTAAAGTAGAACAAAATCCATATGTAAAGAAAAAACTATTGGAAACAAAGGATTATACCATTGTAGAAGATTCTCCAAAAGATTCTTTCTGGGGTTGGGGAAGTGACCGAAAAGGGGACAATAACCTAGGAAAACTATGGATGAAGTTAAGAGAAGAATATCGAAAATAATTCTTCTTTTTTTGTGTAAAAAAGAAAGAAAAATGGATGAACAAAAAAAGATATGTGATATTATGGAAAAGGAAGGTGATTAAAAAACTTTTTTAAAGGAGATGAGCAGTATGAAAAAAGGTTTTGATAACGCAAAATATGTAAAAATTCAAAGTGAAAAAATTAGAGAAAGATTTAAATTATTTGATAAGTTATATCTAGAAATTGGTGGAAAACTTTTTGACGATAGCCATGCCGCAAGAGTATTACCAGGATTTAAAAATGATGTAAAAATTAATATGTTTCAAGAACTAAAAGACGATCTTGAAATTATTTTCTGTATCAATGCAGGTGATATTGAAAAAAATAAAATTCGAGGAGAATATGGAATCACTTACGACGTAGAAGTAATGAAGTTAATAAACGACTCTAAAAAAATGGGATTTTCTGTCAATAGTGTTGTAATTACACTATATAAGAATCAAGTAAGTGCCGACAAATTTATAAAGAAACTAAATCGTAATGGTATCAAAACTTATATTCATACGTTTACCAAAGGATATCCAACAGATGTAGATACTATTGTAAGTGAAGAAGGATATGGAGCAAATCCATATATTGAAACAACAAAACCACTTATTCTAGTAAATGCCCCTGGTCCAGGTAGTGGTAAACTAGCAACTTGTCTATCTCAAATCTATCACGAGAATAAACGTGGAGTGAATGCAGGTTATGCAAAATTCGAAACATTCCCAGTATGGAGTCTTCCACTAAAACATCCAGTTAATATGGCATATGAAGCCGCAACAGCAGATTTAAAAGATGTTAATATGATTGATCCATTCCATCTAGAAAAATATGGAACAACAGCAATCAACTATAATCGTGATATTGAAATGTTCCCAGTTTTAAAAAATATTCTTAACAAAGTAACTAACAAAGATATCTATCATTCTCCAACAGATATGGGAGTAAATGTAGTAGGTTTCTGTATTTCGGATAATAATGTAGTAGAAGACGCTGCTAAAAAAGAAATCGTAAGACGTTATTATAATGAAAGAAATAATTATAAATTAGGTCTGTGTGATGAAGATACTTATAAGAAGATTAAATTATTAATGAATGAATTAAACATTGATGAGTATTACTTAGACGTTATTAAACCAGCCTTAGAAAAAAGAGATAAAGTAAAAAGTCCAGTAATTGCGATGAAAATTGGTAGAAAGATTATTACCGGAAAACAAACGGATATCTTAACACCAGCAAGTAGTGTTGTACTAAACGCAATCAAGTATTTAAGTAAAATTCCAGATGATATTAATTTATTATCTCCTAGTGTATTAGAACCAATGTTAAAACTAAAGAAAGAAATGAATAACGGTAATCGTTTAACTCTACCAGAAGTATTAACTGCATTAAGTATCTGTTCCGCAACAAATGCCATGACAGAAAGAGCCTTATCTTATCTAAAAGAATTAAAAGACTGCGAAGCTCATGCAACATATATTGTAGACAATGGAGATAAGAAAACATTAAAGGGATTAAAAATCAATTTAACTTGTGAAAGTCAATTCATTCAAGATGAAGAATATTAAAAAATAAGAAAGTTTTTTCTTATTTTTTTTGTATGATATAATAAGAGTAGAAAAGGAGAAGTCCTATGGCAAGTATAAAACTAAAAAAAGTAAAAAATATAAGAGATTTAGAAGGAATTCAAACCTCTACTGGTAGAATCAAAAAAGGAATTCTTTATAGAAGTTCAAAGTTAACAGAAGCAACAGCTGAGGATATTGAAAAATTACAAAACAAATATCAAATTAAAACAATTATCGATTTAAGAACTCCAGCAGAAATAGATGAAAAACCAAATCAAGAAGTACCAAATACAAATTATAAAAAAGTACCAATCTTTGATCGAAGAGTACCAGGAATCACTCATGAAAACAAAAGAATGAGAATAAAGGCGAATATCAATATGCCAGAAATGTATGAATCAATGTTAAAAGAAGAATTCATTGAGAATACCAAAAATGTAATTCATACAATTCTAGGATTAGACGAAAAAGATTATCCATTACTATATCACTGTACAGAAGGAAAAGATCGTACTGGAGTTGTAACCGCTATTCTTTTATTAATTCTAGGAGTAAATCGAAAAGACATCATGAAAGATTATATGTTAACCAATAAAGTAAATAAAAGAAAAGCAAAAATTGCATATTTTATGATTAAGAATTTCGATCATGATTTAGAAAGAGCAGAACTTGCAAAAGCAATGTTTATTGCAAAAGAAGAATACTTAGAATCCGTATTTCAATATATTGACAACAATTGGAAAAGTACGGAAGACTTCTTAAAAAATGGGTTAAATATTACAGAAGAAGAAATTGCTCACTTTAAGAAAATTATAGTGGAGGAATAATATGGCAACAATCGAAGATTTTGACAAGTTAGATATAAGAGTAGGAACAATTATCGAAGTAAATGATTTTCCAAAAGCAAAGCGTCCAGCTTATCAATTAACCATTGATTTTGGAAAAGAAATTGGAATTAAAAAATCATCTGCTCAAATTACGAAAGTATATCAAAAAGAAGATTTAATTGGAAAACAAATCTTGGGAGTAGTAAATTTTCCACCAAGACAAGTAGCAGATTTTTTTTCGGAAGTACTAGTTCTTGGAACTTATAGTAAAGATGGAGTAGTCTTAATAAGACCAGATAAAGAAGTAGAAAATGGAGATAAATTAGGATAAAATGCCAACTTTCAGTTGCAAAAGGGAAAATGCAACCAAAAGTTGATAGTTTTAAATACATTCTTTTAATACAATGGATGTCGTGAAGGAGGAAGTCTAATGAAATTTGGAGACAATCTAAAAACATTAAGAAAAAGAAAATCATTATCTCAAGAAGATTTAGCAGAAAGGGTAGGAGTATCTAGACAAAGTGTTTCAAAATGGGAAACAGGAGAAGCTTATCCAGAAATGAATAATATTTTAGAATTATGTAAAATATTTCATTGCCAAATAAATGATCTTGTAAATGATAATATGGTTGATATCGATTCATTAGGCGAAGAAGTTAAAATGAATGTAGTGAAACTAAAAAAAGAACAACAAAAGAAAATGAAAGGACTAAGTAAAGCAATTTATGTTCTAGCAAGAATTGGAAAAATATGTACCAGAATTGCCATCCCATTTATGGTAATAGCTATGGTAGCTGTCCTATATGTAGGAAGCATCATTAATATTAATGAGAATGTAATTTCTTTCAAAGGGGAAGATGTTACGATCGAATTAAAAGAAGAAAAGAATGAGAAAAAAGTAGAATTTAGTGATCATCGTAAGATTGATAAAGAAGCAGAAATCGCAATTATAAAAGCAGATGAATTATTAGAGAACCATAGTTTAACAGCAGTAGTTATCTATGCAGAATGTGGATTTCTATTCTTAATCATTAACCTTGTAATTATTTCTATGGTATTATCTCACCTAGAAAAATTATTTATGAACATCTATAGTGGAGAAACTCCATTTACATTAGAAAATGTTCAACATATTAAGAAGATGGCATTCTTAATGATTGCTGCAATTATCTTACCAGCAATTAGTGGAGGATTATTTGAAGTAATCTTACAAGAAGATTTAGAAGTAGGATTTGAATCCATCGATTTAATCCAAATATTATTCCTATTCGGTATGGCTTACATATTTGAATATGGACATGAAATTCAATTAGATTCAAATGGAAAGATGTATGGCGATGAAAATGAATAAAAAAGAAGTAATTGAAAAATTATCAAAAGTAACAAACTTATCAATCGAACAATGTACAATGATTAATGATGTATTAGAAGATAACTTCATTATAGGAAAGAAAAACAAAGAAAAGATTATCTCAGATATCGTTGAAAAAGTACATTTAGATGAAGCAAAAGCAGAAGAAGTATATGAGTCTTTTGCAGGAATTATGAAAGATGGAATTTTAGATAAAATAAAACATCCATTTCGTAGTCAAGATTAAGAGCAAATTGCTCTTTTTTTATTTCCTATAGAAATATAAAAATAGAAATGTTATACTTATGGTAATGATAGGATAAGGAAGGTAGTAGCTATGAAAAATAGAATAAAAGTATTCGTAATTCTATTGATGATATTTTTATTAACGGGATGTGTAAAATTTAATGCAACAATGGATATTAAAGCAGATAAGTCAATGGATTACACCATTATCTATGCAGTAGATAAATCTTTACTAGAAGGAGAAGATTCATCTTTACTTAGTGGAGATGATATGAAAAAAATTGAGGAGCAAGGATTCCAGATTACAGAATACTCAGAAGGTAACTTCGAAGGATATAAATTAACAAAGAAAATTAAGAATATCGACGAAGTAAGTACAGAAAATGAAGAAGAGTATAGCCTAACAGGAATTACAGACTCAGGAGAAGAACAAAAATACATCTTTAAAGTAAAAAAAGGCTTACTTAAAAATGTTTATACAGCAGACTTTAAGTTTGACTCATCTGACAGCAGTTTAGATTCAGATGAGGATTCCAATACAGAATCTAGTTTCGATTGGGATTGGGATGATGACGACAACAATACAATTTCTTACAAAAAGAATCCAAATGGAGAAGAATTAACAGTAGTAGGAGAAGACGAAGATTCTAATATTCAAAAGAAAGAAGAAAATGATTATTCTAGTTTATTAAATATGGATTTAAATTTCAGTGTAAAACTTCCATCAGCAGCATTAAGCAGTAATGCAACTAGAAAAGAAGATAATGATAAGACTTTAATTTGGTCTTTAACAGCTAGTAATCAAGAAAATATTACATTCTCATTTGAATTATATAATATGCCAGTTATAATTGGTGCAGGAGTAGGTGGATTGGTAATTGTTCTTGGAGCAATTTCAGCATTATTAAATGCCACAAAAAAAGGAAAACCAAATACCAAAGTTCCAACAAATCCAAATGCAATGAACAATCAAGTAAATAATATGGCAAATCAAAATATAAATAATGGAAACGTTATGGGTGGTACACCAGATCAAAATAACATGATGAATCAAAATAATATGATGAATAACATGTATGGAAATGCAATGGGTACTCCTATGGATCAAAATACGAATAATAATGTTATGAGTACACAAATGGACCCAAATAATATGATGAATAATAATATGAATACTGGAATGAATAATACTCAAAATATGAACAATATGAGTCCTATGAATGGAGAAAGAGGGATTAATCCATCAGACATGCCAAATGGAATGAATCAAGCACCATTTAGCATACCAGAACCAACTCCAAGTAATGGTTTTGCACAACCACAACCAATGAATAATCAACCATCAGGAAATGGATTTAATATCCCAGATCCAGTGCAAAGTAATATGAACCAACAACAATAAAATAAAAAAAGAGCAGAAATGCTCTTTTTTTTGTACGAGAAGTCCAATGAACTGCGAATCATATAATAGAGGAGGTGATAATTTGAACGGTTACCAAAATGAATTTGCATTTGTCATGGCTCTAAATAATAAGACAAAAAAAGAGTTAAATCCATTATTACAAGACCTAATCTATTTCTTATTTGGAAACATTCCAGAAGATGCTGTTATTAAATCCTGGCGTAACAAAGAAAAACAAAAAGAAGATATCCTAATAAAAGTGAATGGAATGTTAAAAGGGATTAGCATCAAAATGGGTAGTAGGAATTCCGTGCATGTAGAATCCATAAAAAGCTTCGTTAATTTTTTAAAAGAAATGAATGTCAGTAAAGAAAACATTGATATCTTTTTAAATTACCAATATGCAGTAGATGAAAATAATAAAAAGATCGATGCAGAAGAATACAAGAAACAACATCAAAAAGAAATTGATCAGTTCAATAATGCGATTAATAAACCAGAAATAATAGAAGCAGCAATTGATCGATTTGTTTTAAAAGGAAATAACTCGAATTATTGGATTGCAGCCATAGTACACGGTACTCCAAATGATTTTGTATGGTTGAGTAAGAATAATATTGTAGATGTTTTAATGAAAAATAGAAACAATTATTCAACGGCTATTCATTTCAGTAATTTAGTAGTACAGCCAATGACAAGATGCTTAAATGAAAATATAAAATATTTATTCGGCCGCAAATTTATCCAAGTAAAATGGTACAGTCTCTATGATGATGCAATTGACTGTACCAGTCAGTACATTATGGAAAAGGAGTAAGTGTGAGAGGAATCATAATAACTGGATCACCAAGATCAGGAAAAACAACTTTTATTGAAAGACTATTAAAAGAACAAAAGGGATATATAGTGGTAAATGGTGATGCAATAGCAGTTTCATTATTCTATGTAAAAAATGGAAAACCAAATTATGCTTATGGAAGAAAGAAGGTCTACGAAATATTTGAAAAAACAATTTTAGAATACCCTAAATTAAGTGTCATATTGGATTTTCATTATTTAGAAGAAGAAAAATTATTAGAATATTATAAAAAGGGTTATGAAATAATCTTTTTTGGTTATCCAAATATATCCATTAATCAGTTAATGAATCGAATAAGAAGTAGAGAAAAGAAAACAGATTGGACAACTCAAAGTACAGAAAAAGAATTATATAAAATATTAAAGAAAGGTATCGTTGTCAGTAAAAGAGATTATCTATTTTGTAAAGAAACTGGATTGAAATATATTGATACTTCTTTCAACCAAGAAGAAAAGTATAAAGAACTTATAGATTATTTCAAAAAAAGAGAAGTTGAGTAAGTTCAACTTCTTTTAATTTATGAAGTACCAGTAATTTGCAAGCTAACTACGGGGTACAAAAAAAGAACCCATACTAGATAGGTTCTTGTTATTCATATGGAGCGGATGAGGAGAATCGAACTCCCGTAGTTAGCTTGGAAGGCTAAGGTTCTACCATTAAACTACATCCGCATAAAAATCTTTAATCGAACCTTAGCCATTAAATTTCCGAAGACTAAGTCCCGACTAAATCAGTAGACGTATTTAATTATACTATAAATATGAGTTATGTCAACAACTTTTTTGAAAAAAATTCAAAAAAAATCAAAAAAACGTTGAAATATAAAGACTTTTCTTTTAAAAAGGACCAATATAGGGTATAATATTCATGGGTGATGAGATGAAAGTTATAGCTAGTGATTTTGATAACACATTATATGTAAAAGATGAGAAAGGGCTACAAGAAAACATTCAAGCTGTAAGAGATTTTATCTCAAAAGGAAATATCTTTATTATTATTACAGGAAGAAGTTTTACAAATATCAAGAAAGTATTAAATGAGTATGATATTCCATATAGTTATTTAGTATGCCAAGATGGAGCAAATCTATTTGATAAAGATGATAATTGTATGAAAAGAAATGCATTAGATATAGAAAAGGCAAGAAAAATAGAAGAGTATATGAAAGAGAACAATTTAGCATATAACTTTGAATCTGCTTTCAATGATGAAGATACAATTGATCATGCTACGAAAATAACAATTACAGTAAGTAATATGGAGGAAGCATTATCAAAAACAGAAGATATTAAAAAAATTGCAGATGTTTATGCCTATGTTAGTAGCAAACATATTAATATTATCGATAGCTATGTAAATAAATGTAGTGCTTTAGAATATCTAACCGAAAACTACTATATAAGCAATGATATAACAGTTCTAGGAGACGATATTAATGATTATGAAATGTTAGAAAGATATTATGGTCTAGTAATGAAGAAACATCATGAAATATTAGATCCATTAAATAAAGAAACAATAAACTCTGTAGGAGAGTATTTAAATAGCATAATGGAATAAGCGAAAAACCTTCGCTTTTTTTATTGCTAGAAATACTAGCATTTTTGA
>JAFUFG010000047.1 GCA_017470045.1 Bacilli bacterium | reverse complement strand
GAGTATTTTGATAAACGACTTCTTGATGAAATTCACGAACGGATTGATATACCTCAAAATTATCTCCAATACGGTTTGCGACTGCTTTTACTCCTGCCATTGTAATAGAAGTAAATAGGGCAACACCAGCACATAATGTTACTAGTGCTTGTTTTTGTTTCTTTCTTCTAATTTCTTTTTGTCTTGCAGCTCTGGAACTTTGTGGTTGTCCTGTTGTACTGTTTTTCACCATTCTTTCAAATGTTTCTCGATCCATATCCTTATCATCTACCTTCCTATTATAACTATACGAAATATTCTTTTTCTTGTCAATTTATGTGTCAATTAGAAGATGTATAATTTGACGAATTTTGTTTAGACTAAAAGTAGGTGGTTTGATGAAAAGGAAAATATTGTTATTATTTCTAGTGTTCCTTTTTCCTATCTTGGTGTTTGCCTATGATAAGGTTATTCCTGGAGGAGAAACAATAGGAATTGAAGTAAAATCGGATGGAGTCCTTGTTGTAGGATTCTATGCAGTTGATGGGACAGAAATTGGCCGAAAGGCTGGGTTCACATTAGGAGATCGAATTGTAAAAATTAATGATACGGATGTTCATTCGATTACGGATATGATGAATGTATTACAGAATAGTAATACGGAATGTCATTTCGGAATTATTCGTAATAATCGTGAGAAGACATTAACATTACCTTTAATCTATGAAGATCAGCGTATTAAGACTGGTTTATATGTTAAAGATCAAATTCATGGGCTTGGTACTTTATCTTTTATTTTGGAAAATAAGAAGTTCGGATCGTTAGGTCACGAAATCATGGAAGCAAATACTTTAGAAAAGTTTCAAGTTGGTAGTGGAGAAATCTATAAAGGAGAAGTCGTTGATATTATTAAGAGTAGGGATGGATCTGCAGGAGAAAAGAATGCTTCGTATGATAAGAGTGAAATAACTGGTTCTATTACAAGCAATGAGATTACTGGTATTTATGGTGATTATTATGGTGAATTAAAAGATACGGATTATGTAGAAATTGGTTCTCCTGATGACGTAAAAGTGGGAGATGCGGTTATCCGTACCGTAATAACGAAAGATCAGGTAGAAGAATTTACTATAAAAATATTAGATATTAAGAAAAATGATGAGACTAAGAACTTATTATTTGAAATTACGGATCAAAGATTGTTAGATGCAACTGGTGGTGTCGTACAAGGAATGAGTGGTTCTCCAATCTTACAGAATGGGAAAATGATTGGAGTTGTAAATTATGTACTTGTCAATGAACCTAAGAAAGGATATGGAATATTCCTAACGAAGATGTTAGAAGAGATTGAATAATCTCTTCTTTCTTTTTATAATTAAATTAGGTGATATTATGAAATTGGGTCAAATTCAGAAATTCTTTTATGATAATAATATTATTATTCGTCAAAATAACGATACGGATCGTTTGAAATATCTTACTTTTTTAGCTGCTGTATATTTGGAATCGAATGATATTGCACAAATTAAAGATAGAGAAATTATCATGGATGTTGCGATGAAAGATTATTCTTTTGATGAAGTTACTACTACTTTATTGCATTCTATTAATTATGCTTATGGTTTTTCTTTTGAAATCATGCATGATAGTGGCTTTCAAAATCTATTTAAAGAACAGGAATCTGTTCAATGCCAGTATTGCGGATTACGTGAGACTTTTTCTTATTCGAAACGAATTGCAGAATCTATGAAGGTAGAATATTATAAAAAAGTTCCTTATTATAATGGATATAATACTTTTTTTCTTGATCCAGATTTGGAACTTAATGATTCGTTAAAGGAAAAATTAGATAAAATTCATGATCAAAAGCAATGTACTTTCTTTGTTACTACGTTTCATGAACAATATGTTATTTGGTAGTTTATTTTCGAATGGAAGATTGAATAATCTTCTTTTTCTTTGTATAATTAAAATAGGTGAGTCTTATGAATTCAAAGCAAATCAAGAAATGGTTTTATGATCATAATATTATTATTCAACAGAATAATGATATGGACCGTTTGAAATATCTTACTTTCTTAGCTTCTGTATTTTTGGGGTTAGATGAGGAATGTTCTTTTGATGGAGATAATATTTCTATGGATCTTGAAATGGAAGATTATTATTGTGATATGGATACGGAATTGTTATTAAATTGTACGAATCGTTATTACGGATATTATCATAAGTTATTTGTTGATACTGGTTTTTCTTATATGAGAAGACATGATATTCAGACTTTTGATGGAACTTATGTTGGATTAAAAGATTATTTTCGTAATGCAAAGAAAGATATTTGGGATTATAAGAATTATGACTTTGATTGTTGCTGTTACTATAATGGTCGTAATACATTCTTTTATTCCAAAGATCTTGAATTAACAGAAGAGGATATGACTTTTTTAAAGGAGATTCGAGAGGATCAAGATTCCTTTGAATTATCTAGAAGTCATGGAGAGTTGGTGATCTTCTAATGCATGAAATGTATGTGCCTTATCAAGGTTCTATGATGAAACCTCACCAAGCTATTCTTTATTTGGATAAAGGAAGTAAGGATACAGATAAACATCCTTTTATTTGTGTTGCTTTTCTATTAGATGAGAAGTACGCTTATGTTTTCCATTGTACTTCAGAACCACAACTCGAATTTCATAAGAATGAAGCAAAAGATTTTGTTTATTATATTCCAGATTTGGATTCTAAGGAATTAGTTTATTCGGAATATAATAATCGTAAACCATCTTATATTGATTGCTCTCATTTTAATATTGTTAGTTTTCAAGAATTATTAGATACGGATCGAATGTATGGTAGAGCATCTAATGAATGTATTCAAAAGATTCTTGCTCATAATTTGTTTTTATGGGATTTCGGAGCAGCCTTTGGAGAAAATTTAATAGATTCAAGCCCAATTTTCCATAAGAATAAGCCTTATTTATTAGAAAAATATAGTTTTATTAATTCTTATCAAGAGCGAAATCTTATGTATTGTGTTGCCTATCAAATGATGGGTAAATCAT
>JAFUFG010000046.1 GCA_017470045.1 Bacilli bacterium | reverse complement strand
CTTTTGAATATCCTCAAAAGTACTTAATTTATCATCATAAACAACTTGTACATGTTTAAAACAAGTACCATCTGAAAAATCAATAAAACCAAATTCCTTTTGTTTACGATGATTACGAATCCATCCTTGAATCATAACTTCTTGATTCATTAGTTCTTCTTTTTTCTCAAATAATTCTTTAACTAACATATATCCTCCCATTAAAATTGATAAGCTTCCTTCCAAGCAAGAATTCTAAGTACTGCTTTATCAATTGTAGACTCCTCTATTTCTTTATTCTTAACACCATCTAATAATTCCTGATACATAGATGGTAAATCACTAGTAATAATCATATCTGCACCAGCATTAATAGCAAGAGTTGCAGCATTGCCACCCTCAGCATATTCTTTTACAGCATCCATATCTAAATCATCCGTAAGAACAATTCCACTAAAATGAAGTTTTTCACGTAATTCTCCAGTAATCACTTTCTTACTTAAACTAGAAGGATAATCTGGATCCATACAATTTACAACATTATGAGAAACTAAAATAGCAGGAACACTCTCATCAATACCACTCATAAATGGTAAATAATCATTCTGTTCAAAGTTTTCATAAGGTCGATTATCAATCGCAACACCAGTATGCGTATCTTCATTATTACCATATCCTGGAAAATGCTTTAAACAAGAAGAAATCTTCTCTTCCCTAGCATAAGTAACCATATTCTTAATAAACTCAGAAGTTGCAGCAGCATCTCTACCAAAACTACGAATATAAATAAAATCATCTTCATCCGTAGAAATATCAGCAACTGGAGCAAGATTAAAATTAACTCCAATTGATAACAACATCTTTGCTTTTTCTCTTTCCATTTGCTCTAGTAAATCATATCCACCCTCTTCAAAATAACTCTTAGGAGATAAAAACTTACTATCACGATATTCTTTATAACGACTAACTCGAGTAACATATCCACCCTCTTCATCCGCAGCAATTGCTAAAGGAATATCACTACTCTTTTGTAATTCATCAATATGAGTTTTCATCGTCTTCTTATTATAACCATCAAAATCCTTAGCAAATAAAAGTAAACCACCAGCATGATACTTATTAATATAAGTAGTTGCAAGATTCGTATCATATCTCACTAAAAATAATTGACCAATCTTCTCTTCTAAAGTCATCTTCTTTAACTTAGCATTAGCCTTCGTATAATAAGTCCCAAATAAATCACTACTCTCTATTACTTCCATTGGCTCTTCTTTCTGTTTCTTCTTATCTTTAAAAAATTCATCTTTATAAAAATAGAATAATACTCCACCACCAATAAGAATTAGAATTAGGAAAATAGGAATAATCTTCTTCATCTACTTACCTCCCATAATCTTTTTAAATTCATTAGGATTTGCTACTTCAAATAATAAATCTTTCTTAAATACTGGATAATACATTTTTAAACGATTTGCATGCAAATAAAGTCTAGTAGCATCATCACGTCTATCACCATACTTCTTATCCCCAACAATAGGATTTCCAATCGTTTGAAAAGCAACACGAATTTGATTCTTACGACCAGTTTCAATATGAATGGATACCATAGAATAATCCTCATTTTCTTTCGTTACTTTATAGTTCGTAATTGCTTCCTTAGCATCCTCTTTTTTACTAACATAAACTAAATTTGTTTTT
>JAFUFG010000045.1 GCA_017470045.1 Bacilli bacterium | reverse complement strand
TAGACTCTACTATGAAGAGATTTTTTGTTATACTTAGTATTCTTTTTCTTTGTTCTGGCTGTATGAGAAAAGAAGAAATCGTTGTAAAAAAGACTTCGTTGAAGGAAGTCTCTTATTCTAGTGTTTATCATATTATTAATCATTATGATCTGTATCAGAATATTCTTATTCTCGATGTTAGAGATGCGGATCATTATGCGAATGGCCATATTATTGGAGCTAGTAATGTTTTAGTTTCGGATTTTGAAGATACGGATTTTGATCCAGATATGAGAGTTATTGTATATGCGGATGGTAAACGTGATAGTATTGTTGCTTGTCGAAAACTCCAAAAGATTGGAGTAGATGCGGAATACCTTCCTGGTATTTCGAATTATCCTTACGAATTAGTATAAAAAAAGATGAGATTAGTTTGCTAAAATCTCATCTATTTTTGTTATTACGTAGTTTTTTGTATCATCATATGATTTTCCAAGTACAACAGAGAATTCATTGTATAAATAATCTTCTGCTAATTGGAAATAGTTAATATCTTTTTCTGCTAATTTCTTGTTGTTTTCTTTTCTTGCTTTATTTCTTAAATAAGTCGTTTTAATGACTTTGATAATATCTTCGTATTCTCCAGTAGACATTAAACGCTTATATTCACTTTCCATAAATTTTTCTTCCATTTCAATTGGTTCAATATCTGTAATTTTATTTAGTAAACTTTCTAATTCCTCTTTTGATATTAAATCTTGAACCTTATCACTTGTGACTGGAATTTCTATTTTTAGAGTCTCATCTTTCATAGGAACTAATAAGTAATAATCTTGGTCATTAAACTTTTTTTCCTCAATTTCTTTTACTCTGCAAACATCTTTTCCATATTTTAAATAATCATTTATTTGATACATACACACAACCTCCTAATTTTAATTTTTGATGAAGGTAAGTTTTCCTTATCGCTATATATTCTATCACAAAATGAAAAAAAAATAAAGTTTTTCTTTTTTTACTTTAATTTCTTTTTTTGATTATTTTCTTTTTGTTGTAAGGAAATATTGGAGTAAGTAGCTTCGATAAAAAATGGATAATCTATTTTTTTAAATTCTAAGTTTTTTGTATTTTTTGCACTTGCTCCTAAGGACATAGATGTCGTTATATGGGGAGTGATTTCTGTCCCATTTTCTTCTTTGTTTTGATAGATGTTTTGTAATTCTATTGGAAGTTCTACTTGAAAACCATTATTTTGTCCATCACTGCCGTAAGCAATTACTTTTATTTGAAATGTTTTTCCATATAATTCTTTTTTTGGAGTAGTGGACATGGTAATGTGTAGTGGTCTTTTTACAATTTCTAATTTGTTGTAGTCTTGACTTAATAATTTATTTGTATTCTTTGCATCAAAGAATAAGCCATCATAATTCATATTAGTCCCCCTCAATTGATTTGCTATTATACCATAAAATTAATAGGAAGTAAAATCTTTTAGCACTTCTAATTGACAAGTGCTAAAAATGGTGCTATAAATAAAAAGTACAGGAGATGATTTCAATGAAGAAAAAAGAATTTAAGTCAGAATCAAAAAGATTATTAGATTTAATGATTAATTCAATCTATACAAATAAAGATATCTTTCTAAGAGAGTTAATTTCGAATGCAAGTGACGCATTAGATAAACTATATTATCGTAGTTTAACGGATAAAGATATTAAAGTAGAAAAAGATGATCTTGAAATTAATGTTTCTTATGATGAAGAAGCTCGTACAATTACGATTAGTGATACTGGTTGTGGTATGACAAAGGAAGAGTTAGAGTCTAACTTAGGTACGATTGCAAAGAGTGGTTCTCTACAATTTAAAGAGAATATGAGTAAGGAAGAAAAAATTGATATTATTGGTCAATTTGGTGTAGGTTTCTATTCTGCTTTTATGGTTGCGGATAAAATTACTGTTACTTCCTTAAGTGTTGATAGTGATGAAGCTTATGTATGGGAAAGTGAAGGAGCAGATGGTTATACGATTACTGCTGGTTCTAGAGATTCCATTGGTACTGATGTTGTATTACATTTAAAAGCTGATACAGAGAATGAGAATTATACAGATTATTTAAATGAATATAAATTAAAGAGTTTAATTCGT
>JAFUFG010000001.1 GCA_017470045.1 Bacilli bacterium | reverse complement strand
GTTATCGTCATTAAATTCATAATTATAAATCTTTGAAATTATACGACTAAACATCTTTTCTGTTATAGACTGTTTATTATAAACTTTCTGTAAGAATTTAGTATTAGTCATAGTAAGATGTGTAGCGTATTCAGGAGAGTTTCTCATCTGAATTAATTCTAATGGTACATCAGTAGCATTAACAGCTAATTCTTCCAGCATATTCATTAAATCAGATTTAACTTCTATTTGTTGACCAGGCATAACTTCAAATTCAATTGGAGCTTCACCACTACTGTTTCTAGGAATAACCAGATCATTGAATCTACCGATCATATTTAACACATTTGACATAGACTCTATCTGTCTAATATTATAATTAGATCTTTGAATCTGGTTTATTACATTCATCAATACTCCAGCTACATTGGTGTCTACAGTTTGTTTTACATAATACACTCTCTTATCAAATCCTCTGGTAAGAGAAAGAATGGTGTTAGAAATATATAGACAGCTATACAGTTTAGCTGGAAGCAATGATCTACTAAGCCCAGATATCCCTCTCTTAGACTCTTTATCTTGATCAAAGAAACAATGTTCAATATCTTCAGGAGGGATAAATGTAACTTTAATTCTACTAATTTTACCAGTAGCATCAACAGATGTATTGTATTTCAAAATTGCATAAATCTCTTTAGATAAATCTTGATTAGCGTTTACAAAAGCAGCATCTATTTTCTGGCTAATAGCATTAGCAATCTGTTTAATAGCAGCAAATTCGTTATTCGTATTCTTTTGTAAATCAAATGTTCCTTTATAAGCTCCACCAGGTCTTATACCGCCAAGAGTAGAAGTAAGATTAGTTTGTTCTAAACTCATCTTTCTATCACACTCAATATAGAAATATCCTATACAAATATCATCTATGTATAATGGTTTTACCATATCATGTGGTAATACTTTTACAACACACCCAGGTACTTTAACTTCTGTTTCTTTTTTAGTACGTTTTCCATCTTTATTTAAAAGAGTAACACCATCAGCAGTCATGCTATTAGGATCATTTGCTGCAGAATAAAATTTATCTTTATATTCACCATTACCAAATATACTAGTGGTTTTAGCGTTTCTTGGTTTATCTTCAGCTTCATTAAAAAATAAACTAGCATTCTCACTAAAGATACGCATTATCTTAACTTTATCCCTAATAGCCGATTCAATTATACGACTTCTATTAATCTCTATTTTGATATTAGATATGTCTTTAATACATTCTTGTACAAATTCTTTGGATTTAGCATCCATCTTCATACGTTTAGACATATCATCTACACCTTCAGATGCAGCTTCAGTAATAGGTTTAATATTGATTTCTTCAGTATTATTTTCCATTACATTATCAATAGCTGATTCTAGTACACCACTAGGTCCATTAATAAAATCAGGATTTGAATAACCATTATTAGTAGCATACTGAGCTTGTAATAATGCTGTAATAGCCTTCTTATATGGAACGATATATACAAAAGCCTCACCATATTTATCAGTTGGTCTATAAATATCGTTATCTAATAATTTATCTATATTATATTTCTTTCTTAATGTATCTATATTGTTTTGAATAGATGCATCATCTGTATCAGTGCCTTTAGCAGATTTAATAACAATAGTATTCTTAGAGAAATGATCAGCAGATAATACACATTCTCTACGTGTATCTAAAGCGTCATCTAATTTAGGCATGTACTTACACACCATATCTATTTCTTTATCTAAGTCTCTAACTAATGTATTCTGAGAATAAATAGCAAATAAATTATTCATTGTATTCTTATCAGATAAAACTTTATTAAGTTCATCAATAAGATCATTATTAGCTTTATTTGCCATATTAGTAGCCTTAGTATATAATACAGAAATATTATTTACTCCTGTTGAAGCTATATTATTATTACTAATCTTCTCTATTGCATCGTTTACTCTATTTTTAAGTCTCTTTATTTCTTCAGAGGCTAAATTATCGTTATAATAAATATCAGAGTATAACATGTCTTTTGACTTAGTTATTTTATCTCTAATATTGCTCATACGCTTATCGGCCATAAAATACCCTCCTTACTGGTCTAATAATATTATCCTAATGTTAGAGGGAGCAATCCTTAAAGAAAATTGAATTATATATTATATCTATGAAAGGAGAAAAGTGTATATCTCAAAATTAAAAAGGAGATGGAGAATTCTATGAATATTATAAATCTATTAAAAAAATATCCTAATTTTATTATAATTCTAAGTACTTTAATAATTGGAAACTCTAATAATAATTATATTAGATTGCTATTTTTGATACTAAGCAGTATATCACTATATTTCTATATAAAAAATAATAATAAATCTATTATACCATTACTTGTTATAGCATTTTTAATATTTATTTATTTGATTCGTTAAAGGAGAATTATGATGAATATTGATTAGGAGGATTTAATTAGATGGAAACTGAAAATATGAAATAGAAAATAGTAGCCCATCCCTATATAGGGATGGGCTTATTATTAATTAATTATTTTTTACTGGTTCTGTAAGTTAGAGTCGGTTCCGTCATCTTTCCACCAACTGTTGACTCTAGACTGATTCATACTAAATACGTCATTCTTAACTTCCTGAACAACAGGAGCATTGTACGTACTAGATGCAGGCATTCTCTGAAGAGCTGCATAACCAAATTTAGATTCATCAAAGATGGTAGATTCGTTAACCCACTTTAAGAAATCCTGTGCTTTCTTGGTAACACCAGGGCCAGTGATCGGGAAACCGCTAAACGTATAGTTGATTTCACGCCATTCAATATTACCCTTTTCATATTCGTACATAGACAGTTCAGCATTCTGAGGCTGGCAAGAAGTCAGTAAGAATGCTTTTTCAATATTCAAACAGGTATTATCGGTAGCGAAATACAAGAACGTAAAGGTTTCATTCTCATAACCAGCATTAAGAGCTGTAGTAGTACTACCAGTAGCAGTACCACTAGAATTTACATTCTGAGCTCTAGCGTAAGAAGGATCAAGTAAACCGTTATAACGTTTTACCTGAGTACGAGGATCTTTTACACCACGTAAGAACAGTTCATTTACTTTGTTAATAACAGAGCCAGAACGTTCATACATACGCATAGTGAAAGAACCATTAGACTGTTCTCTTACACGAGTAACGATATTCAGTTCATTGATACCGTCAGTCAGAGTACTGGAGTCAGCAGTCATATCTTCAAAACCAGACAGATTCTTGAAATCATATTCCAGGATATGAACGTAGTTTTCAATCAGAGTTTTGTAGTCAGTAGACAGTTTCTTCATTTCTTCTAAGAAACGAGGAATCTCTAATACAAAGAAGAAGCCGTAACCAGTCTCGTAGTTATCCCACTGATACAGATCAGAGAAGTCCGCAACACCACGAGAGAGCATGTAGCTAGTAATGGGTCTAGGCTGTTTTTGATAAGTAAAAATGCTTTTTGTAGATGCCATTATCGTTCACCCTCCTCTCCATTAATCTATAACAGCAGTAATCTTAAATACTTCGCTCTGTACGAAATCTCTGAATACAACTACCAATGCAGCATAGAAGATCTTGTTGTGCTGATAGTTAGTATCTTCGATATAAGATACAGTGATGCTCTTGAAGAGGGAGCTATAGTTCTTAATAATGTCATTAACGTCTTTCTTGTAGTTAACAAGATCCTGACCATCTAAGAAGGTATAACGATTCTTCGGACACATCTTACGAATTTCACGAATAATATTCTGTACCAGAATTACGTTATTAATCCAGCTCAGCTGAGTATAAGCTGACTGAGATGTATATTCGGTATCCATGGTAGGAATATTATCATAGTAAGCAATATAATTCAGACGCAGATCATCAAAGAACTGTTTCTGATCATATGTCTTAGCATTGGAAGGAGTCTTAGGAACTCTCTTCGGTTTAAAGTTCAAGGTTCCAGGAACGATATCATTTTCAAATGTAATACCATAAGCCTGACCTGCAAACGGACGGTTAGCACCATTAATGAAGTGATCTACAAATTTAGATACCAGATTGTACATAACAGTTACTTCAATCTGTTTGCGATAATAAGGATCGATTACATTATAGCTATTTACGTAAGTTGCAGCAAACCGAGACTTCTTATAGAACTGAGTTTTTTCTTTAATAGATAACAGATTATTCTGATGCAGACCGATATCACGGAAGAAGAAGCAGTCTTCACGGAAGTCAACCAATTCACAGATGGCTTCTTTAATAACGTCATCATAATTAGCGTCAAAGATTACATAGATTGGAGTATTGTCCAAATCATAAATCTCATCGCCTTCAGCAGCCTGTCCTTTGAATACTTCCAGAACTTTACTGTTATATTCAGCTGATTCAATAGGATAATCTCCAAAAGAACCATTAGGATTGCTACCATTTACCAGATTAATACCGGCAGGATTGGACAGATCAACAGACTCTTCATCAATTACAACTGCAGGAGAACGGTCGATATTCTGAGCATCATCATTATAGTTAGATCCTAAAGGATCACCATATACGTCAGTACCAAACAGAATATCGGCATGTTCAATAATATCTTCACTCAGACCAGAGATGGTTGCAACTTTAGTTACAAATTTGCCCCATTCAGATTCATGGAACTTGCACTGAAGTTCATAAGAACCCAGAGAGATAATAGTTTCCATACCCATATTGGTCTGTTCAGTGTCGTTAGCACTTGCATATTCAGTAATATACGGATCTAAAGTGAAGTACAGAGTTTCCTGAGTAGAATCATCTTCAATCGTATTAATCTGATATTTTGCATAACGAATAGGACGACGAGTAGCAGTATCCAAATTAAACTGAACTTTCTTATTGGATTTACCACGACCAGTGTCAGTCAGAGTGAACAGAGGGAATACTCCTTCATGAGTAGCACTACCGTATTCAGCATTTACTTTAGTAAGAATCTGATCAAATACTACATCAATGTCATTGGTACCAGCTGTAGCACTAGTATACTCCCAATCAACACCTTTTAATTCGTATTTGATATTGGCAACTTCACGATTAGCAGGAGCATTTGCACCATCATTAGGATCTGTCGTATACTCCCCAGTTACAGCATCAATGTACAACGGATTACCATTTTCATCAGTCTTCTGAATTTCTTTAGAGGTAACAGTAGCAACTAAAGTTAAGTTTGCTAACTTAGAATCGTTAGCAACAATACGTTTAGCAAACTGCCTACCACCAGCCTGTGCAATAGCAAAAGCCTGCAATAAAGGCTGACCGTGTTTGTAGAAATTCGGTTTAGCATCATACAACTTTAAGAAATTTTGACCAGTTAAGTTCTTCTGGAATTTTTCAGGTCCTTTATCGGACGAAAAAACTGTCATATAGACAGGGCGATCAATTGTATCTTCCGCAGGAGCTGTAAGAGGCGGAATAAAGCTTTGATCATCCCAGATAAATTTTGTACCTGGAGCAGTCATTATAGTATTTCCTCCTTTTTATAATTAAAATTCATTTTAGTCCCTAAAGTGAATAAAAAAGACCCAAAGGCGACTTTTAATGATATGTTCTTATCACCCTCAGGGATCACACATCTTCACCAGTGAGTACTCTCTCTAATGGGCTTTCAATTTGTTTCTTATTCAGAGAAGCATAAACCATTGCTTGGTTAAAGTTATTAGAAGTTATAGCCGAATAAGCAGAAATAATTCTAGGAATAGAAGTTATAGGAATTGATCTGTAATTATGCATATCATTAGAACCAGACAGTCTAAAAGGTTTAGACTCATCAGTAGATGACCTACATATTTCAGAAACAATTATACCAAACAATTGTAACGTAATACCATAAGACTTACCGTTATACTTATAATTATTTACAAAATAATTCTGAAGCTGGTCATAAGGAATAGTATTATTAATACTACCAGCCATTATAAACAACCTGGTTAAGTCTTCAGCATTAGTAAGGTTTTCTTCTACAAAGATATTTACTATAATAGGATCACCCTTCTTATAGCAAAGAACTCTGTAGTCAGAAGGTTTAGATTGTTTGATAATTCTAACTCCTTTAAGTTTTTCTACTTTATACGGTTTGGTAGCAAATCTAGTAGGGTAATTGAACTCATGAAGAGTTCCCATTTTACCCTTAGCATCTTTCATAGCATAAGGCATAATACCTAAAGTAGATATAATATCCCCTTCATATCTTGCAATATTAAGGTCAAACATCTTTTCAGGTATATAAAAATAAAACTCCCCTTCTGAATTAAACAGAATAGAGTCTTTTTCTCTTTTTAAAAAAGGCGGAAGTTTCTCATTCAATTTAGTTTCCTCCCTTGTATAAATCGTTTAATAGATTGTTTTAAATAGCAGAGTTTATATGGATAATGGTAAAGTTAAATATTGAAATTGTATAATATATGGGTAAGCAATACAATAAATTAAACTGGAGGGTTAAATATGAAAAACATTAATGGCATTAGTTGTGTTATAGGGGCAATTATGTTGGCACTGGGAATAACAAGCCCAGCAATTAGTACCAAAGTTAATGCAGAAGCCAGTACGCTGGTATTCTGTGGTCTGTTGTTGGTAGTGGTAGGGCTGTGGTCCGACCACATCCAACATTTAAAAGAAAGAAGTAGAAAAAGAAGTAGAAGGAAACGTTAAGTCTCCTTCTATCTTCAATCAATTTTTATTTTTAATTAGATACTATAATAATGGAAGGAGAGCGATATACATGTTTACAAAAACTGTATGTGAAGAAATTATTACAGATAAACGTCTTACAATAATAAATTCTGAGACTATTGAAGATAGTGTATCAATAGGCATTCTTAAATCAAATCCGCCTATTTTATATTTTGATAAATATTCTAATGATAGGCATTTAATAAAATCAAGTAATTGCGATTGGTTTATATTAAGAGTATATGATTGCATAAAAGAACAAGTATATTATTTTATTTCTATAAAAGATCATTTAAATTATTCCGGATTAAATAAAGGAATATATGAATATGATAAAGACTTTATAGATTTTGTGTATAACGCTGCAACTACTAATCCAAGATATGTATATAATACATATATAACTCAAAATGTGTATGTTAATAATAAAGATGAAATTATATTTAATGTATCTTTAAATACTCTTATCAGTAGAGAATACCAAATGCCTAGAGATTATAGAACAGAATTAGATTTCATAAATATTGTATCAGAGTTGTCGTCATATAAAGAAGAACTATATTCAGATGATAAAGAGGTAATGTCATGAACTTAATAGATTATGCATTAATAGAAATCGATTATCTTCATATAGAAGATAAAAATAAAGTTGAATATCTTAAAAAATTTGTAACAGAATTCTTAAAAACAATGAGTGGGCATTCTAACAATTCAGCTCCATATGCTATAGGTTCATTTATTCATTATACAAAAGATAAAAACTTTGTGGATTTAGATTTGTCTACAATAGATATTGATACATGTAATGTTGGATATGAGCTTATTAAGAAATACCATGAACTTGTAAATACAGAAGAATTTATAGTTCAAGATATCGATGAGAATAAACTTAAAGATATATTGTATAAAGTGATGTCTTGGAAACCAGTATCCCCACTACAGGGTACTGATGATGAATGGTACGGTAAAGATCATTATATAATAGATGATGATACCATTCAGAATAAGAGATATTCACCTGTATTTAAAAATATAAAAACTGGAGAATGTTATAATATTGATGGTAAAGTATTTGAACAGAATAAGATGAGATTTACTAGTAGAGATTCTATAGTTCCAGTAACTTTTCCATACACAGTACCTGATGAACCAGAGTTAGTAATTCTTGAAGATTATATTCCAGTACCAAATTCTCCATTATTTTATATTCAATACCCTGGAGATAGATTGCCGACAATATTTGGTATTGGATATCTTAAATCCACATTGGATGATCATATTAATAATCTAAAATTTCATAAAGCATTTTATTGTATATTATCTGGAACAATAGAACAATATCCAGCACCATTCGAATGGACACCGGATGAACCAATGTATAGATTTAAAATAGATAAGTTATTTAGTGAACTTATTGATAGATTTAAAACTAAACACCATTGGAAAGTATATAAAGATAAAGAATGTACTGAAGAATACTAAAGAGAGCATATACCCCTAGCCTATTATAGGCTAGGGGTATAAATTGTGAGCGCATCAAAAGGAAGCAAATCAGAAATAAACCATATTCTTTCAACAAACTTTTAGTTTAGAGTGACCAATTCTAAACTTTATTAACATGTTTTGTTTGTATAAATTAATTTTTTATATTAGATATTATAGTAATAGAGAATAGAAAGGAGGTGTCAATTATGGATCAGGATCGTACCGTAATCGACATCGACTAAGATTTAATCATACTATTATGATTAAATTAGGTGGTACCCAATATTGGGTACCACCTTTACTTTCTGTTTTTTATTTCAGCATAGATTCAATAGAATCGTCTTTATCCATATTATCAAAAGAAGCAGAAGTTACATGATCAAAAGGCAGAGTGTTCTGATCTTCATAACGTCCCAAACCTTTTTCGTCTGTATTATCTTTCCAACCAGTAAACAGATCTTCGTTAGCATCATAGTCATCATCATTAATGCTAGAGCCTTCAAACTTATTAAAGATTTCAATATCTTCCAAAGCTTCGTCGATGGAATCCAGATCACTAATTTCTTCTTCTAAGCCAGATTCTTCTAAAGAAGCAATTTCTTCTTCGGTTTCTTCAGTTTCTTCTTCTGCTTCAACTTCTTCTTCCAATTCGACATCTTCATCTAACATATCGATGTCTTCTTCTAAGTCATCCATAGCTTCCTGTAAAGATTCTTCTGCTTCAGCTGCTTCCAGTTCAGCTTCTAAATCTTTAATAGCATCTTCATATCCTTCAGCATATGCATTTTTAATCATTTCTTTATCTTCCATTTTTAAATTTCCTCCCTCATGTTCAAAAAGATCATCTTCTTCGGCACTAGCAGTCCCAGATTCACCACATTCTTTTCCACCATGTAACGGCTGAACTGGTCCAGCAGGTGCGAAACTAGGTGCATTATCTTCATCATCAAAATGAAGATCGAAATGATCATCGTCATCATGATCGTCTTCATCTTCATCATCGTCGTGGTCATCATCATGATCGTCTTCGTCGTCATCATCATGGTCATGATCATCGAAATCTAACTCATCATCATCGTCATCATCTAATTTAACGAGCTCTTTCATATCATAAGTATGATAATCATTATCCAGATCAAAACGATCTGTTTCTGCAGCGCATACACAAGGACTCTGGCCACATTCAGGGCATACTGATCCGTCAATCTTATCTATTTCAGATCCCTGTCCTAAGCCTTCATTCTCATGTAAGAAATTAGCAGTAAATTCTTCCAGAGACATTCCTTCATCCAAGTTCTTAATATCATTTTCAGTAAGCAAGGAATTCTGGAAGATATCTTTCTGCAGATGGAAGATCTCAGGGTCATCAGCTGCAGCATCTGCATCATCATCAATTGGGTCTCCGCCAGACGGCGTTTTTCCACTATCAATATCATCGATATCCTGGTCGGTTACGAGATCATCATAACCAATCATACTATCTAATGTAGAATCATCGATATCATCAGAGATTGTAGTAGCTTCACATTCAGCATCGAATGCCTGCTCTTCATCAAAAATGATGTCTAAAGTGGACTCTGTACCCTCCATGATGGCATCAATATCAAATTCCATATTTTCATCCAACATATGAGTTTCCTCCTAATCAATTAAAAATCTTCTTGTTCTAATTTCTGCATGTATTCTTCTTTGACTCCACAAGGAAATAAATTATCCATTGTTTCATTAAAAGAATCTGTAGAAAATATATTATCAAAAGCCCCGAATCCGTCTTCGGACAATGAAAACATTGTATCGAAATCGTCTTCTTGGCTCATTTGATCTTCTAAAAAGCTAGAAAAGTCGTCTTTAATCATACAAAACGGTCTCCTTTCCTAAAGATTTATTTATATGTTACCCATCATTAGTTTATAATACTCATCATATTAGCAGTTTCTTGATTAGTTTGGGTAGAAGTATCTACATTAGACTTAGAATTTACGTCCGATAAGTTTAAAGAACTAGCTGTTTTCTGTAAAATATAAATTAATACAGGAATCGTATAATACAATTCTTTACAAGGAACAAAGCATATCTGAGATAAAAGTTTCAATGCTTCTGGAGTAATAGTTTTACCATTTAAATATGCATAAATAATCTTATAGTACTCTCTTGATGGATTTATTTTTTCTAATAATTCTTCACATCCACAAGGACACTTCTCAGGATACATATCTTTATATCCAGGAATTAATTGTAATAATTCTCCATCGAATATATCAATTGGTTCTATTAGATTACCAGTAATTCTATCGCCATATTCATCTCTTACAGTAATCATATAATACGGTTCTAATCTTACAACCATAAGAGACATAGGATCTGTAACTAATAACCCATATCCTACATAATAGCATACTTTAGTATTCTCTGGATCTTCTATTAATCTAAAAAATGTGTGGTTATAATCCATCTTCATATATACAGGTGGATCAGCCGGTTGGCATACATGAATGTAGTTTTCATCATTAGTAGCAAATATTTTGTTACGAATTAAGAATTCTATCAAATACGGATCATAGAAATACATATCAAACATTCCATATTTAAATATAAATGTCTGAGTAGAGTTCTGGAAGAACATCTCACAATAGAATTTCTTTAATTGAGAGATTACTTCACTAAGTTGCCCATATAATTCATATGATCCAGCATCTACAAGAGTCCCACCATATCCAATATTAGAAGATAAGAATTGATATGTATTAATTAATTGCGGAGTAATATCCTGATCTACTGCTTCCAGTTTATAAGATAATTTCCAATAGTTATTACCATTAGTAAATGTATCTTGGTTTACTGCTGTTATTCTGAAATAAAATACTCTACCAGTATTTTCAGTAAGATAATTAATTACAAAATAAGATTCTTGATATGGTGTGAAAGAGTTAGGTGGTAAATAGCAATCGCCTTCAATAGGTGCAGCCTCTGGTCCCCATTCGGTAACGTCTATATCCAATTCTACTCTACCAAGACCATACAATATAACACCATTAATCTGATCGAATCTTAATCCACTAGCAGGACCAATAAAGTTAAAAGTATTATCAAGAGATTCATCTAATGTAGTGAATTCTTTATTAATATTATAAAACGTTACTTCTGTAATAGTCATACTATTAAAGAAAGTAAACGGATTATCTTTAACTCTATTTATTTTTGAATCCAGTATATTATTAATTATACTACTTCTTTCACTAGAAGAGTGCGTTGCAGCATGTATACTAGTATTATCTGATCTGAATGTACTACCTAATCTTGAGTTCGAAAAAGTACCCAAATAAATCTACCTCCTATCTATATTCGGTATTACACAAATGTTGAGGTCATGAATAAACAATACCTATTTAGATACAAAAAGAAAGAGTAGACTATATAGTCTACTCTTATAATTCACCATTTTCGTTTAAAAATATCCAGTTTACTTTTTCTTTAAAACAATCTTCTATTCTTCCAGCTAAAGAAGTTGGAGATACAAATAATGCTTCTTTATTTACATAGAATGGTTCATCTTCCATTTCAAATCTACTATGCTGATGATCTACTATAATTTCTTCACCTAATCTAGTAATAGTACAAATTATCTCATTATCGTGTTCAAATATTCTAGCAAAATAATTATTTTTATTAACTTCAAACACACTAGCATATCCATCAGTACCAGCATCATTCATAATAACTATATTGATCATATTTATCATCTACTTTCTATATTAATATCTTATTTTGCTGTTATAACCTATTTATAATTTATAATGCTCTATTATCCTGACATTAAATTAATAACTTTATTAATATAGGAGGCTTTAATAAATGGCTGATGTAATAGAATTTAAAAATGATACTCCTGTAGCTTATATGATTAATGAGTCTACAGTTCCACCTGATGCTGTATCTTGTGATATTATTAAAAAAGATAAGGATTGGTTGGTAGCAGAAGCTGTACTTCAGGTAGCTGAAGTATTAAACCGTAATAGACGATATTATGCTACGGAAGATCTTCATAGAGAAATATACGGAGATCGTATTAAAGAGCTAGTTACTACGGGGAATATGAAAGGCGAAGCGGGGCATCCGCTGGATATGAACTTAGCTAGACAGCAAAAGATAGACCCTATGCTGGAACAGGTTTGGTATCAAAAACTTTGGATGGAAGGTCCTGTTGTTAAATCGTGGGTTCGTGGTACCAATAATGAATTAGGTAAATCATTTAATGAAGATTTAAAGAGTGGCCAAAAACCGTCATTTTCGTTACGTTCTTTAGGAAGTATTCAAATAGTTAATGGTCGTTCTAAAGTCGGAAATTTACGAATCGTGTGTTGGGATAGGGTATATTTTCCGTCTTATGTTCAAGCCTATACCCAAGGTATAACGGAGTCCACAACAGGTATTAAAACATTACAAGAATCGATTATTGAAAAAGGAAATAATTTGTTTGTAGGAGAAGACGACAACTTTATCGCTCCTATCATGAATGAAGATGTAGTTAAAATGATTCTTAAAGAATCTGCCGATGTATATACTATTTGCAACGACTTTTCTCCTTTCTATCAGAGTATCAAAGTAAACCAAGAAGGCACTCAGGTAACTATGATAACTGATGATTATCAGACTATTATTGTACCTTTAAATAAGTTTGTCCAGAACCAGATTAATAACTTCTGTAAAAAATTCTAAAAAAGTATACGGTAGGGAATATTCCCTACCGTATACTTATTGCTTTTTAAGAACGAATTTCTTTTTTTAGATCTTTCTTAATCTGTGCATCTAACCTTTTCCAAGATTTAGCAGCATCTTTTTCTCTAGAGCGTTTTATAGCCCTAGATCTTATCTTTCTATAGTATAAAAAAATGGGCCATTTATAAAGCATAGTAATATCATTCCCAACAAATTTTTTGTATCCTATTTTAGTGTATTTAATAAAATACTTTGTTGCTAGACCGTATATGGCTCTATGGCGATTATTATCATTACTCATATTAATACTTCTCCTTTCTTGTTTATTCATAACTATAGTATATAATTAAAAACAGATTTAAATTAGAGTAGACTCATATGAGTCTACCCCAGATTATGATCTTTCATGAAGGCATGTAGTTCTTCATCACATTTCTTATAGTATCCTGGAATTAATTCTATTACATTTACATTTTTTATATAATAGAGTAATGGAGAATGTGTAGACATAATAATTTGAAATCTATCTGATAGTATTTCAAATGCTTTAAATAAAGACACAGTATTTACTACATCTAGATTGGCATCTAATTCGTCCATTAATATTGTAGGAACACTAGGACTTAAATCTGGATTCTCTATATGGTAGAATTCTGTAATACCAAAATGCCTGTTTTTATATTGATCAGTTTGTTTATAGTCTATTATAACTTTCTTTCTATGTGCGTCAAAATCCAACTTCTTTATTAAATTCCATATATGATTAAATGATCTTAAATTGGTTTGACCACTACTGGAATGGAAATTGTTCCATACTTCAGCTAATCCATCCATATCATTACCATAATCTCTGTTACAAACATCAACGTTTCCATTAAATCTTTTAGATGAAATATAGCATACTTGACCATCAGAACTGATTGTCATTCCATCTCTAAGTTTATCAATAGCTTTCCAATATTGATCTAAACTGTGCTTATATACTTCGTCTATAGCGCTATCTGTAAATTCAAAAATACCTGTATTATAACAATAAAAATATTTTGCTAAATCTCTGATAATAGTTGATTTTCCTATACCATTTGGCCCAAGAATAACATTAATACCAGTTTTAAATTCCATTGGTTTCTTTATAAATTGAGCTAACGATTTAACATCGGCAGCATAATACGATGGTACATTTTCTAAATTAGTATACTGAATGCTTTTAATCATATATACCTCCTATCCTTCATATAAGATTATTAAAAAAGAGAACGGTTTTAAACCGTTCTCTATCAATTTATTTTGATTCGTTACTTATCTACATTCTCCTCTATTACTTTCATAGAGTCATCGGTTTCTTTATCAGGATCATAGTCTGATACATTGTCTCTATACACATCTATATCAAATGAATCGATAAAAACAACTACTTTAGTTGTATCATCTTGTAATTCGGATACACCATCCCAAGTTTCATTATCAAACTTATTATCGGGAGGGTCAATCTCTACTCCTTTATCTTCGTATACAGTACAAAGAAGAGACCAAGCATCTTTAGCATTATCAATAGCTTCTTCTAATGTAATACCATCTGTAATAAGATTAGGATATTCAATACCTTCTACTAACCAATATACACCATCATCAGTTCTCTTTTCAATATTTACATGAGTAGAATAAACAGACATAATTACTAGTCCTCCTTTATCACTTTCTTTAATATCGAAAGTTTCTTAATTCAAGTATATTATGGAAAGATTGCTTTATCATTATTGTGTGATAATCTTGAAGTATTGGCATTTGTGTATTAACAAATAAATCTCCGCATGCTAAATTTGTTTGAATTAATACATCGTTCTTACGTTTATAACCATCTTCTACAGATATAACAATTCTATATTTCCAAGTAGTAGGATGCTTTGACTGCATTCTAGAAATATATCTTCCTAACTCATACATACAGATAGGTTGATCACTTTCAGATGCACAAAAATACATTGAAAATATATCTGCTCGTTCTAAGTATTTAAATTCCCATTCTATCTGTTCATAAGATGCATTTGGATCATTAATCGGAAAGTTCTCTCTTCTAGGATTAAACACAACTAATTGAGGCAGATGATAGTTGTCAAGCTGTTCAATAATATTAGCCTGCCAATTTGGGCAATTAGTAATCCCACCTGCTAAAAATACAGATATTTCTCCAGGTTTCAATATGTAATCATTTGGTGCTGTTATTACTTTCATTACTTATCCTCCTTATATTCGTAGATAGTTACAGTGCCCTCTAGGACACCGAACGTAGAGTCTTCTTTAAACTTGTACGTTTCAACAACATCATCAGATTTCATCTTTCTTGTGAGAATCCATAACGATGTATCTTTCCACGTTGCATTAACTAGTTTTTCTCCTGGTTTCAGATTAATGGTCATATTACCACCCATTTTTCTAGCTACAGGATTACACCCTACAACCATCATACACATAAAAGTTATCAGTAAAATTTTAACTAAAGATTTCATATTTTATTCCTCCTCATTCCATGCATTATATTTACCAGACTCTTTTACCCATTATCATTCTCCTCAAGAGTCAAATCGTTTTCCACATCACAACAACAATCTGATGCTAATTTAAGAGACCAAAGTACTTGTTCCATAGCAATAGATGCTACTGATAACATCTTGAACTGATATTCAGTCATCTTATTTTTAGACAATTCATCTAAGTCTATTTTTATATTATCGACATCATATTCCATAAGGCGATTAATCGCCTTATGGATTTCAAACGTTTTCTTCAATAATTCTTGTTTCTCCATTCTCTATCAAAATCTCCTTTTTACTATCGCCATAAACAGACTCTTTTGTAAGTAGCTTTCTTTCGACATAACAATAGTCTGAATGACATATACCACCAGCTATATTACTCATGTCTTGTAGCGTATCTACAATACGTTTAATATTAGTTGATATATCCAGTATTGCGTACTTATTAGCCATTTTAACATTATCAATCATTGTAATACTATACTCAATATCCGATGATAAGTCAACAATAGCTCTAATATCACGTTCTACATCCAAATCATGATACTCTTCATTTAAATTTATTACTCCGATACAATGTTTAGCAAGTTTATAAATATTTTTATTAGTCATTGTCAAAAAGTATATTTTAAATTTAAATTCATTACTATGTATATATTTATCATCTTCTTGAATATGAGTAATAATATTTACTATTTCTTCATTCATCCAAATTATTTCGGAGTCAATAACTACAAAGTTCTCATATACACGATGGTGCGCCATTTAATTAAACTCCTCCTCAAATCTATGCTTATAGCTTATAAATAACTCTTTTAAATTTACAGCATATTTAGGGCAATCTTCATCTGGTTGTAATATTCTTAATGTATATAATGATCCTTGCCCATGTACGTATTCTGATTCAAATATTTTATTTTTATATAAAAAGTACGATTTTTTACCATTCCATTCATTTTCTACACTATCGGGGTCAATTCTAGTTAAATCAGATACTATAGAACAGAATACGTTAACATCGAAATCTATTCCGTCTACAGGAATTATTTTATCTCTATAAATATAGTTAGCACAGTCGTCAAAATCATCCGATGTAATAATTTGTATCTGAGAATATTTAAATGCATCTTCATATAATGTATTCATCCAATCAAGTAAATGAACAAGAATAGATTTCTCTTTTTCTAAATGCGCATTTAATATACCCTCATATTCTTTAAAAATATCATTATTACTAGGATTAGAATTGATATTTTCGTTAAATTTTGTAGTAACAAATCCTTTCAATTCCATAATACTCTTATTAATATCATTTACCTGAGTTAACACTTTTTCAAATGTAGTATTATATGATTCTGCATTTTTATTATAAAGACACTCGTTAATAAGATTATTGCTTTCTTTTGTTAACTTTTTAGATTCGTCTTGAATCTTTTTAATTATTTTTATCTCCTTTAATACAAATTCACACTCTTCCATAGTATATCCTCTCCTTCATTTAATTAAATTTATCAATTCATTAAAATCATTTTCTAATGGCTCATTATAATCTGTATAATTAGCATTAGAGATCCATCTAATATAATTACCAATAGATTCTTCTAATTCAAGTATTCTTGCTAATCTTTTGTATTCTTTATTTATTTTTTCGGATTCAGCTTTTGAATCATAATAATCTTTGGCAGTTTCTACAAGATTTAAAAACTGTTCTGATAAATAAGATAATTCAGGTCTTTTTTCTTCTGTATAATCTATATTTGAACTATTAATATCACTTATACATCTTTGAGATTCGGTAATAGCAGAATTCAAATATTTTACCGAATAATCATAATCTCTACTTTTAGAATACTTTTCTTGTCTAAGTTTGTTTAAATAATCATAATTTAATTTATCTGGCATTATACCAATCTCCTCCTTAAATTATTTGATTAATTTAAATAACTGATTTAAATCGTCTTTTAGAAATTTAATATTATCAGATGAATTATTATTTTTAATACGATCGATATAATCATCAATTTCGCATTCTAAATCAATTATTCTGCTTTGCCTCATAAATTCTCTATTCAATTCTTCATACTCTGCTTTAATATCATAGTATTTCTTCGTGAATTCTACTAATCTTAAAAAACTGCATGTAGCTGGACTATTAGCAGTTAAATAGCTTTCAGGAGTAGGATCATAATGAAACCGAAACCCCTCTTTATCAAGTTTTTGACTATGATTATAATCTTTCATTGCTACATTTAAATCTCGTATTGCATATTCATAAGACTCTTTAGCAGAATTACGTTTAGATTTTAATTTTTGAAATTCATCAAAATTAATCATTTATTTTTCCTACTTTCTTCTCCTTTACCATTTTTATAAATAGTTTGTCAAAATTGGCCACCACAGCAGGAATATCTTCGTTGGGTTCTAATATTCTTAAAGTATATTCTGATCCTTGACCATAAAAATATTCGGCTTCAAATATCTGATTTTTATACGTAAATGCGGATTTTTGACCATCCCACAATTCATTAGGTGTACTATTAGGATTTATCTTAACAAGCATCCTAACAATATTGCAGAATGTATGAACGTTGAAAGGAATTCCGCAAATCTCGGCATCGATATACTCATATTTTCCTTCTTCATCAAATTCATCTGACGATATCATAGTTTTATCAGTACGATTAAATGCATCATACCATAATACCATCATCCATGTAGAAAGATTTTCCTTAATACTAGATATTTCTTTATTTTCTTTTTCGATAATGCCAGATAATGCTTTCTCATCATCTTCAGATAAATCGTAAGAATTTGTTTTAGAGGTTACAATACTAACCTCTTCATCAATAAACACTTGAAATTCATTGACCAACTTTTGAAGTTCATCTGCCTTTTTACAAAACATTGGAAAACAATCAAAAGTAAAGTTTTCTGTGTTCTCCTTTAATTCTCTACTTAAACGTTCAATCGTTGTTAAAAGTTGATTATAATCTTGAATGATCTCACTAACTTTCATTTCTAACGCCTCCTTTAATTATATATAATTATATAAATAGATTCATATATGAATCTATTTATATAATATACAAGAGAAAATGAGTTTGCCGAACATACAAATAATTCTAAAGAAAGGAGAATAATTAATGAGTATTATTAATAATCTAATATCTCCTAATTCGAGACAAATGGTTCCTCAGACTCAATATCTGAAACCTTATTATCAGATGAGTACTAGTAACACTAGTTTTTTAAATATGCATCATTATTTAAAAGCTATTGGTATAAAGAATAATAGATTCATGCTTGTTTTGTATGATCCTGATTTAGCAGGAGTTGATCCGTATGACCCTAATCTTAGTTTAGCTATCAAAACTAAAATTCTTAAAGAAGTACAGCGTAACTATTGGTACTTTCTTAGAGAAGTGGTTAGAGTTCCTTCTTCTGGTTCTCCTCAGGGTATACGGTATGAACTAAATCGTGGAAACCTAGCATACAACTTTTGTACGATGTACAACTTAAATACATTCTTTGAGATGCCTCGTCAGGTTGGTAAGACCATGGCAGCTAATGTCAGATACTTATGGATATATAACTTTGGTTCTGCTAATAGTGCTATGCTCTTCATGAACAAACAGCATCCTGACGCTAAAAGAAACTTGGATCAAATGAAGACAGTGCGTAGCATGCTACCATCTTATTTACAGTTTGATCAAGAGTATTCAGTTGTATCTGGTAAAAAGAAGAAATTACCATCTACAGTTACTACTATACAAAATCCATTTAATCATAATATCATTAGAACTAGTCCGAGTGCTAGAAATGCAATGGCTGCAGCTAACTTGATTCGTGGTCATACCATTACAAATCTCTGGTTAGACGAATGGGCATTTACTAAATTTAATGATGTTATTTATGTAAATGGTGTTCCTGCATTAATGAAAGCATTCGAAAATGCAGCTAAAGTTAATGCTCCTTATGGAGTTACTATTACTACAACTGCAGGCATACTTTCTACACCTGAAGGAGAGTATGCTTTTAGAATGATACAGAATGCTACAGTATTCAGTGAAGCTTGGTATGATTTATCATATCAAGAAATAATGGATATTATAGCTAACAATATGAACTCTAACTATGTTTATATTAGATACACATATAAACAATTAGGCTTAGGGGAACAATGGTTCTATAGAGTCTGCAAAGAAATGGAATGGAATATGGTAGCTATCCGTCGAGAGATTTTACTTGAATGGATTGATACACCTGAAAACTCTCCTTTCTCGCAGGATGATATTGAAGCATTAAGAGGTATGGTCCACGAGCCTATAAATACAGTATTAGTATTAAATAAATATAACCTGAATATTTATGATACTATTGAAGTAAGTGTGGCAGGCGTACCTATCAATCCTCCTATAGTAGGCGTCGACGTATCTGGCGGTTATAAACGAGACTATACCGCTATATCAGTTATAGATAGTAAGACTACTAAATATATAGCTGGTATAAAGTGTAACTATATGAGCATTCCAGATACAGCACGAGTACTAATATGGATAGTAAGAACTATGATGCCCAACGCTGTAATTAATATAGAGCGTAATGGAGTAGCGAAAGCAATCTCAGCTGGTAAGGCGACTTACCAGTTTCCGGTGTTAATTTCTGGGAAGAAGGTTAAGTTCTTAAATAGAATACCTTTGTTCAGAAGCGAAATGCTATTTAATATAAATAGTAGACGTTCAACGATCATCTCCTGACGGGAGAGTAGAACCACAAGCTTATGGTGGAAGAAAAATACCGCTCTCTATATTTTATAGAGATGGACATATGATCTGCTCACGTTCTGTAATGGAAGTGACTTGGAATGAACCAAGCTTTATAGAGTTGCGTCTATAAAGAAACTAATGGGTTTTGGGGCATCATTAATAGCTAAACTAAAAGAGCCTGGTGGAATTAAACAAAATCTTTATTACGAAATTAAAGATAGAGTTATAGAAGAAACCAGTGACGCTTTTGGAAGAGTTGTTAGAAGAAAACAACGTACTAAAGTATATGGATTAGATTCTAGTAAAGATATGCGTGATCTCTTAATAGAAATATTAAGAGAAAGAATGGAACGCCATAAAGACAAGTTCAATAGCCCTGTCTTATTAGATGAATTATCTAAGATGGTGGTTAAAAGAAATGGTAAAGTAGAACACAGCGAGAATTCTCACGATGACTTAGTATTCTCTTTATTAATGGCTCTATATGTATGGTATGAAGGTAAGAATATCAAAGAAAACTTCCATATCAATAAAGTTCCAATTAAGACTGAAGATAGTGTTGATGATATTGTTGGTGCTGATACTGATCTTGAAAAGAAGTATGTAGAGATAATTGAAGAACTTAAACTTCCTGAAGAAGACGAGCAAAAGACTCTTAAAGAGATGAACGAATCTCTTAAAGTTCTTAAACAAGGTATGGGTACCATGTTTGGAGATTTCATTAAACAACAGCGTGTAAAAGAAAACGAGTTGTTAATGAATATGCTTCAAAATAAAGCTGCAAGAGAAGCTTACTCTAAGTACTATCATATTCCTTTACAAGAAACAGAGAGTATGGTTGGTGGGCAGTTTACTTTACCAAATTCGTTATTTACCAACTTTGGTATGGATCCAAATGAGCTGTCTAAAAAACAAGTCGATGAAAATATGAATTTTAAAAACTTCAATCCTGGTAATTAGGTGATTATTATGATAAGTGTATTAGAGCAAATTATGTTAGAAGAAGCAAATAAAAAGATTTGGTATGCTTGTATTTCTGCTAAAACATGGGGTTCTTTATTTGGTAGTGCTGCTACAGCTGGAGGTATTCCTTGGGGTCATATAAATAGAGTAACATCTGCTGTAGCTAGCCCTGGATTAAAAGAATCTGTCATTAGATGGATTAAGCATAATAATTTTATTAAACACGTCCATATTGATGACAATACTATAACAGTAGATGAAGACTGGTGGGATAAAGAAAAAAATACTGAAGTTATAATATTAGAAGCTCCGGAGGGCAGTACATTTAAAGGAATCTTTTCTGATAGAAATATTGGTAATCCGTATACACAGCATGGTGGAATTATTAGTGGTGGTGGAATTCTGACTAAGAGTTTTAGACAGGATTTTGCTAAAAGAACTGGTATTAAATCTTCCACTATGACTATTGAAAGTGCTATTAAGAAAGCTGGGTTAAAAATCAAAACAGGCGATACTGGTATTGATGTAACAGGCCCTATTAATGCATGGAAAAAGTTCAATGGATGGGAAAGTTCTGAAGAATACTTTGATTCTATTGATCTTTTTAATAATATTTCTGACGATAATTTTGATCTGATGAAAGAATACAATGTTTATACTGAGGGTGTGAAAAAATGGATTAAAAAAGCTGAAAAGAAATCTGGGGTTACTCTTGAACCGAGTCTTAAAAAAGGTATATCCGCAGTTGCTAAACATTATAAAAATAAAACAATAGGGTTTGAAGCTCTTGGTGGAGATACTGAAGATAAAGATGAATTCAAAGATAACAAAAAGAAATTCAATAAAAATTTATCCAAAGCATATATTAAAAGTCAAGTATATAAGCTCTCAGATAATAAAGAATATCAAGAAAAAGCCAAACAGCAAGCTAGTAAATATGACGATTTACAACACGAATACCAAAAAGCTAAAGAATTGAATAGTGAAAAAATACAGAGACGTGAAGGACAGTTAAAAGGAACTATACCAAATCCAAATAATCTAAGTAATAAAATTATAAAACAAAAATTACATAGGCATAATGAAAAAGATAAAGAAGCAAATAAACAAAAAGAAAAAGAAATAAAGCTTCTTCGTAAAATAAGCTAAGGTAAACATGTAGATAATGGGTATGTAGAAAAAATAATTGGGAAGCCTTGGACTATCGTCTGTACTTCCATTAGTCTATTATTTATATAGAGGATAAGAGTGCATCTACACTCTTTCCGTTTTTACATGATAGTATTAAAACAATATATAGGAGATACTCATTATATTTATGAATATCATTCCAAGTATATCGTTGGTGGAATAAATGTTTTTTAAATTGATAGCTTCATGTAACGCTACCACAGATATCCCAATCATAATTAATGAGTAAAAGTTATTAACTACATACCCATTTGCTAGTATTATTAATACAATAGCCTGTATTAATATACTATGCGTTCTTATGAATAAACAGATAGACTTCATAACGAATCCTCCTTTCTCGTTTATTCATAATTATAGTATATAATTGAAAACAAATTTAAATTAGAGTAGACGCAGATGCGTCTACTCTATTATTTCGGCAATTTCTATCAATCCATCTCTGTCATAAAACGTTTTAATACGCTCTTCTTCATGTTTAATAATTTCATCTACTCTACTTTCTATCATATTATCATCTAAGAATATTTCTTCAGTATCTAATGCGTACTTTTCCATTACTGGTTTCTTATTATTATAGCATGCTGTAGCAGCACTGAATCCAGTATCTACACATTCTATACATGTAGTATTCCTATCTCTGGTTCTACCTAAAGCCTGCCTAGCAACTACTTGACTTTTAAATATTTCAGCTAATATAACTGTAACTTTCAGTCCTTTAATATCAAGAGCGGCACCAGCAGATTTAGTTGTAGTAAGAATAATTAACTTATTCTTTTCTTCTTCTTTTTTATCTCTAGGTATAATAGAAGTATATATTCCTATCTGATTCTGTAACCAAGGATAATTATAAATAATCCAATCTTTGATTTGTAATATAGCATCATTAAGACCTACATATATCAGGGCTTTTCCTCTAATAAATATCTCTTCTAATACTATACGTAATATTTTATAAAAAGTAGGATTATGAACAGCATATCTACAATATGCATTTACATCAAACACTTGAGCTCTCTTATTATTACACTTAGAGATATCTCTTTCAGATGGATGACTATTATACATTAATGCTACATAATGAGTTCTAGGATCAGTCTCTTCGTTGAATAAGTTTATCTTAGGGCATTCTGCAAACGAAGATTGATACACTCTGTTCTCATCTTGTTGAGATCTTGCTGGAGTAGCAGTTAAATATAGAGTCTTATGAGTGTTAGTATGAAAATCTATTTCACATAAACTTTTAAAGTATACGTGGGCTTCATCATATATTTTAATACCAACTCTTAATAACTTAAATAATTCTGTAACCTTATCCCAACCATAGTTCATAGCATAAGAATGTATGGTTTGATGGCTAGCAAGAAAGTATTTAATATGATTAAGTTTAACTCTTCCTTGTAATATCATTGCTATACTACTTACACCAGTAATAATATAAATTTCATTTGGAGCTGTATCTGTATGTCTCATTATCTCAGCTTTCCATTGATCTATCCATCCTAAAGAAGAAAGCATAATAATAGATTTATATCCAAGATATGCAGAACAAGCAATAGTTACAAATGTTTTACCAGCACCAGTATTTAAATTTACACATAACTGTGGTTTATTCTTAATAGACTCATATTTCCCTTTTCCAACTATAAAGTCAATAGCCTCTTGTTGTACATCATCTCTTGGACCATAGGCTAATCTTATAAATATATTTTTATCATATTCATCACATGTATCTACTTTAGTAGGAAAATCATTAAACCAATCTATCAATAGTCCTTTATCAAATCCTCCTGGAATCAATACATGTTTTTCTTCTTCTTCATCACCAGTATGAAATTCTATTCCAGCTGGGAATTCCCAACGTCTAGTCATCTTATTGTAGCTTGAAAAGTATTCTTCAAATTCAACACTATCTTCCATTTCATAATTGTGAATTACAATATGTGTATTAAAGCATTCTATCTTTGGTGTGTAATTCATTTTATTGACCCCTAAAACTTATAATTTAATACAGCATTAATACACGCTGGTACAGCTTCAATAAAAGACAATTCTTCATACAATTCATTATGCAAAAAGTATTCTATCTCAGCTAATGTACATAATAAAGCATTTACAGTAAATACAATCTTCAGTGTAACTACGATAGCAAACTGCCCTTCTGTCATCTTAGTATTAAGATTAAAAAAGACTATTTGCAGTATCATTAGCAGCGTTAAAGCTGCTAATGATACATATAGAAAACTAATTATTGGGGATGGAACTATCATCATTCTTACCACTCATTTCTTTTTCCAGTTCATCCAACTTTCTCATACCTTCATACGTCAGATATGCAGGTGTAACTTTATAAGTCTTTGGATGGTCCTCTGGAACATAATTTGCTATATAATCTTGAGGTCTAAGCATAAAGAACAGATCCATCTTAGAAGGTTGACTCTTCTTATAAGTCAAAGGATAACTCAATACATATCCTAAGTTCTGGTAGATCAAACTATTGATAACACTAGGATTATCTTTAAGAGCTTGATCCAGAGTTAGAATAGTGTATTCCGGATCTTCATCACTCCAATCCGGTTTCTTTAATATATCTCTAGAAGATCTAATCTGATTGCTTAATAATACTTCAAGATGTACAGCTTTAATATTAAGTTTACCATTTATAATCAGTCTTACTAATTGCTGTAACAGTTGATCTTTATTAAAAGACGTGGTAGTATTCTTTCTATTAATTAGATTCTCTATATCTTTCAGGTTTTTACCAATATCATTATTGCTGATATGAATTGAGAACAAATCAAATTCAGTATACTCTGAACTTGCAAGATAAGATATGTCTATCTTGTACATACCATCATCAGTCATTTCAGCACCAGTTTGTAAATACTTCTCGAATTCTTTAGTAAGATACATATTAGTTCCATCTTCAGATCCGATTACATGCTGAACTCCAAGACTATCGATATACTCTAATTCAGTAATATATCTGGTATTGGCCATATCATCATCGTCCATATTATTAACGTATTCATCTTCATTTTCGTAATATATTTCTTCTGGATTAATAAACAGATACCCTGTAGACTCTGGTTTGATGAAGATTTTATTTACGTTAATATCAAATATTAAATCAAACTCTTTACTCCAAATAATCTTCTTAACAACTGTTTCTAACAAATGTTTAGCAGATAATTGTCTCTGAGTTAACTGAGAGCTTAATTCATCAGAAGCAAATTTACCAACTTTAATATTATTATTTACATATGCCAGATCACCATAACATCTGTAACATATTCCATTACCGTGGGCTGCACTAGCACAAGTCATAGGAGAATACATGTAAATAGTCGTTCCAATTAAGAAATAGTCTTTAGGTCCAACTAAGAAATCTGCCCCATCAGGATCCAACTTATAATATCTACCAACAATCATATCTAAGAACTTTTCATCTTCTACTGTATACACTTCAAAGTTTTTGGTATCGCACTTGAAATTAGGATCAGGATTAATAATAGAATCCATATTATTATCGCCTAATATTCTAGCAAAATTACCACTAGTCCCAGTATTCTTTTTCATTTGAATCTGAGCTACACGACTACTAGCAGAATCAACAAACTGGTCGGCTACATGTTCCAAACCAGCAGTCAAATAACTCTTATCAATAATATGCGGATGTACTCCTCCATTACCATTTGGTTTAGATCCAATATGTATCGCAAATTCTTTATACTGTCTTTCATTAGTTCCTTCTTCTGCTTCAAAAGAATTCTTTAAACAGTGATCATATCCCAGCACTCTTTCACTATCATTTTTAATAATCTCTATACTACGATATGCTCTCTTCATTCCTTCATCTTTAACATTCTCTATTCTAACGTTCTCTAATGATGTATGTAAGAGATCATTGAATTCAGGAATTGCATTCATTAATTCAATATTATCTTTTAGATTAATAGTATTAGCCAAATAGAATGAGAATTCATCTACATCACTAAACCTGTATAAAGTATCGTCTAATATATTATTAATTTCTTTAGGACTAAACTTCTTTCTATTCAGAATTACATATTTATCTAAATATTTCTTTATTGCTTTTTGTGTCATATGTTTCGGATAGAACAGTGCTCCACCATCAATTACCAATCCTGTTCTAATCACTATATACCACATAATGATATTATAATACAAATCAAAGATAGACAGATTTACGATATCACCATTCCCAAAGTCCACCGTAATTTTCATCTGCTGTACTCTTTGTAACTCAATCCCGTCTTTTAAAATGTTTTTAATCCCGTAATAATAATCTTGATAATTACTAAGATTAATATCACTAGTCTTAATACTCATAGTACCATTTCTCACTAATGATTCAAATACAAAATAGTTCTGATAATTAGTTAAATAATCAGTTGGTACATTCATACTTTCCACTCCTTATATTTAATAATAAAAACAAACAATTTATACTTGGGTATACATATGTATACCCAATTCCATTCATGTATATATTATCTCATTAAAAAATAAATTACCTATTAATAATTAAGTTGATACCTCTTTAACATTTTAATAAATCCATTAAAATAGATACAATAAAGAGAGGTGTATTTATATGCCGATGTTAAACAGAATGACAGACTTATTAAATCTAATAGAGCATAGACTAGGAACCAAACAACTTAATCTGCCAGAATCTCTTAGTAAAGATGTATGGGCAGATCAAGTAATAGAAAAAGAAACACTAACTGCTTTCTCACGCTTTATCCCTCACATGATACCATACTATCTTACAGACGATAGAAAGAAAGGTAATGTATATTTAATAGATGAGAAGGTATGTAACTCAGTAGAGATTTTAGGTTGTGGAGATATTCTTTGGAATGAATTAAGTAAGACCTCTCCAGGATGGGGATATGGTACTGCTAGTTATTTTTCAATGTTTGACTTTTTCTCCAACTCTATAAGTATGGACGATATAGGAATGTACCAAATGTTGAATGATCATACTAGTATGCTTAAGTGTTCTATATACTTACAATTCGTTCCTCCTAATATGATTAGACTTGAGTCGGCATTATCTAATAATATGACTCAATACTTAAAAGCTATACCTATACAATTATTTGTTAAACATTCAAAAAATTTAATGACTATACCTCCAACACAAATGGAAGTATTTGAGCAATTAGCTTGCTGTGATGTAGCAATATTCTTATATCACCAACTCAAATACTATCAGAATGTGGAGAGTGCATTTGCTACAACTGATTTGAATTTGGATGTATTGGTGGACTATTCAGCTAGGCGTGATGACTGTATTACAGTCTTACGTGATAGTTATGTAAGTGCAAGTAATAGATTCCAGCCTATGATTATTGCAGTTTAATTTAAATAATACGGAGGTCCATATGGACCTCCGTATTTATTATTCTTTTTTAGTAGGATACAAATCGAATGAAGTTTTAAAATCATATCCTATTGGTTTTTCAAAATATACTTTATATACAAATGATCCTGGTAAAGCATTAGGTTGTAATACATTTACAATATAAGATACCATATAATAGTATCTCATTGCAGGATCTGGATATAAAGAAGGATTAAATGTTCTTCTTAAAAATCCGTCAGCAATATTTAATATTTTTTCCCATCCGCTAATAGTAGCAGGAATGTCGATTCCATTACCTATTATATGTATAACCTCTACATTAGCTCTAAATATAGAATTATATTTTCGAGTAACAAATTGAACGTTATTTGGAGAATAATCTTTAGTAGGATCTATTCTATCAATACTAAGTGAATCTGTAAACCCATGAGTTACAGCGAATTTATTAAAATTCCTTTTTCCAATATAATTATTAGGATCATTAGGATCATACCATTCTGGACACACACCTATACCTTTAGCTCCATAATTAGGATAATTTACATTATGAGGATTATAGCATCTATCTACCATAGCATCATAAATATATCCCAATCTAGCAGTAGACCAAATATTACTGGAAGTCTGATGCACACAATTTATTTTATCTTTTGATGCAAGTATATTATGGTCTACCATATTACCTTCCCATCCACATCTATTACAGCGAACATAATAAATTCGATGGCCATACTCATCCCGTTTTAAAAACTGAATGATACTATATTTACCCATAGTAGTATCACCAATACCTTTATCTGCTATAATTTCTCCAGAGCGTTCTCTTTCTTTTTCTTGATCCCATGTATATTTATGAGTGCATATTTCCTGATTGTCGTTGGATCTATCTTTAAGATCATTAAGTCTATAAGTTTTAACAAATCCGCATTTAGTACAAACAGCTTCTACCATTATTCTACCATTAACTCTACCCATATTTTTAGTAATTTTATATTTACCAAATTGCATACCAACTATTTTAGATTCATCAACATTATGAGAACATTTTGTTATCGCATTTAAATTTGTATTTTTCATATCTTTCTTTATATCATTATCTGTAATAATAGCTGGCATTCCGCATCTATTACACATTACGTTAAAATAATATCTTGGATAATGACTTGTACCAAATGGAACTTCTTCTACATGATCAATTGATATTACATGATATCTACCAATATCTTTACCAATCCAATCATTATAATTCCATTTGTGTGCACATTTTGGATGGTTATCGGAATCAATTATTGTACTATAATTGACATCTCCAATCCACCCACAATCTTTACATTCGCATTTGTAGATTGGTACTCCGTTACTACGTTTACCAACCATTTCAATACATTTGTACTTACCAACTGTTTTTCCTGTTAAATCTTCGTAAGCCATAATAAAAGACCTCCTATATTAAAAAATATTTAATAATTCTTTTAGATACATTTGTATCTCTACTTATATAATATCCAATTAAAAATAAATTTAATATAAAAGGGAGAGAGCAGACCATATGGTCTACTCTCTAATTATGGTTTAAATTCATCTATCATTATTCCCACATTATCTTTCATTACACATACGTATCTTTTATCTGCCATACTAAAGTACTCAACTGAAAGAGTAATACCATTTTCTCTAAAGAGAAGAACTTTTTCTCTATTGAGAACCAGATTACCATTTTCATATAAAATATCTTTTACAAGAGTTCTTATTTGAACAGATGGTAAACTGGATTGTTCATCATCTAATGATGGTGTTGGTTTCTCTTTGTTAAGTACATCCATCAATTCTAATATCTTTTTAATTTTATCTTCATACATTACTCTGCTCACCTCTTATAAATGTACTATACCAGATATAGCTGAATTAGTATTTAATTTTGTAAAGCCAACAGATTCTAATGGGAAACCCGAAATATTGTCTTTCAGAATACTATCATAATCGATAAATGGCATTAACCATACAGGAGTTGCAAGTCCATCTGGTATGGCGATAGACGTTATTTCTCTATGATTGATAGATATTTTTTCATTATAAATATTCAAAGAATTCTTAGACAATATATCCATAAAGATTTGATACTTATCTGGATAATTCTCTTTATATTCATAATCGTTTTCTAATCTAGAAATTGTAATATCTGTTTTAATTACAAATACATTAGACTGAGCTTCTTTTAAATTGATTGGTGGTTCTGTTGAAGATCTAAGAGCATTATATATTACACTACCCTTGATTGCTTGCTGAGACATTGGTTCTTTATAAGAATCAATAGACTTAACTTTTACTGGTTTATAATACTCTAAAGATCCAGACTTAATACTGTCTAAAATATGTCTCTCTAATACTGCTATATCATTAAGAATCTGTAATTGATTAATATTATCACAATTCAATATATCTTCATAGAGAATCTTAGATAATGCTTTTTTGGTAGAAACTGGTACTGTTGTTTTGGCTATTTCCATACCCTTAATATCAAGAGAAGTATCTATTCCTTTTGGTATTCTTTTTCCTTCCTGCACTTCTACATATGTAGCGTAGTGTTTCTTTACATTTGTAAGAAGAATACGTTTAAATAAGAATTCATTCTTCATAATCAAGAACGAGAAATCGTGTTCTTTGTTAGTTGTATTATGAAGTCTACCAATCTTATCAAAATACTTACGCAAACAATTGGAGATAATGTATGCCATAATATTAATAATGGAGTATCTCAATCCGTCTTCTGCAATAATCTTAGTTGGATTAATAACTCTTTTCTTTTCTATAATTTCGTCATTATAAAAATCATAGAACTGAGTAATCTCTTCTTTACAATCAGAGCCATCATTAATATCTTCTTTATCTAACAATTTATCTCCCTGAATATCGTAATTCTTAATTGGAATATTAATACCTCTAATCTTCTCTTCTACATAGTGATACCATGGGTCTAGATTGATCATGCAGCTATCTGTATCTACTACAACAACCACTTCTCTAATAAGACGTTCTACTCGTTCAATCTTATCTATAGTCTGATAATTATAAAATATATATTCGGATACTAAATTATCCAATACAGATAATTTGAATTCAATAGACTTTGGCGGTTTATTGGGATCAAAGAATGGTGTATCTAAAGATCCTAAAATGTCTATTAATAAATTCATTGGAGTAGAATTTTCAAAAAACTCAAATAAATTATTCTTATAATAAATTCTATTAATGTCTTGCTGATCTAAACGGCATACTGCCGCCCAAATCATATCTAGTTCTATATTATTCGGAATCCAATTATATCCACATGTAAGAACTAGCTTATTAAAACATTCTTCAACAGATACATTTCTATCCAAAATATTAGTATCATAATTCTCTCGAGATCTATTTGGTCTCTCCATACATACATTATCTATAAATGTAAATACTTCATCTAAAGAACCAAATTTTGTATTATTTGCTAAGAATGCTTCAAAGAACATGATAGATGCAGATATACTACTTCTACCCTGTCTAGTAATAGAAGATGCAACATGAATATTATAAAATATCGACGACGGCGCACCGGAACTCCCGTAAATCGACTATCTTCACGTAAATGCGTGCGTTTGGGAACGTCGAAACATTTACGCAGTTCTCTTATGAACTTCTCATGGTGTTACCATGATGGCGAGACTATATTATAATCCTATTTTTAAATAGGACCAGTGGCGCTTCGAATACACTTGTATTCTACTTCCATTTCAGGAATAGTCGTTGAACTAAAAATCATATTCGTTACTTATTTCTTTGCATATTTTTCTAATTTTTATATTTCTATACAATTCGTTAAAACTTTTATCAGTATAACAAGAATATACTTTTCCTGTTAACTTAGTAAATGCTTCTCTCATAGTCAATCCATCAGATATACATTTACAAATTTCTCGAATTTCTTTTTCAGAATGTTTATTTATTCTTGTTTTATAAGGAAATACATAATCTTTACTAATATTAAGGTATGTAATTCGTCGTCTAATATTTCCAATAATATCATAATTATTAGGTTCATTAGGGTCTAATCCAATAGCTGTAATTATATCTCGATATCGTTCATTTTTAGACAGCATTTCACATGCAGTTCTAACTTGTTTTTCTGTAAGCTTAGCTTTATAATGCTCAACTCCAGATTTGTATAAATCTGCGTGTATATTATTTTCTAATTGAGTCATCCATTCAAGATTCCATACATAATTATTTAATTTATTTCCATCAATATGATTGACTGTATTTTTTAACGGACTATCATTAGGAATAAATGCTTCTGCAACTAAACGATGAACTAGACATGATACGTATTTTCTATCATCACTATCAGATCTTATTAAATGAACTGTAAGATACCCACTATTAATTAATTCTAGTCGTAGTATTTCCCTTGAATAAGCATGGCATACTCTTCCGAATGTACTAACCAAATACATATTTGGCCTAACTCTCGGGTCTCTTATTAAAGACCATTGTTCTTCATATGCAAATTTTATTAATCCATTATATTCTTCCATGATTTATCATTCCTCCTATCTTTATGGAAGTAATGTAACCCTGAAAGAAATAATACGAATATGTATTCTCAGTAACTGATTACAGATTGTAAAGGTACTTAGCACTTATATAATTGGAGTAAGATTATATAAGCTTTTATCTCAGCATATACCATCCCTAATATTTTTTCTGTCTTTCGACGGCATTCACGCTTATCTTTACAGATTACGTTGTAGCTATTAGGGCTTTACCGCTTTCCAGCATTTCACCACTGTTCACGCTATTTGTTACCAAATAACGGGCCTATACTCAAGCGTTTGCGTCCACTTTCGCGATCAACTGAAATAAATTATATTTATTAAATAATTCACTACCTTTTTCGTACTTAAACATCTCTTTCTTGTACGAATCCCGTCTGTCTGAGAATTCTTGTATAAGTTGGTACATGGGATTTGGCATATCACCATGCTGAGTAAAGATACATCCAAATGATGTGAGAATTGGTTTACGACTCAATAAATAATTCACCATTTCAATCATTTGGGTATTCTTATTGAATTCTTCTCCTCTATAGGAGTCTTCTACTCTAATAGCACCATTATATGCTCTTTTATTAATAGAATAAGAGATTGCTCGTTCAAGTTCATTATCTCCTAATGTGGGGATAAGAAGTCTCATTACTCTAAACATTTGGTTATTGTATTCTTCAAATGCTTTTTCTTTAGAAGCATCTTCTGGGTACATTCTCATCATACTAGAATAGTCTTCTTTTAAATATTCAGAAGATTGTATTTGAATACCTCTATTATCATATTGATCCATAAACTTACTCCTCCTCTTCTACTTCAAATAAATACGATATTGCTTTATATATTGCATAGCATATCAATACTATACATAAAATGAATATTGTAAACAGTAATGCTACTCCTAATATACATAAAAACATGAATAACATTAACCAGCAAAATATATCCATATTATTTATTCCTTTCTATTTGTTCATGCTTACATTTAATACTACTAGAAGGAATCCTACCTTTAGTAGCATATAACGTAGAAGCTGCTACGCTTACTACATTACCACATTTATTACACTTACATTGAAAGTATGGTACTAGTAATCCATTATTACATAACTTAGCTGGAACTTTTTGAATTACTGTATACTTACCATAAATATCTCCTGGTTTAATAGTGTACCCATATTGATGGGTACACTTAATATTCTTTAATTTTTTCGTACGTAAAATGGATTTGTATGTAATGATACCTATCCATCCACACTTCGTACATTCAACTTTATATTTAATATCTGAACTAGTAGTAATCGGTTTATCTGGATTTATGAATTGTAATAATTTATATTTGCCTATAACGATTCCTTTTCTAAATCATAATACTTTGATCTATCGTACATAATATATCACTCCTAGTTATTCAAAGATATCATTAATAATTACAAAGAAATTCTCGGCTACTCTTTGTAATTTATTATAAACTTCCTTTTTATTTGTATTAAACTTTTTAAGTATTTTATAAAGACGTTTATTTGCAACTCTTGATCGTTGTCTGTGTCTATCATTCATTTACTATCACCTCATTGATTATCATAAGGCCAGTAATCTTTTCCTGCTTTGAATCTTCTTCTGCATATTCTTCTCTTTTTTATACTACAATTATCATAGTACAGAGATATTGATCTGTCTATATCTGTAATATCAAATTCAGAATGCTTGATTAAAATATTTCGATAAGCTAGATTTTTAGTATTAATATATTTAATAAGATTATTATTTTCAGCTTTACAAAGTTGAATAAATCTGTTAAATGCTTTTTTACCATTTACAGTAGTATATTTCATAATATTACTCTCTTCTTTCTATAATATTATACAGGTAATACTGATGTATGACATTTAGGGCAAACATATACAAAGCATCCTGCTAATGGATCATATTTACAGTTCCAATCTGCATTAGCAGAATACTGATTGCAAACTGGGCATTTCATACATTCAGTAGCTAAATGATCATTTTCTACTGTTTCTTTTAATGACTCTATAAACTGAAGTCTTTCTTCATAAGTACAAATATCAAGTTTATCAAATGTATCAAGTAATAAATTTTTGATATATAATTTTTTATACAACTTCATGTCTGCCATACAATTTTCATCTCCTTCTAGTACTATAATATATTCTTTAAATGAAATTTACCATAATAGTATTAAAATGTGGAGTTTAACGTAGATTTTTAATTAATATATTAAACATTTGATTAAAACTACTTAACTGTAGTTGTATATACAATTACAAAATATATCACGGAGGTGACATATCAATGTCTATGCTTGATGAAAGATATAATGCATCCGAAGATACTAATACTGATGGTATTCAGGATCAGGGCGCATTATTTGAAACTCTTTTCATCGACTATGTAAATCATATGTCTGATGACGAAAGAAAAGAATTCTTGGAATCTGCAGAAGTCAAAGCACTGTGTGAAGCTAATGGCGGTATTAAACGCCGCACGATTGTTCGTCTGTCTAAACAGGACGACTACAACCGTCGTATCACTTTGGCTGCTATGGAAAAAGCAAAACAGCAGAACTCTTCTGATTGGAAGCGTTTGAAGAAAGCTCAGAGGGCTCGTAAAGCTGCAATTGCTGCTATTGTTAAGAAATATGGTATGAGCGTAAAACGTGATGTTTTAAAAGCTCAGAAGGCTTTAATTAAAGCTGACTCTCGCTATTATACTAAGACTAATTTTGGTAACAACTAATTCTAATTTGTAAATTTGTATTATTTTTGTTTTAGTCATTTATTTGAAATTCTCACATCTTTCAAAACAAGACTCTGACTCCCTGTAGTCATATGACTACAGGGGTTTTCTTTTGTACTAGTCTAACATCTATATAAACTTTGACCAAAAAGAAAGGAGTTAAATAATATGGAGAAGACTTTCTCTTTAAAAGATATTCCTAGAAAAATATTCTCTGAAAGTAGTTGCTATACTGATGAGTATAGCTCTCTTTCAAATAATACAAATGTAATAGAAATGTCTGTTAAAAACGGTGCTAAAGTCTTGAATATGATAAATAATGAGTCCTCTGATATTATGGATGAAGTTAAGACTATGCATCGTCAAACAGAAAAAAAGATTTCTAAAAATATCTTGATGGAGATGTATGCCTTTGATACTAGACATACAAATTCTGACGGGTATGGTTCATTTGTAACTTGTAAATATACTAACTTAGATAAAGATATTCCTTCATTAGATAAACCTATTGGTGTATTGGAGTCTATTGTTAGTACTGTATCTAAATACGAAGCTCACTTAACTAGTGATGCGTTGAAAGATTATAATGAAGAATTAGAATCTCTTAAAGAAGATTGCTTGAGTGGGTATAAATCTGTATTTGAAGATATCCTGAAGAATAGCAGTAGAATTGCTCCTAAAGACTTCACTGAATCTGCTTATCTGAAATTTAGAAATGGAGAGAACTTCTATACAGAAGAATATAGTGAAGAAACTAGTAGAGAATATTTTGATACTGTAGTAAATAATTATATGGGTATTGCTGAGTCAGTTGATACTTATAATAAAAATATGACTAAGTGTATCAAATTATTAACTGAAGCCCAGAATTTGTTAAAGAAAGATATTGGATTCAAAGGTGTAGAAGTATATGATGAGTGTGTTGATAATAAACACGCTCTTTATAAGATGATGCTTCTGTATTTACATAAGTTCTTAGTATATGCTAATATTGTATATGCTATTAAAGCTGATGCTGTTAGAGGATACTTGAATCCATGTGGTAATCATGGTCTGTGTGATGGAGAATATCATCAGAATATGGATCCTGTATCTACTGTAGTTGATGATGATGGTCCTGACTTCACTGATGATGATAGTGAGTATGATGGATTAGATCAATTAGATGATGAAGCATTTGAATGTGCTATGGAAGCATATGATGCTACAAATGACTTTGAATCTGAAACTGTTACTAGCCCTGAATTATATCTAATTGAATCTCAAGTCATGACTATTCTGAATGAAGAAATATTCAATGAAGCATTAAAATCAAATATTAAAAGTCAAATGGACCCTAATCAGACAATAGACGATGCTGAAGTAGTTAGCGAAAAAATTGACCCTAATAATAAAGAAAGAGTTGCAAAAGAAAAAGAAGAAGCGAATAAACCAGCTGTCGTTAAAGATCAAGATAAAAATAAAGAAAAAGAAAAACCTGCTGAAAACACAGCAGATAAAAAAGCTGAGAAAAAAGATAAAGAAAAGAAAGATAAAGACTTTTTTACAAATATTTGGAATAAAATAAAAGAATTCTTTAGTAAAATGGCTCAGAGATTTAATACTGCAGCCGGTAAATATTCTAAGGATGCTAGAGAGTACGTTGCTGAAGATATTTATAAGACTTACTCTAAGAGTGATGCTACTATGGCTCCCAATCTGTATCCTAAGTATGAAGGATTATACCAACAGTCTGTACAGAGAGTAAAAGACATCTTTAAAACTCTTCCTAATTGTGCATTCAGTAACAAGAATATCTTTGATGCTGAAAGTACTGATAAGAAGTACGATGAAGCTTATTTCTTGAAAGCTATGTTAGGTGGAGCAGTTAATTATGAGGGTAAGAATAATCTTACAGAATTCTGTACTAATTACTTTAAAGGTATGGATAACCCTAATAAAGGCAATCCTGTTCTTACTAACTTTGGTCCTAATGTAGATCAAGCTACGTTCTCTAATATGATCGATCTCTTGCTGTCTGCCGAATTAACTAGTAGTCAATTGACTAAAACCATTAATAAATTAATGGAAGATGGAGATAGATTTACTGAGAAGTATGTAAGAAATTATTATGCTACCAATGAAGAGACTCTTATGATTAATGCTAAAGAAAAGATTGCTAGCATTATGGAAGAGTACTTTGGTGAAGGATATCAAGCTTATACTGAAGCCGATCCTGCTCCCGCAGCTCAGCAGACCGATGTTAATCAGAAGAATGTCGAAGAAGAAAGTAAAGTAAAGAATATTAGAGCTGCATGTAAAACATATACAAATGTATTAATGGCTATTATGGCTGCCGCATGTACTACATTTGAGCAGTTATGTTATAGAAACAATAGAATATTGAAGAACCTGCAAACAGGTGATCCTATTAAGAATTCTAAAGAAAACAGAGAAAATGCTAATGATGCTGCTACTGTAAACCAAAATCAAGGCCAGCAACAACAGACTCAGCAACCTGCTGAAGGAGAAAAACAAGCACAATAATTGAACTTGTTCTATTTTAATTAATCTAGATTATAGTGTAAAGTAATAACAATTATATAAAATCTAAGTTTCTTACGTTAATATTCATTTTTACATCCCCAAATGAAGAATAACAAAGAATTAGATATGTTATATTTTATTAGGAGGAATAAATAATGTTTAATACAGTTGCATTTATTGAATCCATCGAACCCGATTTCGAATATCAGGGTTTAGAAGGTGCTATGAGCCTCGTAGTAGAGAATGCAGAAAACTTTGCTCTGATTAACGACGTTATTGATGAAGGCGCTGTAGCCGCTGAAGAAGACGTATTTACTGAAGGCGTTATTGGCGCTGCTGCTAAATATGTTCGTAAGGCCATTGAATGGATCATTAAGAATATTAAGAAAGCTATTGCTAAACTGAAATCTCTGTTTTTGAGCCTGGTTCATAAACTGAAAATGGCTTACCTGTCTGCTATGAAATCTATTGGTAAGTTCGCTGCTAAGAACCTGACTTCTAAGAATGGTGGTACCGCTAAAGTTAAATGGCGTAAACTGGATACCGCAGCATTCAGTGCTAAATGTGATGAATTCTGCAAACAGATTGAAAAGACTACAGATGACATGATTGGTGCAACAGAACATGTATCTGCTTTTGCTAACGATAATGATGATGATCTTCGTCAGCAGGATTACCTGAAAGACAAAGGTAGTAAACTGTTAAAAGATAAGATCAAAGGTATGATCGGTAAGAAAGAAGAAGATGGCAGCTTATTTAAATATATGGAAACCGCTGATGCTAATACTGCATCTTTGAAAGCTCTGTATGATAATTGCTTAGTTAAGAAAGTAAACGCTGTTTACAAATCTTTAATGAAAAACAACGATAAACTTCTGAAAGCTGCTCATAAAGCTGAAAAAGATATTAGTAAAGAAAACACCGGTGAGTATAATTTCAATAAGAATGGTGTTAATAAAGATGGTAAAAAGCATATTTCTAAATCTCGTTTGGTCATTAAACGTTTAAATGCTGCCGTAAATAATACCATCACTTTGAACACTATGCTGTTCTCTGCGGTATATCGTGTATCTGTATTTGCTCTGCATCAGAACATTAAAGCTACCGTTTATGCTATTAAACGTGCAGTTATGGGTGACGATGCTTATAAATACAAGAAAGATAAAGAAGGCGCTAAAGCAGCTGTTAAACAGCAGGCAGATGAGCGTTTTGGTGAATCCGCTGACATCGAAGACATTCTGGCTTAAGTAGTAAATTATACAACTCAACCTTAAATGGTTGAGTTGTATTCTTTAAATGAGGTGATTATTTATCATGGATAAATACGAATTAAGAGAAGCTTTAGATAAAGCATATCTCGAAGGTTTCCAGGATGGCGTTGATCAGACTTTTGACTACGTTCAAGAGAACTATGAAATCGAAGATGAAGAAGTAGAATCTATGAACGAAGAAGATAGCGAACTGGAAGACGCTTTTGATCTGGAAGAAGAATATGAATCTTATGCTGAAGGTACATATGCCGATTTAAAGAAGAAACTGAATAACGTTCCTGGTAAAGTTAATTTTAGCGGGATTAAAGGTAATGGTAAGCAGGCTTATAAAGCTGGTGTAGCACGTATGAAACGTGTTGTTGGTAATGTAAGCAAAGCTCCTGATTCTTTAAAAGGTTATATTAAATCTAGAGCTAAGTTATTGAAACGTAAAATCAATAAATAACAAAATAAGTTCCTGGGTAGGAATAATTCCTACCCAGGAATAATTAAAAGTGAGGTAAATAAAATATGTTTAGCGAAGAAGATGTAAAAGAGTTATTACAAGAAGCCTATGAGAAAGGCTTTAATGATGGTATTGATCAGACATGTGATTACATCTGTGAGAATTACGACTTAGATTCTGATGAAGAAGCATATTCTGAAGATTGTTTTGATCTTGAAGACGATTACAAATATTATACTGAAATGGATCAGAGGTGGAAAGATGCATATCATGCTGTGGTGAAAAAAAGAAAAGGTACTGCCTCTGATTTAGAAAAGAAACATTGGGCTAGAGGTGTAGCAGCTTTAGATTTATCTAGTAAATATGCTAAAAAAGAAAAAGGTGCTGGTGAGAAAACAGTAAATAGTTTACAAAGAGCAAAAAATAATATAGCATTTGCTGATATAATTCATATGTCTAATAATGAGCCGAATCCCGAAAAAAGAGCAAAAGCAAAAGCTGCAGTAGACAAAGTTATAAAAACAAACCCTCATTACGGAAATAAAATAGTAAAAAATAATTAATCGGATAATCCACTAGCCTCATATGAGGCTAGTGGATGGAACTTTATTTATTAATACTGATTGCCTTTGTTTTTGAAAGGACGTAATCTTTCTTTCTTTTCAGCTTCTCTTCTATCAGCATTAGCTTTAACTTTTGCTTTTAATTTGGAAGATCTAGGATCTTCGCTATCTTTATACCCAGATTTAATTCGGCCTCTAGGTTCTGAAGAAGCTCCTTCCGGACCATTATTATTAACTCTATATGATCCAGGACGACTAAAAGCGCTTCTTTCACCTGTCTTTTTACTGAAAACCTGTCTGTTAGTAAACTTAGTCCAATCTTTATTATGATATTTCGGATAGTATTCTTTTGCAATACCATTATCTGTATAGCCGTTCAAATTATCCATCTGCTGACGAACATTCTTAGAAGATTCAGTATAATATTTGTAATCGTCTTCTAAATCAAAACTATTATCTTCTTCTAATTCATAGTTTTCTGTGATATAATCACATGTCTGATCAATACCATCATTAAAGCCTTTTTCATATGCTTCTTGTAATAGCTCTTTTACATCGTAATCATCGAACATAATACGTCCTCCTATAATAATTTAATATGTCTATATTTTAATACCTATAAACATCAAGGTAACCTTGATGTTTATAGAAATACATATCAATCTACCCATACTCCATATGGAGTATGGGTAGAATTTTGATTTAGTAACAAAAAAGAATTAGATAATATATATGTGAGAATTCATAAGCGTTTTCAATATAATTTAAAAGGAGGAATATGTATGAAAAGTTGTTTTGAAAATGCAGCCAGAAAAATACTAGAAGAGCATGGCTGTAAGTTAATAAAAATGTTAACAGAGACAAATTGTCTCTGGGAGAATAAAAAAGGTATAGTTAGATCAGATGACTATTTGGTCTTCTATTATATGACAGATGAGGCATGGGATTTTTGGGCTAACACTGATAAACTTTAAAGGAGGATTAAAATTTGGAAAGACAGAAAATAAGAGAAGGTGCATATGCACCTTCTCTATTTATTTCATTTTTTGTAATATATATAAATATTTGTAATGAATTCTAATATTCCATCAAATGCTAATTTAGCAGAACCTTTGAGATCACTATATTTTTTAGTTTGAGCTAACATATTAAGATTAGCATTATAGTAATATAATTCAACAAAGTCTGCATGATTACTGTATGCTTTTTTAGCTAATTCACTCATAGCTATAACATAAGCTCTTGAGATAACCATATTATTTCTTTTATCTAATTCATAAATATCTATTTTAAATTTACGGAAGAAAATAGTTTTAATAATTCTTTCACACAAATCCACATTAATAAGACTTCCATTTGTATATTGCAACTTCTTCTTTAATAAATAATTAAGATCTTCTAAATGTCTCTTATATCTACTATCTTTACATTGTTTCTCTAATCTAGACAAAAATTTAGGATTATTAGATAATGCTATCATTTTATCCATTAATACAGTATGAGAATACGCCAAGTTTTTATCTTTAGTATCTTCATTATAAGATACTTGTAATGTATCTGGGTTAAACCCAAAGTTCTCGTTATTAGTAGTAAAGAAATAGTCGATTATTTCTTCAGGTGAAGTATTTTCTTGTAACTTCTGTACTTCTTTAGAAAATCTTTCTTGTATAATAGCATTATAAATATTAATAGCTGATAAGATATACTGATATCTAATAGTTTCTTTAAAGTCTTCTAAGGCTTTCTTATTATCTACACCACTTTTAATAGTTTCTAACATACGTTTATCATCTTCACTAAGAAGACGTTCTGGTATGATAGTAAATGGATCGATAACTTTGTCTTTATCTTCAAACAACTTAAGACCAATTTCATACTCTTCAACTTCATCAGATGTAAGCTTAGATTTCTCCTCATCAGTTAATGGTTCTAATGTAAAGTTCTTATCTTCCTCTACTTTACTATTAATAATTTCTTCAAAATCTTTTTTAGCTAACTCATTAAGAGATTCTACTTCTCTAGCTAATTCATCCTTACCATTAATTTCTTCTACTACTTTATTCTCTTCCATTAGTATTTACTCCTTTTGACTAAATGATGATATAATAGTAACACTATTCTTCTGAATCTCCAATTTAATATATGTAAGTAATAGTGGATATAGAACAGGACTATTTAAGATAGGTTTAATGAGTATATCAAATAGAGATGCATCCATATCTAAATGAGACATCATAAAGTTCAGCATATGTATATTAGAATTATCTGCACAAATACGTCTTAAAATATCATATGGAGGAATGTCTAGTGTTACAATATAATTTAAGACTTTATCTAAGTTAGCATTAATGATTGCTAAATTCATATCATTATAGTTCATTTTGTTATAAACTGTAGTGATGTCTTTAGATTTTTTACTACGTTCCAGATCGAGTGCCATGTAGATTGCATCTTTTTGTTCATATATAAAGTTAAGCAAAAAAGTAAATACGTAATTATCATAGCTAGAAATAAAGAAATCAAAAACACAACGTGCAAGATTATAAATGTCGGTATTTTCGTCATTATAAATACGAACCCCCGTTCTGGTACTAATAATATTTATAATTTGATTATAAATATTATAGCGAGTTTGAAGAGTATTCTCTTTATCATACGGGTACTGAACTAATAAATATTTAAACGTATTTTCAAACTGATCGATGATATTAATTTTCGGTATAAGAGAGAAGTCTTTATATCTATCATCAATTAAATCATTAGTTACATTATAGACGAAATCTGTACTGAAGTTAGCTAATACATTAGCACTTTCCCCTTCAGCTTGTAAATAGTATGCTTTATCTATACCACTAGTAAGATTCATAATTTTATTCTCCTTTATAATAAAATTTTTATTAAAGTGTAAAATAAAAAATCAAATTTTATCGTTAAATGCCCGATTCTTATTAATCCAACATCTGAATAAACCCTTATAAATAATGAAAGGAGAATTCTAAAATGTATGGTGGTTATCATGTAGGTCCTAATTATGTATTTCCACACGAATTTACTAATACTGGTATTAGATATTGTATAGATGGTTATGATGGTAAAGAATATTATCCGGTATGTGGGAAGTGTTTAGATAAAAAATGCCCTGGGGCTGCTAAGATGCAGCCTTTATATGTAACAGATGTATCTGCTACTTCTTCATATACTGTAGACTTAACTATTTCTTACTCAGATGGTTCATCTAAAACAACGACTCTTTCTAAAAATACTAAGTACTTAATTAAATACGTGCAAGATGGACAATTATTACAAGTTGTTGGAATTATAACAGCTATTGGTAAAGTAAATAACACTACTAGCTGTACATGTGATTGCTGCAATACTGAAGACTATTTGATTAAATTAGACTGCTCTTCTGAATACTCTTCTAGTGTTGTAATAATCAAGTCTTCTGCTATTAGAGATATATCTGTTTATACTAAATATGCAGATGAAGATACTACTATTCAAGATAGTGTTGTTCGTGGTGCTACTCTTATTGGTAGAGTAGAAGGTATTAAAATACTGGAAGCTACAATTACTCTGGATGGTATTGTTACTAAAGGTAAGATAGTAAAAGGTGCTCCTGATTGTACTAATGCTGTTGTAGCTGACGGTTGTGCTACTGGTGAAAATGAAAAAGGGCATACTATTGTTGTTATTAATGGCACTACTCTTGGCGGTAACATTATGACTGGTCAAGTTACTTCTGGTAAAGTTTATAGTTATATAATTACTGATGGTGAAACTGATCCTGAAACTGGTACTGTTACTAATTGTACTGTAGAAGCTGAAAAGGGTATGCTTATTGCTACTTCTGTTTCTGTTATTGGTGGTACTACGACAAATGGTACGGTAATAGATCCTACACTGAATCCTAGTATGGTTGCTGGTGGTACTAGAATTGGTACTGATTTAGTAACTACTGGTGCTATTGTTATAGATGGTATTGCATATGGTGGAAACTGTGAGGGCGGTGTACTGTATGGTGGTACTGCTACTGGTGAAATAGATGGTAGAGTATATACTATTGAAGAAGGTGTAACTAAAGGTGGTTATTCTAATAAGTGCACTGTTACCGGCGGTACTGTAAAAGGCGGTACTATCATTGGTAATACTATTGTTGGTGCTACTGTATATGGTGGTACAGCAGAATGTGGTATTACTATGCAGGGTGTAACTACTCTTGGTGAAGAAGGTATTATTAGAGCTGGAACATTCCAATTCCCAGAAGGATTGATTACAACTATTAATGCTCATGCTAATACTGATGTCGCTGCATTTGAAAAAGATATTGATAATCTTGTTGTATGGTGGACAAGTGATGTTGGTGGATTCCATTTCGGCACTAATATTGGAACTACTCAAATATAAAAAATAAATTATCCCAGAGACTCATATGAGTCTCTGGGTATTAATATTATAAATTTACATTCATCTGTCTATATATTACATCTACTATTCCAGAAGATTTTTTGATTCTAAAATTCATAAGTTTTGTGTTATTAGAAAGATTATTTTTACATATTAAATCTATTACATCACCTTTAGTATTATTGATGAATGTAGGAGGAATAAAGTATACATTATTATTGTATCTTACAGTCTGTATTCCTTTAGATGCAGATGCGGATAATGCATTCTTAAATTCTTCTATAGAAAGAATATTAGAATATACTTCACTATTAGGAGTTACACCCATTTCTTCAATAATACTCATCATTTTTTCTCTATATGGTATTACATCAAAACATGGGCGCTCTTCATCTATGATTGTAGTTCTAAATGCTTTACAACCAAATCTAATAGCAAAGTCTTCATCTATTCCTCTATAATTTAATACGTCTATTCCTATTCTAGCATCATTTACAGATGCTATTTTATAGATAGCACTAACGTCTTTACTAAATGCTACAAAGTTTGGAAAATCTAACTGGAAACAATCTAAATATTTTAATGTAAAATCTAGACTGTTAGTAGGTGTAAATATTTTAAGTACATTCGAGTCTGCATTATCCTGGCAATAACCGTATATTGTTTTAAACTTCTTATCGTATACAATTATATTTACTTTAAGAATTTTGTTTACTGCTATAATACTTTCGAAATTTACTTTAGATGGATACAATTCATAATTAATCATGATGAACTTCTCCTTCTCTTACTGGTCTATTTGGTATTGTAATATTCATCATTCTCTTTTGTTCATCATTTATAACCATAGCAATATTCACTTTATAATTAGGATCTAATATTCCAGCTATATCTATCTTATCTTTACTATAAAATTCATTAAAGATATCAATACATGGAACTTCATATTTATAGAAATACTCAAATATATCTTGGTATACTTCAGATACAGTGCCCAAATGTAACCATCTAGCACAGAACTGAATTGGACATTCAGAAGTAAAGTCTTCTATAAATTGACCAGATCTAGTATACTTTGGATTGTGAAGACCATTTTCTTTTTGATAAATACGATGTGGAATCTCTAACTTACCTATGAGTGTATTAGGAGCCATACCATACTCTTGTGTAAGAGATGGATACAGTCTCTTAAAGTCATAGTCGATTGTATTACATGTCATATCTATCGGAGCACCGTCTATTTTTACTTTATTCTTATCAGAATATAAAATAGGATCTGCTACAAATGCACCTTCATATTTATCGGTTGGTTTTGGTTTAAACTTATTTACATTATTACCCATAACAAATCGATTATAATCATAGAATCTGATTATAGCTCTATTTGCTAAATAAATAGTCTGTCTATGTACTTTACGGAACTGAGTACAATTCATAAGAGATTTACTATATAAATATGGAATATCATCAGTCTTAAACTCTATACAATACTGAACTAATACGTCCATCATATTATACATTACAAATCTCTTATAATCTAAGTATGGTAATTCCCAGACGTTGTTGGTAAGATCACTATAGTCTAACTTACGAACTCCTGCTATCTCTTCACCAATGCCATCCAATTTATAATTTCTAAACTTAGTTCCTTTACGTCTAGATGCAAACTGAATTAACTGATCAAGATAAACTATGAATGAAGTAATATTTGCTGCATCCCCTCGTTCTGCAAATTCGTCATGCTTATCGTCGATATAATAACTACAATGCTTTATTGGTATCTCTTTATCACATATTATCTTTTCTGGATTAATTCCAAGAGTCTTTAATCTTTCAATAATAAATGGTAAGTCGAATGCCATATTCCATGCCAACATGAAGTCTGGACGCTTCATATTTACAAAGTTAAAGAAATCAGCGATTAAATCGACTTCGGACGTATACATATACACATGAGTCTGGATTTCGCTTAATTTGAATTTTTCGACTTCCTGAACGCCTCCAAATGCGTGCGTTAAGAACTCTCGAAACTCAAGGTTAAAGGCACCCTCGTCATATTTACATATAAATTCGTCTATTAATGGATTATTTTTAGTATCCAATAAAAGAGTATATAATTCTTTAGTAGTACCATCAAAATATGATATTGCATTAATAGGGCATTCACCTGGTTCAGGGAACTTACCTCCTATCTGAGCATTATCGGTTTCAATATCAAAGAACCCAATATTTACACTAATATCTTCATTAGTATATTGCTCTGCAAATCTCATACGATAGAAATCATTGATATCTATATCAGAACCAAATATTCTTCTATCTCTTATCAACATATCCATCTTGGATCTATCTGCTTTATTAGTAGCAAACCATTCTTTAGAATAACCAAGTGTTTTTGCTAAAGACTTATTAAGATCTTTGTATCTGCATATAACGAGATCCAAATAATCTTCACTCTCAAAGAACTGATTGTAACCTACATCACCATATTTATTAATATCTTTATAGTAATAAGCATATTCAGGTTTCTCTATTAATTCATACTTCTTTTGTCCTGTTTTATTATCTTTAAATATAATTAATACTGAATCAGATTTAGTAAGACCACTATCTTCATCTTTTCTAGGATATCTATAAGAACAATCTAAAATAGTTATATCGCTACCTTTTGGATAGCCTGTTATTAATTGTGGAAAATTCATAATTATCTTCTTCCTTTCTCTTCCTAATTTATTTTGGAGTTGTTATGTGTTTAAAACGCTAATAGCTCAACACATGATTAAAACAACTCTATTTAGAAAGTGAGGATTAAATTAAATGAGTGAAGATAAAACGGGATTAAAAGTTGACTTGACGTCATTAAAAGGTAATGGTAGTACTGCTGCTACTGAAGTAGAAGTTATAGAAGCAACTAAACGTGGTAGACCTAAGAAGAAAGAACATGTAGAAGGTCCACAGGTTAGAGCTGCTAGATCTCCATTAAATGATTCTACTATGTCTTATTTAGAGACATATACTGCTCCAGCTACATTAGTCAATAATGCTATAACAGAATTAAATGATATTGAAGCTAGAATAAATGCTGACTTAGAAGCAGTTCGTATGAGTAGGACGCTGAAGTCTAAATATTTATATATAGCTAATCTTACTGGGGCTCTTACCTCAACTATTGGAACTAAAGTTAGTGCTATCAGAGAATTAAGATCTATGATAGATCAGGCTAATAATTATGAGCTTAAGAGACAGCAACAGCTTAAGATTAACGAACAGGACTCTGATGATAAAATTATAGCGGATATGTATAACGCATATATTAATTATAATCCAGGTACTGCTGCTCCTGGTGCTGCTAATATGGTAATGCCAACACAGTATATCAATTCTAATCATAACGAAGGAGTTAATATTGGTGGATTAGATACTGGATTTGCTAATTACATGAACAATTTAACTCCTCAACAGAATGCAATGATTCAAGAACGTAATCCGTTTATTGAAACAGTATTGGTATATGATCAAACCAATCATACAAAATGGTTTGAAGTAATTGATACTAGAACTGGTATGCCTGTTCCTAATATGGAATTACCAAATGACTTTGTTAAAGATGGTTGTACTGTAGATATTAGAAATGGTATAGCAAGAAACGCTTCCCTTAATCAAACCTTTAAACTTAAAGTTGTAGGTATGCGTGCTGCTGATGAATTCTAATTAAACAGTATACTTATTATACCAACTACAAAATATTTGATACAGAGTACTATCATAAATGATACAATAACAGCTGTAACTAAAGATATTATCCATCTGATATATTTATTACGTATACCAGGTTCAAATAATACTCTAAAGATTAAAAAGCTGAATAAAGTATATAATATAAATAGTACGATTAAAATGGCAATACCGATCCATTCTAATATAGTATAATTTGCGGTTATCACTTAACACATCTCCTTTAATAATTAGGGTAGAGCTATATAGCTCTACCCTTTATAATCTTCTAAATTAAATATAATATTTCCATCTAATTTTAAATCTGGGTCATCATTACGTAGTAATATAATATCTGTATTACTCATATTGAGTTCTACATTATGAGATATCATAATGCATTGATCAAACTTAAGATAATTCATTAGTGTATCAAGGGCTTGGAAGAATGCACTCCTATTTATAGTATCTAACGGAGAATCAACTTCATCTATCTTAATTATTTTATAAATAGAAGATGCATTACTTAGCAATGCAAAGCTAATAATCATAGCAATAATACACTTCTGACTAGTACTCATAGAAGATATATCGTCATTTAATACTCCGCTACCCAATACAGGCATTCTAAACTCTTTATCGTTAATGATAAATGGCTGCATTACAAATTCTCCACCAAAGAACATAGATAAAAGTTGGTTGGATATACCTAATATTTTATTCATATACATCTCAGCATATATAGTCTGTATACCAGTAGTAGGAGAACAACAGTATTTAATGACCTCTATCTTTTCATACTCTTTAGAATATTTATTATACTTACTCACATAATCATTATAAATAACCAACTTGTATTTAGCATCGGATATACGATTTTTTAAAGATGGAATCTGTTCTGAGTCTATAAGTTTCATCTGTATCTTTATTTCTTCAAATTTATCATTAATAGATTTATACTTATCATATTTAACAGAGAAATTCTCTAATTCATCTGTAAGTTCTTTATATCGTTTATTAAGAGAATCAATGGAATTCTTCTTTTCTAATCGATCTTTATATAATTCTACAAATGCAGTAGCTTGATCTAATTCTCTATCTAAATCTATTACTTGGGCAGATACATGATGATACTCTTTATCAACTATTATCTTTTTATCCATTAAATCATGAAGTTGGGAATTCATATAAACCAATAATTCTTCGTTCTTAGATAAAGACTTATATTGAGCTTCAAGTTTATCGATATCAGCTTGATAGGATTTATAAATTATAAATGCATTAGATAGATCATTATAATAATTCCAATCAAAATCAAACCAAGATCTACCAAGAAGAGAACTTCTAATCATATCATTATAATCATTAATATTCCTCGGAGTATTTTTACAGAACTTAAGTAAAGTAGATTTTGCAGAACTTTCCAGATTATAAAGATTATGTATTTCGGCTAAACATCTATTGATATTACGAACTTCATTCAATCTATTCTTAATATCTTTGATATCGTTATTACATTGATTTAAGTATTTAATTAATTTCTCCTCTTCAGCTTCACTAATAAGTTTATTATTAGCTTCAACCATATTCTTTACAAAAGGACATTCATTCTTTAAAGTACATTCTTTAGGAATATTAGTTATACCTTTAGATTGTTCTTTATAAAAGTTTTGCTGATTAAGTGTTTGAACTAAGTCTTGAGCATATTTAGTTATCTCATCTAAAGACTGTTGTAATTCTTCTTCGTCTTCTAATTGAGATTCACCATTAAATGTATTAACAGCTTCTTCTATTTCTCCATTACTATAAGTAAGTTTAATACTTTGCTCTTGATTGTGTATCATTTTATAAGTACGAATACTATAGTTATATTCATCTACAGATATGTCAGCATACTTATAAAATCCGTGTTCCTCACATACTCTTTCAAAAGCCTCTTTATTAGCCTTTAATTCATCAATTCGAACTTTATATTTATCTAATAAATCAATATCTCCTATAGCAGATATTCTGGTCTTAAGTTCAGTAATCTTACTATTAATATCAGACAATTCATTGGTTAATCTAAGTAAATCTTTATTAGCATTATCTAAAGATGATTTACATTTATCTCTGTAGTACTCATGATCTTTTAATTCTTCCTCAGTACAATCAATGCAATCTTTATATAATTCTATAGACTTCTCAATATCTTTCATTTCTCTTTGTAATAATAAATATTGATCGTCTGGCTCTATATCATCACCAAATATGTCATGCATACGTAAATTCATTTCAGTCATATCTCTAATCATGGTAAGTTTTGTTTCTTCAAGACTTTCTAATTGTCCTTCCCACAAATAAATATTAGACTGAATGGCATTTACATCTCCAATATTATTAATATCATTAGATAGAGAATTTACTAAACCTTTAAGTTCAAGAGACTTTTTAGTTATCTTCTTATAAATAGTATTATATACATCTAATTCAGCTAGCTTAGTATTAATAAATCTCTTTCTATCAGACGGTTTCTTATCTACTAACCCTTTATCTTCAGAAGATAATTGACCTAGTGTTAAGAATCCAGAATCTATATCCATTATATCACATATAACGTCTTTTCCAGTATTAACGTTTTTAGTAGTATTTACATCTACACCATTAAGGAATACTTCACAAGTAGTAGGTTTTCTACTACCATCACCTTTACCACCATCCGGATAAGTATATTTAATATCTATAACTGTAGAGCTATCTATTTCATATACTATTCTCTTTTTAGCAGTTAACCCAGGAATAAGATAATAACTAGTATCAGAAAATGGATGGATAGTTTTAAACAAACTAGACTTACCAGATCCATTGGCTCCTCTAATAACGGTAATTTTGTTTATACATTTACTAAAGTCTATTTTCAATTTATGTAGACCAGAACCATTATAGATTCCGATGTAATTTTCTAATTCTAATAATAATATTCTCATAAATTAAACTCTCCTCTTATAATTACTTTATCGTATTGTAAATATAAGAATAAAAACGTAATAGTCTAGTACTCATATGAGTACTAGACTATTTTTATTATCTTTTAGAATATTTATCTACAAGCTTAATATAGTTATGAAATTCACTTTGATTTTCAAATGCAAAAGGATAGTAGTCTGGATAATCTGTTTCGATAAGTTTTTCAATTACAGTATTCTTACACCTATTTTCATCTACCATCTTTTGCAACTGATAGTAAGCAGCCATTCCTTTGTAAGACGTATCAACTTTATTACCAAGTAAATACACATTAGCAACAAAGAAACTAGGAATAAGACCAGGTTTCACATATTCTAATGCTCTCCAAGTTTTAATGAAATATGTATAGATATCATTGATTTCTACTATATTTGTAATATTTCTACTATCAAGAATAACATTTCTTTCATCCACTACATATTGATCCTGCAATACAGGAGTAATTGAAGAGCCAATATAAGTATTAAACGGACTAGTGGCTCGACGTTCATAATCTTCACGTTCTTCTTTCGTCATCTTTTTGGAATAATCAAAGTCTTTATAGTAAATAGACCAGATATTTAAATCTTCTACTCCACCAATTTTAATAGCTCTAAATTTATCTCTTTCGATTTTCTGTACATTCATAACCACAGAAGCGATATTATCTTCTAAATATCCGTAAGTATTATAACCACCATTAGCTAAGAACTCAGGGTTAAGCATATTAGAAAACATTACTCTATATTGAGTATCAAATAATGAAATCATGATTTTTCTTCTCCTTAAATACGATAAAATGGAACAGAACTTTCTTCACGAATAACATGCTTAAAATTAGTCTGACTATCCATCTTATTACACATCTCAGACTGCTGTTCTTTAGTAAGCTGTTCATCAGTAACAAATCTAAACATATTTAAAGTAATATTACCAATAGTTACAATTACTTCATAGATATATGCTTTCTTCTTTCTATTACGTCTCTTAGTTTCTGGATAGATAACTTCTTTTACTACACTCTCAATAAATACTATCATACTACGCTGGGTATTAGCAGCTTCTTCAGGAGTATTACCAAACACGCCTGTCTGAGGTTTGTCTTCAAACAAAGTATCCATATCACTAGCACTCAACGCTTCTTCTTCAGTAGTTTCTTCTAGCAATTCTTTTTCTTTTTCAGGTATCATAATTTCACTCCTTATTATTTAACTTGATTAAAAAAATCTATAGGTTGAATATCGATATTAAGAATCTTCTTAATATCTTTATTCTCACTAATCATCTTTGTAATACTCTCATAATCAACAGGAGCATTAGTAACAAAGTTATACTCTCTTAACCCAGTATAACCTTTCTCTAACCATTTAACAGAAACAGAAAAGATTTTAGTGGAGACTACATCTCCGCTATAAGTATCTCTTATTCTGTCTTTCATATAAGCACTATTCTGTAAATCTTCTATATCCATAAATTACTCCTCATCTTCATAGTCTTCAAGATCGTCTTCATATTCGCTAACATTTTTACCTAAATTATTTAATATGGATTGAAAATATCTTTTATCATAAGGATCGATTACTAATTTATTTTCGTTTTCAACTTCACCAGTTTCTACAGACTTACGTTTTTCTAATACAGTAAGAAGATTATCTAAATATATAGGTGTTTCCTTCCCATTACTGTCTTTAACATAAATGTAAATTTCATCAAATATATCTTTTGAACAGTAAGTTATTGCAACTTCCTTAATAAAATCTAATAACTTTCTAACGCTTATTCTTTCTCTTTTCATAAGAGACTCCTCCTTGTATTTTAGTTATTAATATAATATATAATTATTATTAATTTTCAATAATATAATTACCCCTAGACCATATGGTCTAGGGGTATATTGATTAAAATACAGGATCTATAAATTTCTTTTCATCTTCTTTAAGATTCATAGTAAGATTATACATTGTTTCCATACCTTCATTGGTAGTTTTTGCTATATTTACCCCACCAAAAGATATATAATGCCTTTTAGAATTAAGTTGATTCTTTAATTCATTATTTGCTTCTATAGAATAAAGAGACTTAGACGTTACGGTGTCCCCATCCAAACAGTTTATTATTATTATTTCGACTATATTATCTACGTTTTTTATTTGAAAAGCCATAATCTTTTGAAACGTAGCCTTCTCTTTCGGATATGTAGATATCCTACTCTACTCACTTCGTGTAGATATCTCAATCTACCTTATTTTTATTAGCTTTCGATAGTCTGTGAACGTTCTTCTATCTTACGTAGAAGCTTCGCTGCGTTTGATAAAGCAATCTGTAATGATTTTACCATACCGATTCCGTTACTAATCGCCATCTAGATATCACTATCTAAACTTGGTTATTACAATGATTTACGCTCTTCCCCGCAATTAAGAAGGTTTATTTATGTGACTACAATGATCCGTAACTAAAGTTTATAGTCACCTTTCAAGAATTCTAATGATGTATTTGGTACCATACAAGTATCTACAAAGCTCTGAGTTGTATTCTTACCAATATCAGATTCTCTTATATGTGGGTACCATCTATACACTTTACCATCGATAAGCATTGGTTCTGTCTTGATAGTACTATTTACATTTATGCCGATTGGAAACTGGTTATAACAAGTATCAATTGGGTATCGTGTAATAAGTGTATACTTATCTTTTACGATATCTACTGCAGCCATGTAAAATAGATCACACCAAGTCATATGTCTATCCACAATACCTACATTGGTATCAGATGTAATCTTAGATGGATCTCGTAATTGTTCTTTAGTAATAGTTCTCCCTAAGAATCTTATTTTAACTGTAGGATATCTCCTATCTTCAGTAGGTAGTTCTATAGGTCTAAATCTATTAGCGATACCATGTACGAATCTTCCCATCTCTTCTTTTAAGACATCATCAGGAAATGCTATACGTACATCTTTAAGTTTAACTTTAATTTCTTTACCAGTCTTAGGATCAATAGTAGTTCTAATAGAGTTATTTAAATATTCATCTTCAAAGAACTTTCTTACATAAGTAAGTATATAAGGATAGTAATTTACAATAACAGATGCTAACGGTAAAGCAGCATGATCTTCATCTACCATTAAGTCTTCTATAGACTCTACTTTTAAATTAGGATTTACAATAACCATTCTAGACGAATAGTCTGTAGTCTTAGATGTACCACCATACAAGAATACGCCTGCTTTACCAGCTATAGTAGAACCCATTCTTTCACCATTAATCTTGCCTTGAGTTAAGAATTCAAATATATCATGAATGATCTCCTGAATTCTACCCTTATTCGCATCGTATACTGTTATACCAAACTTATCTAATTCAACTAAACTTCTAACAGCCATTATAAGTTGTGCATATAATTTATTGATCTCTCCTACGCCTATATATCTTTCTGTAGTAAGAACGTCTCTATAGAATGCAGGTATAACAAGATAGTTTCTAATAAATGCTAACTTTCTATACTTCTCCATAAACTCTATATCTATTTTTCTAGTAGTAGAATCAGATGGTTTAAATTTTATTTTAGATATATTCTTTCTAAGAAAGTCTATTCCAGTCTCTCCTTCTTCAGACTCTACTACATACCCATCTTTATCTATGATGAAATTAGACGTACCATGAACACATTTTACTATGTTCCGATCAAGAGTTTTCCAAGTTTGATAGAATAATGGATGTAAAAAGTATTCTCCACCGAGATTAATATATCCAAAAGTATTAGCTCTATCTTGTTTAGTAATACCAAATATATTATTAGATAATAATCCGTCTGGTGTAGGGGCTCCATTAGCATCAAAGAAAATAGCGTTAGTTATAGGCTTACATTCATTATATTCTATAAACTTATCTATATCTAATGGATCTATAGTAAAGAATCGTTTTTGTTGACTCATCATATATACTCCTTTCTTAATATTATTAAAATGTAATTGTACTCAAAAACAGTTTCATTTGTATATTATATACATGAATAAAGAAAATAACCCCATCTCCATATGGAGATGGGATATTAAAAAGAGGGCTAGGTGTAATACCTAGCCCTCGCATTAACTTTTATTTTTCATACATAGTGATCACTAACGTATCATTTAATATCTTGGTCGTAGATATATATGTTTTTCCAAATAAAGATATAGTTTGATTATCATATTTAGATTGAATATCAGATAAATCCTGATTTAGTAATGGTTTAATTCTATATTTTATCATTCCATATGATGCTCTTGATGTATCTATACTAACATCATAGTCTTCCATACTTATATCATACAAGTTAAGTATAGAATGTAAGATGATATTAGTATTGAAGTGATTGCCTAAAATAGTACTAGTAGTCTTCTTACTAACTCGTACCATTTTAGCATACTCTGGAATATTCATTTTATTATTACTCCATTTCTTCAAAAGCATCTATTAAATCATCTTGCGTGAAATTTGGTGTACGTTGTTGTTGAGGTATTGGTCTTTTGTTAATATTAGTCTCTACAGGCCTGATATGACGGTTACGTCTGTCAGATAGTCTTCTTCTTAAGTCTCTAGCTTTCTCTCTATCTTCTTTAGCTTGTTGTTCTACTTTACGGGCTCTTTCTCTCTTCGCATCAGCTATACTTTTCTGTACCTGTTCATAATATAATGAACGTAAGAAGCCCATAGACACATGTCTAGCCTGTATCATATCAAACCCATGTCTATATGTAGACGCTAATGATATAATCAGATTGTCAAGGTCGTGTTGATGTACAACTGATGCTGCGTAAAAAGCATTGCATAAGGACTCATAATTTCTTTTTTAAATTTATGAGTACACTTCTGCCCCTTCTTAGGACCTTCTTTAGTATAGCTTTCAGTACATACCTGTTCAGGAATATGATATTCAATCAAATTAGAAGCTTCAATTTCTTTGATATTATAAGAAGCTAATTTACCAGTCAAAGCAGAGTACTGTTCAACTGTAATAGATGAAATAAATTTATGAATGATAATACACTTATTCTTTATAGTCTTAACCATACTTTCGGGATCGGGATGTAAGTTTACAGGAATAAGTCTCTTTCTAGATTTATCAATATAGAATAATTTATCGATATATTGCATTACGTTAATAATAGCGGCATACTTATTTCTAAATTTAGTATCTAAATGCTCCATTTCGAGTGTATTGTATAAAGTCTTAGGATGAATTAAGACTACATAGTTATCACTTACCTGGAACATTTCACCTTTATTTTTAATATTATCTTCAACTTCACCATGATCTTCAATATCTTTCATTCTAGCTTTCTGCTCTTCAGTTACACCTTCATTGAATTCATACATTTCTTTTATGTCTTTCTTGACCATAAAGAAATTATCACATTTAGGGCACTTATAAGCGATATAGTTAGAACCGGCAAATGTTGCTTTATAAAGACCAAAGTACAGCTGATACAAATCTCCAGCAGCAATAGTTTTCATCCACATAGTAAAGCTAACTTCATTTTTGTTGATAGAAGCATCATGAGCATACATAATAGAATATGTTTTCTTCAGAACGTCCAATCTACTGTCTCCACTATCTGTAGACATTTTTACAATATCAGAACCAGAAAGAGGAGTAAAACTAATAGTTCTACCAGTTTCATACAAAGGAACAGTCTGCGTCTGATTAAATGTAGGTGTTTCTTTAGCAATGTGAGACATAGCTTTATTAATAGAAACTTTATTATCTCCAATACTGTACTCACCAAAATTGATTTTATCAAATTGCATCGCTTTAGAAAGTTCACCTTTTAACTGTTCCATTAATCTTTTCTGGTTAGCTTCTTCTTCAACTCGTTTTGCTTCTTCGGTAGGATCTGTTGTATCCACTGAGTCTTCTAAATCTTCTTCAGCTTCATCAAATAAAGATGTATCTCCAAAATCATCAGGGTCAATTTCGATATCTTGACCGTCTGATAAATCTTTACTAATGTCTCTTGTTACAGTAGGAGATTCTACATCAGATCTGATAATATCAGAAGCTTCTTTTTCAGTATTATCTACAATAGGATCTACCTTAGTAGTCTCTGGTTGTACAGGAGTAGGAATTGATTCTACTACAGGTGAAGTATTGGTAGGATTTACCATAGAAGCCATATCGGAAGGTTCTTCTTCACCATTCAGTTCGGCTTCTAATGCTAATTCTTTACACTTATCTTGCCAAGGTTTAATTCTTTCTTCATACAAAGATTTCTTTGTACGTTCAATTGCTTTATCCATTAATCCATAATAATGATCCTCAAATTCTTTATTAGGGTCTACAGGTTTAGGCATAGGAGCTATTTCGCTAAGATCCTCAACAATACGTCTCTTAACTGGTGCTCCTCCTACGAATACAGTATCACTCTTAGAATTCTCTACTTTCTTAGCAGTGTCTTTAGACTTATCATCAATAGCATTAACTGTTTCTTCGTTAAGAATATCGTCTAAAGAGATCTTCTTATTTTCCATATTTTATTTCCTCCTTGAAAAATTATGCCTCGCCAGTTATCCATGACAATGTCTTTTTATCAGTATCTAATGCTACTGTATATGTCATGCTATCTATAATTATATATATAACCAGTCTCTTATCGTGTTCCATCGATGTATCTAATTCTACTCTAACAGAAGAGAATTCTGGTAAGTATGTTGCTATTTGTTCATTAATGGTAGCGCTTAGATCACTGATTTTATCTGTAAATGTATATCTAAAATTTTCTACTAATCCAACGCCCATATATGGTCTTGTAGGATAAGTTCCAGGTTTCATCATTATTAACTCTAGTATTTTATGAACTACAGCTCGTGGTCCAGTATATACTTTAGGTTTCTTAAATTCGTCTATATCTAGTACGTGTTCTGTATATTGAGAATATTTATTATTTATATCCATCATTCTTTGATCTGGTACTGAAGCCATATCACTCACCACCTTTCAAAATAAGACACAAATTGATTACTATAAAGTTTAATTGATATAAAACTATATTTCAATTATATATTATAGAAGTAAAGAGTAAATAAACTCTTTAGATATATTTAATTGCTATAAGGAGGCAAACTATATGAGCACTATTTTTGAAGATGCACAAGAGATTCAGGAAATTAGAAAGATTTCCAAAGAGTTGAAAAAAGCATCTGTAACAATGACCAAAGAAGAAGCTCGTGACCTAGTAGATCTGTATTATATTACACAGAAAGACAGGATTCGGGCGAATAACCAAATTGCGGCTATTCATAAGCCGCATAAAGATTGGGAGAAAGAAGTGTCTAAATTGACTCATCAAGTAGAAAAGGGTAATGCTACTCAAGAAGAACTTGATGAATTAATCAAACAAGAACCGATAATCGAACCGCACAAAACGTTGGATTATTTTCTGAAGACTTATTTAGCAAATGAAAAAGACATGAAAGCATGTTTGGAAATTTATGCTAAGTCTAAACCTATTGGACGTTGGTTATTATCTATTACTGGGATTGGCCCAGTAATAGCAGCAGGACTTATTGCACATATTGACATTAGTAAAGTTCAAACAGCAGGACAAATTCAAGCATTTGGTGGATTAGACCCGAATAGAATGACATGGAAAAAGGGTGAAAAGAGACCGTGGAATGCGTCTCTTAAAACATTGTATTGGAAAATTGGGCAGTCTTTTGTAAAGACTTCCAATCGCGAAAGTGATATCTATGGAAAGATTTATCAAGAAAGGAAGGCGTATGAAAAAGAAAAGAATGAGAACCTGGAGTATTTAGATCAGGCTCTTGATATTGTAAAAACTAGAAAATGGACTGAAAAGACCATGTGGATGAAAGAAATTTACGAAACCGGAATGTTGCCGGATTGTCATATCGCAGCAAGAGCTGCTAGATATGCTACAAAAAGATTTCTGTCACATTTCTTTGATGTATATTATGAAATGTATCATCATGAGAAACCACCTAAACCGTATCCGATTGCTCAGTTAGGACATGCTCATATGGTTCCTGCACCTAACTGGCCTATGGATATTACAGAAGATGAGTTAGAATTATTTAATGAATAATATATAGGGATGATTGTCACCCCTATATATAAATATTGAGACAACCGTTTAGATTAATTACAAATATTTTAATCGAGTCACTTAATAAGTTATGAATTTTGATAATACCATGAATATCGAATGAATCATAACTTAAGATTATCACATACCAGGAGAATGATCCAAACAAATGGATTAATAACAATAGTGATGAGAGAAACAAAATGCCTGATTATCACATTGGCGCAGATTGAATTAAGGAAAAAGAATAACAACATTGCAGAAGAATAAAACAAACGAAATGATTAATTACAACAGCCGGGATTGAACCAGTAATCTCGAATAATGTTAAAAGGTATGAGTGAAACACACCTGAAGATTGACCACACAGAATTGAATTAATTACACAGATTTACACAGAAATAAAGAATGAAACAGGAGGTTTGATTAAACTACAATAACAAAGATTGAATCATTCAATAAGATGAATAACATTAATTGCCGAATGATACAAACCTTATGATTAAACCAAGACCACGGATAGAATTAATGATGCTGGATTTTAACAAGTCTTACGAATGAAACACTCAAGCAGATTACAACATTAGTTATGATTGAAACAGGAGGGTTGATTACCACAGTCGTAATGATTGAATCAGATAAAAAGTTTAATAATATTATTACCGAATGATACATTGCGAAAGATTAAACCAATGACTATGATAGAATTAAATCAATCGATCGACCCAAAGAGGAAGAATGAATTAAAAAACTAGATTTTAACATTCAAGAAGAATGAAACAAAGCTTTTGAATTAAATTACAGCAGAAGATTGAATTACTACATTTCAAGATCAATAACACAAGCTATGAATGAAACATGGGTTTTGATTAACACAGATTGCATGATTGATCCATCCAAACTGATTATACACAAAAACTTCGAGAGTAAACCAGACAGCATATGCTGTCTGGTTTATTTTTTTCTATTTACTACATTCCAAAACATCTAGGTAATTATAGAAGGAGGTTTTTGTAATGAATCCAAATAAAAGATTTAAATGCCCTTTTTGTAATGAGCATAATACAAAAGAGAAATTAGTATATCATATAGAAAAACAGCATGAAGAAATGATTCCAGAAGGGTTTACTGCAGCTCAGGTATTATTTCATTCTATTCATAAAAGACCATATAATGTAAAAGGTAGTTGTGTTATATGTAAAGGCGAAACTAAATGGAACGAAAGAACGTATAAATATAATAGATTATGTGATAGAAGGGAATGTAAAGATAAGTTAAGAGATTCATATAAGAAGAATATGCTAAAAGTATATGGGACTTATAATATTCTCAATGACATGGATCAGCAAGAGAAGATGCTACGTAATCGTAGTATTTCTGGTATATATAAGTTTAGAAATGGAAAGATTAAACAGTTCACTGGATCTTATGAAAAGAAATTTTTAGAGTTCTGTGATATTATGCTTAATATGGATCCAGATAATATAATGATGCCTGGTCCTACTATAGAATATAGTTATCATGGAGAGAAACATGTATGGATTACTGATGTTTTAATATTACCATATAATCTTTGTATTGATATTAAAGATGGTGGTAATAATCCTAACAATAGAGATATGCATTCTTATAGAGAAAAACAAATAGAAAAGGAAAAGGTTATTACTAATAAAGGTGAATATAACTATCTTAGACTTACAGATAATCAATTCGGCCAATTAATTGGTATTATGTATGAACTTAAATTACAGATGATAGAAGACCCAGAGAATACTAATACTATCAGTAGAGTACATGAAGATAGTTTGCCGTTAAATGAATCATCTTCATATGAATTGGCTAAAAAAGTATATGATAATTTATCAGATTCTGATAAAGCTTTTGTATCACCAAGTGGTAGATTTGTAGATAGTCCTTATAAGATTTATAGGTATATCGAAAAGGATAATAATAATCCTATTGGTTTTATAGAAGCATATAAATACAATGGTACTTCTAAAACAACAGCATTTGTCATATTAGCTGTAGATCCTAAATATAGAGGACGAGGTATAGCTAAGAAAATGCTAGCTAAATGCTGTAATAAACTAAGAGAAATGGGATATAAAAAAGTAATATATAAATTAGATAAAGGTAATAAAGGATCATTAAATCTTATTAAGAATTATAATAGTTCTAAAATGACTAGCCAATCTAAAACACAATATTCATTTGAAATTCCTCTTAACGAATCTTATAATGAAAAGCAATGTTATCATAAACCTAGAAAAGTTGAAAGTAATGGTACATATAAAGATGCTTTAAATGTATACAAAAAATTAACTAAAGAAGATAAAAAGTTTTTTGGTTTTGGAACTTCTGGAGAAAGTATAAATACTATATATAGATATTTTCATTATATAGATAATGAGCCTGTAGGATTTGTAGATTTATCTATGACATGTAAAGGAGAAAAAGTTCTCGAACCTTTAAAAGATGGTGTATGGATAGGTATAGTAGTTGATCCTGAGCATAGAGGTCAAGGAATATCTAAATTATTATTAAATAAAGCTATACAGTGGTTTAATGGTCAATCTGAATTCAATGTTTTATGTTATTCTGTAGATAGAGATAATAAAGCTAGTGTAGGATTAATAAAAAGTAGACCTGATTTTAAGATTTATGAACCTACTAAAAATTATACTAGAGATACTTATTATAAAACTAAAAATAGTGTAAAAATTATAACTGAATCTTCTCAACCTCTTTTTATATCTGAAAAAGATGTAGAATATAGAGTTGATGATTTTAAGAATCGTAAAGTACCGATACTCTGGATTACAGGGCAATCAGGTGGAGGCAAAACAACTACTGCTAGAAAACTAGCAGATGAAATGAATTGTGATTTATTAGAAATAGATAGTGTAGAACATTTTTTACATTTATTAGCAGAGAAAAATAATAATAACGAAATTAAGAAAATAATAAATCAAGATAAAAATTTTAAATATATTTATGATTTTGCTAAAAATAATAAGAAATTGATTGAAGATTGTACTATTAATCGTAATTGGAATGAAGCAGAATGGGGAAAACATTTTAAAAAATTATTCGAATGGATTTATAGTGTAGTAAAACTTATTGTTCCTAAATATTCAACTTCCAATCAGCTTATAGTAGAAGGGGTTCAGATACCTTATATTTATTTTAAAGATAAATCTTTATTTAAAAATAATGCTATTATGGTAAAAGGAACTTCTACTATGATTTCATTATTTAGAAGATTGAAGAGGGATAAACCTAACGCTAACTTTGACACTATGTATTCAATTTTTAAAATGTATAAAGATTGGCATAAAGATATAGGTGAATTTAGAGATAAGGGTCCTATAAAATAATAATATTGTATATTATAAATTCTTTACAATCAATGGAGGGTAGGTGTATACCTACCCTCTGTAATTTTCTTTTTTTTAATTGTATATTATAAAATTGGAGGTGAGAGTACTATGAGGTACCAGGTATTATTAGAGAAAAAAGGATATATTCCTTATGCTGTCTTTCAAGACAGATCGCTGTATAAGTGCATCGATATGGCTGTGCAGTTAAGTAAGATGGCCAGATATATGTATATCGGGTCATTACATGGATCTGGAAGGTTTGATATTGTCAGAGTAACCCCGGAAAACGATATTGACCAAAATATTTTAATTATGGATATTAAACTGAAAAAATCAGCTTTCCCAGATGTTCAAAATAAAAAAGAAGGCCCAGAATAGGGCTTTCTTTTTTATATAAATTCCACTCCTAAACATCTCAGTAAATCAATACTCTGTTTATTTTTTAAAGGAGAATAAATATGAATAGATATAAAATGAAGTATAAAACTCTTGATAGTTTTTGTAAAGATTTTCATACTGTAGAAGATCTTCTTAAATGGTATAAAGCAAATAAAGTTAAATGGCCTAAAAATAGAAAAAATAAAGATGCTAATGATAGACCTATGTCTTGGCCAGATAATTTATTACAAACTAAAGTCGGATTATGTTTTGACCACGCCATCTTTCTTCATTATTTTTGTATGAAGAATCATATAGAGCATCGATTGCTTTTTATACAAGGAGCTGTTGAAGTAAAAGATGCTATTTATTGTATAGGCCACGCTATTGGTTTATATAAATCAGATAATGGTGTTAATTTTTTTGATATTCAAGGAGAAGAAATTCATAGTAAAGAATTAGGCCCATATCATTCTTTTGAAGAGGCTATACGTAAATATGTATCTCTTTACTCTAATATGGTTTCTAATTCTCATTTCTTTAATACTAATGCATATAAAATTCATAAGAAACCATTTTATGTTGTATTAGATGAAAATCAGTGTAGTGCTATGTATGATAAATACTACAATGATCCTAAGATTACGCAGAATGAAATTATAGATGCAACTACTACACCATTAATGATTAAAAAGTATGGCAGTAGTTATCCATTCAAATATGGTGCTGCGCGTATGATAGAACGCAGCTTTTTTGATATAGCTATTCATGATATTAAACAATTTATTTCAGAGTATATTGGTAAGCCTTTATTCAAATTAGGGTTACCAAACATAGAGTCTGGGTTAATGAGTAGTACTGGAGGTGCAGTTGTGGGAGTATATGGTACACCATTTGTATCACAAATAATGTCTTCTACATTTGTTAGACCTAAATATGGTGTTTCTAATGATATATTTACAGATAACATTCTTACCACTAACGATAACGATACATTAGAAATGATGTCTTCTGATTATCTTAAAGATAAGAAAGTTAGAGTGTTCAAGTATAAAGGTAAAGATGGAAATAAGAAGTTAAATAAAATATTCGAATCTGTTGGTCAAGAAGTAGATAGACGTTTTATTTATGAAGCAATAACCGATAAACATATGTATGCAGATGACCAAATATGTATTGATGAAGACTTTGAAGAAATCAAATTTGATGAACTCAAAGCTTCTATAGAGAATGAGGCCTATAGTGTATTAAATAAATATGTAAACATGAACCCAACCTTGGCAAGTCGCTACTCAGTAGTGAATACATTAGAGGCCTCATCTAAATTAAATGGTCATCCTGATAATGTAATTATCATGGAGAATGCTGATCTTGGATATTTTGCTTGTAATAGAAATACGATGAGAAGAACAAAATATTATTCTTCTATTAGCGATATTGTGATTGGGAGTGATATAGATGGGCAGGATTAAAGTTCTTAATAACGAAATGAGTGAAACCGATAATAAGATACATGATTGGAGATTATCTAGTAATACTATATTATTATATACTCATTACAATACTCTTGCAGAATTAAAAGCTGACTTTGAAGACTTTAATATTATGGATGTAGAAGATCAGCATATTTCTGATGATAAGAGTATTGAATTATTTGGTAAAACCAATCAAGAGAGATATAATGATATGCTTCATAAAATGTATTCCAGACCGGAAGAAATATATGACGAATTTAAGCGTACTTATTCTCCTACTATTAAAGTATCTCCTCTGGATAAATTATTTCTTATGAGAGAATGTGCTATAAATAAAGATTATTTAAATACTGTAAATAAGAATAAGTTTACTAGCATTATACAAGAAGATGCTAGCATATACGATATTCACCACGACAAAGAAGATATCAAAGAAGAGATTATGAGTTCTCTTGAATCTTCTAATATTTGGGATAATGTAGGAATAGACTTTCCATTTTTATCATTAGAAGCTATGTCTGATGATGAAGATAATTTGCAACCTGTAGATGATGACCAAAAGAGATGGCAAAATTCATATAAGAAAATGATGACTAGTGGTGATGCTAGAGAATACATGCAACTTGCTAAATTCTGGAAACGCATGGTTACTGATACTTATAATAAATTACAAGATGCTAAGAAAAATAATGATTCTCAAAGTGCAAGTAAATATACTAAAACTTTAATCCAGTATGGATGGCCTCCTGATATTAACCCTAATACTGCTACTCTCAATAAAGCATCTGAACTTACTAAGTCTAAAATAGAAGATGTTTTAAGCAAGTTTATTATGATAGATCTTACAGAAGATAATGAAGATATTCCTGAATATAAACATAGTTCTCCAATAATACCCTATCTGTATATTATGTGTACTATAAGTGGTAGTAAGTACAATAGCCTTATTATTTCATACAATAATGATTTTAGTAATGCTGTAGAAATAGGGTTCGATTATTCTTCTCCTCATTCTTCTGCAGTTCCTATGATGAAAAAGATTAGTATATTCTCTATAACCCCTCAAAAGTGTGATGTATTTATAATTTGTAATAATAACCAAACTAGCTTTGATATTATCAACAAATTATACATCTCTAATTCTCCTGATTTTGATCATTATAGCTCTGAGATAGATGTAAATAATATTGGAGGATTAAAGCTGTTCTTAATTAATCTATTTAGTTCTGCTGGATTTGTATTTGATAATGATAAACAGTTCTTATATAAGATATTCAATGGTACTGTATCGGATTATTTAGAAGATAAAGGTGAGAAATGCATTAACCTTTTATCCGCTTTAAAAATGAAGTATGAAAAAATGGGTATTACAGAATCTACTACTAATGAATTTCCTATAGAATTTGATAAAGATGGAAATCTTCTTATTAGTAAAGGCCATAGTATTGACTTTGATGGGGAATACAGTAGAACTCATTTAGCTCTTAAAATGTATGAAGAATCTAATAATATTACTGGTATGAAGTATTGTATTTGTAAGCTATGGTATCTTAATATTATACTTGAAGATAGAATTCATGACAATAGAGTAGACGGTGCTACTAAAGCAGCATATTATAAATCTAGAGCTAAGATCATGAATGATATAAAGAAGTATACTCCTATCATACTTAAGAAGGATCCTAATTTCGATATATTGAAGACTTATCAAAATTCTCCGTTTAATAACGATAAAGTTGTTATTAAAAGTTCTACTCTATTCTATATATACAACTTTATTAAAAAGAATTTCTCTTTTAAAGAATTGAAAAATATATTTAAATAGATACTATAATAATGAGAGTGACTCATATGAGTCACTCTCTATTAAATTTAAATGGAGATAAATAATATGAATACAAATAAATCATCATTTATAATATATGAAATTATAATAATTATATTTTCATTGTTAACTATTAACTATGGAGGGTGGTTATTAATAATTCCTAATTATATTTATCTTAATATTATTAAAGATAAATATAATCAGACTCCTAAAATATTTATGAAAATAATTTTATTAATTTATATTCCAATAATATTATATACTATATATAATTACCATTAAAAGAGTAGGCCTACTCATTAATAATAATTATACATCATATTTTCTAACATCAATAGAATTCATAAAATCTATTATTAGTTTTTTAATATTATTAATTCTATCTTTTCTAATAGATGGAAATAATAAAATAACAAATATTGTGAACATAATTTCTTTTAAAAGATCTATTTGAAATTGATTCAAATATGAAGTTGACACATGTTTATAAATATCAATTATATTAGGATTACTAACAATAGATAGTTTGTATAATTGTTCCATACCAAGATAAAATGCTTCTGAATTATTTTCAGTATTTTTATTAATAATATTTTCATTAGCTTCAGGCACATTATTTTGTAAAGACCGTTTAAATCTTTCCACTTCATATTTTAATTGTTTTGGTACATCTATGTAATTGTTAGCCTCATGATGAAATTTATGCTTATTTTTAATTTCTTCTAACATAAGATTAAAATGTGAATCAATATTGTTTTTCATTGTTTTCACCTTTCCTTTAATAAAGAGCGGCCTACTCTTTTATTAATGTGTTAGAATTGTAGGGCTTGATATCAAGCCCTACAAACATTCTTTTATTTCTTAAATTTTTATTTAAATAGATACTATAATAATGAGAGTGACTCATATGAGTCACTCTCAATTAATTTAAATGGAGATAATATACATGAATATTGGAGACAAGTATTTCGATAAACATAATATATTTACAATATATGATATTTATCGCAATAGTATAAAAGTAAAATTTAATAATGAAACAAAGTTTAGGTATTTAAAGAAAAATGTAATAAGTACTTATAGAAAACTTATTCCGATTGGATGGATAGAATCTTTTTATATTCGTGATGAAGAAATAGCCGACTTTGATGATATGATATTTTTCTTCTTTCCAAACTATGATTCTATTATATGGGAACATTCTATCAACTGTAGTCCTGGAGTTATTAAGAATAGAGTGTCTGAGAATATATTAAATGAAGGCTATTCATCCTATGATATCATGTGTGAAAATGTAGATTGGTCGGATGATGAATGGCTATTTAAAGAAGAACTAAGGCGTATTGATGCTGTAGGTAAAAAAGCATTTAAAAAGATCGCTATATATTTAGATACTACGCTAAATGATTATATAAATTTATTACAAAGTACATCTAAAATATATGATAAAGTAATAGAAGAATCATCTAAGATTATAATTAAGAAATATAATAATGAATATAGACATAGAACTACTGTTAAAGAAGCTCTAGAATTTTTAGGTTTATTTAGAGGAATAGAATTTATGCTAGACATAAAAGAAGAAACAATGTTTGACTTTGAATTTCTAGATCCTGATAGTGAGTTTGGTTTAGTCAAAGTATCTGAAATAGATCTTGAATCTTTTTCTTGCGAAATAGGAGAAACTGTCAAAGATCTAATCATAATTAAATATTGGTACGATATAGATCTTAATGCTATATCTATGAAGCATACTTTAATAAGAGATTCTAAAACTGGAAAATTATATATATTTATATTTAATAGTAGTGGTATAAATCTTAATACATTAAGATCAGCGTTTAATAATAGAGAAATGGATGTTATGCTAGGAAGATTAAATTCTTGATTGAGTAAATCTTATATGATTTAGATATTATATACCTGGATTAGTAAGAATACTAATCAATTATTAATTAGTCATTAACAGTGAAGTAATTCACTGTGAGTGAAATTTTGCAAAATTTTATTCAAACAAGGAGGAAACAAAAATGGAAGAAAGGAAAGTGTCTCGTGAAGACATGGAAGTCGGTAAGGGGTTGTTTAAATTAGACAACGTAACCCCAGCCAAATTTGAGGCCAATGTAACAATGAAGCTCACAACTTCAATTAAGTTGGCTCGTCAGTTTGCGGAGTTCTTTTACTCCATGTCTGACGATGTTGCAGGTTGTATCGTTGACATCGATCAGATGACTAAACGGGTAGCTTGCTATCTGTATTTACAGAACAGCAAGTTCACCAATGAGAAGAAATTTAAAGCAGTAATTCAGTCTAATATGGCTGTTCGTGGTTCTAGCATTATTGATAGGTATACTAATACCTATAAAGCTCAGAACACGATTATGTCTCTGACTGATGACGCAAAGAATGTATTCCAGGAATTCCTGCCGTTCTCTGCTCCTCGTAAGAACAAAGGTGGAAACGTTTGGGTTCCCATTTGGGAACAGATCTACTCTGAAAAAGTAGAAAATAAGAATCCGTATGGAATCAATCCAACGGCAGTCTATAATTATGGTGTAATTCAGTTAGATCCTAACAGGATTCTGGCTAAGATGTATGGTGAGAAACCCAGTGAAAATGATTACTTCGAATATGAAGTATTCCCGATGTATGTAATGGGAACATACGGTGTACAGTTCCCGAATTATATCTTAAGCATTAGTCAGGGTAATGGCGAAACCATTCGTAAAGTATGCAATGAAATTGGTTTCAGCATGCAGAATGACCTTGGTATCGTAACACCGTTTTAAGAATTAATTAATAGAGGGTAGTCATATGACTACCCTCTTATTATTCTATTTTTTATATAGATAAACAATACGATAAAAGTTTATATAAAGGAGGAGTCAGAAATGGCTTGGAAAAGAAATAACGATAATGATGGTAAAATTACATATAGTGTAGGAGATGTCGATGAAGTAGTCGATTCTAAAGGTAATTCTGTTATAATGTTAAGAAAGATTGCTTGGGGAGATAATGGTAAAGAGAAGTTGGAATTACGTAGATGGATCGTAGATATTAATGAAGAAAAACCGTTAAAGGGCGTAGCTTTCTTAACAGAAGATGGCCCAGATAATTTAGTAAATGTGTTATTGGATAAAGGATATGGCAAAACAATTGAAATCTTAAGTGTATTAAAAACAAGAGAAGATTTTGATGAATCGTTACAAGAACTGAATAATCCTAAACAGGCTAAAAAGTCTAGTAGATATTCAGATCCTAAAGATATTCTTTAAAGGTGATAAATTATGGATTTAGACTCTTTAAAAGGAACAGCTTTCTCTAGTAGTGGAGGAAGTACTGATGAAGTAAGAGGAGACACTGGTGATGGCCCTTATGAACAATTCGAAGGATGTCGTCATAAAGAAGATTTCAAATGTAAATATATAGACAATAACGGTTTATGTATATTTGAAACTTGTATAATGGATGATCATGAGCCTCCTAGAACTATGCTTTGGTATTTTCATTGTCTTATTTGTGATAGAGAAGACTCTGTTAAACCAGAAGAACATAGAGCTCCATTCTGTAGATCTTGTATAACAAGAATGTTAGCTGCTGAAAAATTACCTCACAATTGTGTAATGTGTGGCAGAACAGTTAATAGCCCAGCTCAGCTTATGTTTAGTGGAATATGTGATAATTGCTATGAAGATTTAAAAACAATGTTAGCATATTACCGATCTCACCATGATTGGTTACATCATCACTAATAATAAAGGATGAATCTAAATGGATGATAAATATAAATCTATAACATTAGACTATAAATTCTTAATAGATACTGCTATATATTGGCAGTTTATTACCTATAAATCTTTAGATGAAATAATTGCTAAAGAATATAAAGATAGTAATAGCGATAAGATTAATATTTATATTGATCTTTATCAAATGCTTGCTAGTTTATCTAGATTTACTAAATTAAAGAATATATATTCTATATCAGCAGCAATCATAAATTATTGTGCTCATTTAAGAAGATACTTCAGAAAAATAAATGTTTATGCTAATATTGTATTAGTATATAATGATGGTAGCATGAGTACAATTAAAGAATTCATTCCAGAATATAATAGTAGATATGGTAAACGTATTGAAGCTAATAAAGCTACTTTGGATGCATTCAATAAAAATATTGAATTATTAAAAATACTGGTACCGTATCTGCCTAATATATATTTAAAGATTGGCAGTACAGATAGTGGTATTATGATTTATGATATCATAAAAAGAAAATTAATTGGAATCGCTCCTAGTATGATTATATCTAATTGGGAATATATGTTTCAGATTCCTCAGTTATTAAAGAGTGCTAGAATAGTACGTAAGACTTATTCTATTAAGTCTGTTGAAGATACCAGTTATTCTTATAATAGTACTAATTGTATAGAAGCATATATGTATGCTACTAAAATGAAGAATATTTATGGTAACTTTAATCAGAATACACTATCTGTATTAATGGCTCTTAATGGTCTCCCTAAGTTAGGGATTAAATCAATGGGATTTAATTATAGAGATAGTATAGAGTTATGCAATAGTATTCCTAGAGGATACGAACATGATGTTGATACTGTGGCTAGCTGTTATTTAAATTATACTGAGACTCATATAACTAAACGTAAAGTTATACTTAGACCGACAGTTGATGTATTTATAGATCATTTTAAAGGAATAGATCTGGTTTATCAGTATAGTCTTTATAAATTACTACCTGAATATAATGAACTTGACTTCTTAAAATCATTAGAGGATAAAGATTCATTGCATAGTATCAATGCTACGTATTATGATGATTGCCAATTGGACTTAGACGGATTGTAAGGGTATACATATAGTATACCCTTTTATTTTTTAATGAGGTGCTTTAAATGGAGTATAATTACGATATAAATATGGTGTGGCATTGTAATAATTCAAGTAATGGCACCAGCAAGAGTATAGAAATAAAAACTGAAAATATAAATGGATTTGCAATATTTAACGATTATGATAGAACGTTTATGCCTGTAGCGTATGCTACTATAACTATAAATAAACTAGATATGGATGATATAATAAAATACGTTAAAGAATCTTATATCGATTTAAAGATACAAAAGTTTGCTCAAATGTCTCTTAATAAAGAAGCTAATACTAAACTAGAAACGCCATATTCTGGTAAATGTGTTTATTTTATAGATCAAGATATAAATTATAATAAAGAACTAGATTTTCCAAATAATATAGACAAACAAGAAACTGCTAGAAAGCAAGCTGTTGTGCAGACTATTAGTATAGGACTAATGTGGGATAATTGTATTGAATGGAATAAAAAAATAAATAATACTACCATTATAGATACAACGATGTTTAATAGTGTATTAAACTGTTTTAATGGTATACCTATACTTATAGAACCATTTAAATATAATGATACAATAGATCAACTAATAGTTACCCCTAAAGAAACTTTATCTGAAGCTGTATCTTTCTTTAATAATATTAAAGTATTTTATGATACAAATTATAGATTTTATTTAGACCCAGAATGTGCATATTTAATTAGTAGCTCTGGTGTTGCTACTAAGAAAAAAGGAGAACTATTTGATACTTGCTTATTCAATGTAAGACCTATAGATGATCCTGGATCTGCTATTACTGGTATGAGAGAAGATCAACAAAACCAATGTTATTATGCCGATATACATGTTAAAGATACTTATTATACAATCGACAACGATACCACCAAAATCATAAATGAATTACAAACTGTAATTGACCCTGGTCTTGATAGCGATCCTAACTGTTTACAATCTGTAAATGAAGCATTGTCCAATCTTAGTACATTAGCAAATACCTTTACAGATGCTATTAAAGATACAGTTAAAGATATAGAAACTATTCCTAGTACATTATCCGATTATAGATGTTTATTTATAGATAATGCTATGAAGGTTAATCTTACTATACTTGGTACAGATGGAGATCCTAATTATCCTCAAACTAATAGTGGTAATGCTTCTGATACTATTACCAATGCTATATCTATTATTAGATCTATGATAGGTGATTATCCTTCTTCTACTGACCCAATTACTGGAGAAACAACTCCTACAGTAGACCCTGGAGAATGGGATGATAAACTTAATACTTATATAACTCGATTAAATACAATACTTACTACTATTAAAACTATAAATACTAATATACAGAAAGTTCCTAATGAATTTAAAGATCTGTCTTCCGATATGACTAAAATCTTAGGCGGTACTACTAATCTTCCTGGATGTCTTAATTGTGTTACTCCTATAAATATGAGTAAAAATTCTGACATGTTAAATGATAGAGTAAAAACTCTTATAACCCAGTCTACAGATCAACAGACTAAAGGTAATACATTCAAGACTAAACTTATAAGTCTTGGAAATAATATGAATACGAATCTTAATAGTGCTAAATCTATCATCGATTTAGCGTTAAGTATGTATAATGAATATCCTGATGACTCAGAAGAAAGTGGTGGTAGCGATAGAGTTAATCCGTTTATCGTCTACTCATCTAATATGTCTAATTGTGTTACTAATATACTAAAGTATGTTGGTACTGGTTCTTCTAGTCAAATAGATGGTGTTAAGTCTATGGCTTTAATGACTACTGGTTATGTAGATTGGTGCCAAGTATCTAAAAACATTGTATCTACTGTACAACCTCAAGTAAAGAATATACAGACTAGAGCTGCAAATATAAAGTCTTTAGCTACTGCTACATGGAATTCTATAGAAAATATAGGTAAGACAGCTCAGCAAAGTCTAGATAAGATAGTTAGATCAGCTAGAGAGATAGGAAACAAAGTAAAAAGTTTAGATTTCAATATCAAATCTCTTCCTGATCTTCAGAAAGATATTAATATTATAAAAGATATTTCTAATATTGGTATGCTTGGTATATCTAGCTTTGGAGTTAATTTAAAAATTAGTGGTGGGAATACTAATGGTACTGGTCAAAAGATAGTTAAGATTAAAAACGATAATGCTAACGTAGTAAAGAATATAAAAAATGAAATAGAAACTTATGGAAATAAGATATCTATATCTAAAACTGGATTGGATACTACAGTGTTTACTATTAATAAAAGATATGTTATTAAGAACTACAGTGCTCATTCTAATAAAGATGGGTTATTTATTCTTATAGCAAAGAAAGATTTCTTTACTAGAACAGGTGATTACTTTGTATCTAGTACACAATTAGATTTTGCTAAGGTAACAGATATAGATGGTACCAGTAAAACTAATAATGGTAATAGTAATACTGGTAATTTACAAGATTTAATTATGCATGCTAATAGCATAGTAAATATTGCTAAAGGTGGTATTAATATAAATAGTCTTAGTAGTATAGTAGGACATGCACAGAATATTCAAAATATTTATAATAACTCTCAAAAGATTAGAAAACAAGAAATACCGAAAATATCTAAACCGCAAATATCTAAAGAAGATTTAGATGAATTTATAGTTTACTAATAAATATCCCACTAGCCATATGGCTAGTGGGCATTAAATCATTCTTTGTTTACATAGTATTCATAGTCATCATTAAGATTAAACGTAGAATCTGTCGCATTAATTTCAGTATTCTGTGTTGCAATTGATACTTCTTTAGAATGAGAATCATATTCTTTATCTAAATCGAAATCAGAATCATCATAAAAAGTTCCATTCATTTTAGCTTTAATTCTATCAGTATATTGGCTCATGATTATAGACCTCCATAATATATTTATTATTGTGTTTTTGTTATTAAAGAAAAAATCATTTAGATACTATATTAGTGCCATGGGAAAATGAATCCCAAAAACATTATTATTTGCTTAAAAGGAGGGCTAATCATGAAAATTAAAGAGCCATATTTTATCCGGAGAGTCGATTACAACATAATGAAGAATCTGTATCCATTGAAAGAAACGCTGGAACAGCGTAAAAAGATTCTTCAAAAGTATCGCCAATTAGAAAAAGAGTTGAGTGATGCTGAAGAATCAAAAGATCTGGAAGCCCAGATTAGGATTCGGAAACAAATTCTGGAGGACAAGGATTTCGATGTAAATCCGTCTGAAAGATATTATGAAAATTCTATTGATGTAATCAAAAGACTCGAAAAAGAGTTGAATGCCAAAAAGGAAAAAGCAGAACCTAAGTCTCAGACTCCTGAGCAAAAGTCAATTTCTGATGCGAAAGAGAAAGAGAAAGCAGCTACGGTACCTATGGGAGCTCCAACATCCAAAACGAAAGAAAAAGAAAAAAAGAAAAAAGGGGTTAAAGAAGAAGTAGCTGTAGAGCTGCAAACCCCTTCAGAAAAAATCGTTGAAGCCGTCCAAGAAGGTGTTAATAATGGTACTATGACGGCTACAGTATCAACTACACCGCAGTTGTACTATGCGGTAGATGAAAATGGGCATATAGTGTATGACCAATATGGTCAACCTATAATGTTCACAGAGCCTTTAGTCTGGTCTTGGGCAACCAAAACTTGGAGAAAGGCTGCATAGTAGTCCCATGGCAAAGAGTAGGCTGACCCATTATGGGTCAGCCTCTCATTATTTATTTTTTAATATACAATAATAGTTTGTTTGTTTAATCCTTCTATCTTATCACTAAGTTCACTCTTAGTTACTTTATCTTTTCTTCTATAAGCATAAATAACACCAACAAATCCAGTATTATTAGTAGAAGTTATATCTCTAGTAACAAAGTACTGATACTTCTTAGAATTAGCATTTATTTTTCTCATAACTTCATTTACTTTATTAATACCAGTAATTGTATGTTTACCTTGATCTGTCATAGCAAAGCTATCTATTATAGTAAAGTCTGCTATTCCATTTTTATCTATAATATGAACGAACTTTTCTGATACTTTAAGTGCTGCTTGTTTATTTCCTATTTCTTTACCGAATATTTTTACTACTGGTTTAACATCAGGAATCCTAACTTTACTTAGAATTCCTCTTAATTCTTTTTTAGCTTCTTCAAGTTCTTCACTAGTAAGTCTTCTTCTATACCATCCCTGAATATCATCTATAATACCTTCATGTAAAGTATCATATTTAATATTTCCATAGTTCTCAAGTCCGGCTATATATCCTTTAACATATGCTTCAGTTACAGTCTCAGTAACACTACAATCATCATATTCAGGATATTCAAATGATTCGCACATTTCTTTAATTCCAGGATACTGATTGATATCTGAGTCTTCTTTTACTTTTTGTAATTCTTTAAAGTTTTTATCTATAGTGCTATCATCAATATCACTATCTTTTAACATCTTAGATCTGATATCTCCATATCCAGGGAACTTTTCCATTAACCATTTCTGATATGTTAGAGATACTTCATCCCCAGAGCTCATAGGATTATCAAGATAAGTCTGAATATTCTTCTTTACTCTAGCCAAGTCTTCTCTAATTTGTTTTCTTGCTTTAGGATCTAATCTTCTATCATTCAAATCATGTTCTAATGTGTTTATAATATTCATTACACGAGCACTATATTCAGGATGAGGATCTATTGCTATACCAAGGAATGTTACACTAACAAGTAAAAACTGATACAAGTGAGAGATAATAGGAATTCTATTGATAGCCCATAATGCACCAATGTTATTAATTGTAGTATTCAATTTACCCATAGCACTAGAATATTCAGGACCATATCCTAACATAACAGGATATTTATCAGCAAAATTTTCTTTAGCATATCCATTGAATGTAATGCAGTAAGCCAATAATGGTGCCATCAATACCATAGATGTATACTGTATAAACTGGAACATTTTAAGAAGAGGATATGCTATTTTAATAGCTATCTGCATAGGGAACCTAGCTACTTTAGATATAACGTCTAATACATTATAAACAGCTGTTCCCTGTAAACTATTTATAGATCCTAATGCTACTTTACGAATAGGCTCAAATAATATTAATCCACTAATATCTCCTCTTTGTAAACCGATAAGAAGGTTAAATATACTATCAATGAATGCTAGCATTACCAAATGATTATAGCCTACTGTTTGGAAGTTATGCCCTACTTCATGTAATAATATAGCAGTAATTTCTCCATCAGTAAACTCGAAATTAAACAATAATTCTTCTTCTATAGTAATAAGAGTACAAAACTTATCCTTAGGATCAAATTTAAGGCCACTAATCTTACTAAGTCTAACTTTATTCTGTATTTCATGTACTCTATCTAAACTTAAAGAGATAGGAACAGTAAATGCATTAGGAATACCAGATCTGCCTAATAATAAAGTCAAGCTATAGAATCCAAATGCATCTTCAAATGCTTCTTTAAGTTCTTGCCATTCTTCCGATCCTTCTATATTATACTTCATATAAGAATCTTTGAATTTTGATCTTACTCTACCGATAAGCTTTTCTATTTTTACAATTTTATCGGACTTACCAAAGTAAGCTTCATTTATAACTTGATCGCTCATTTGATATCACCATCCACTTTTCTTTTTTCTTTTTTTAAACATATTCGCTATACTTTTCAATCTACGTCTGATCCGTGGAGCCCGAATATGCTTATCAGAAAAATCTTTTGTAATCTTAGACGGCTTATTTGGTAATCTAAATCTAAATTCTAATATAGCTTTCTGGTATCCTTCCATATAAGCTTTTCTTAATTCTTCTTTTGTAACCATAATAAACTCTCCATTTATTCAATTATATCTATTGTAATATCTGGAACATCTAAGCCTTCAGTATTTCTCTTGGTGTCAATATTAATAAATTCAGGTACTGTAGTAGAGAATGTGTAGTCATCATCTTCTGTATTCTTGTATATACTCTGATACATGTAGTCATAATTATTAAGACTAATAAACTTAAAGTATACAAGCTGTTTATAGAATTCGTTCTTAACTGCAGTAGTCAAGTTAGGAATATGAAGGTCAGCTATATAATTAATATTTTCAAGATAGTCTTTAATATATTTAATAAGTCTATCTTCAATATCAGGTTCAGCAGCTGCCTGTAATTTAGCTTCAAATTTAAGACTAATATTAATTCTGTCTACATTAGTATCTCTGTCTGTTGTTCTAGCAATAATATAATTTTTAGATGGACCATAAGTATTAAAGAATTTCATATCAATACCAAACGAATCTTCTAATAAAAGCAAAGAAGACTGCACGTACAATCTTCTATACTCTAATAATTTAATAAATTTAGACACTCTAGACTGAGTATCAAAATAAGAATAGCGAATTAATGGTAATCTCTTAACATGATATCCCTGCTCTCCAGTTTCTGAAGGAGAAATTTCAATATAAGATTCCATTATATTAGTATAATCAAAGAATAAGTCTAACCCAGTATTAACAGAGTATACGTTAAATAATGTATAATCTTCTAATCCAGGAACAATTGCATCGATATCATCATCTTCAGGACGACTTCCATATAACTCATCTAATTTCCCAAGAATAAATATTTTGAATTCTACATTAGAAGGTAATGTAGTAATTATTTTCTTATTAGTACCAGCAGCATATAATCCATCAGTAATATTAATATTAGCATTAGAATCTATGATATTATTCGTAGTAATTTTAAATGTATAATTATATACATACTCTGTCTCATCATAGTCAGACGCTTCAATAGTAGCTTCACACCATCTACTAGGAGCCCCATCAGTATATATTACACCAATAACCTTCATATTATTTACGGCTATTTCTTCAGGATTATCTTCATTGATAGTAATCATATTAAATTCCGCAGAAATATTTTGTGTAAGAATGATCTTAATAAAATAAGTATTTCTATCTTCTTCAGGATAGAAAGGTTTTAATACTTCTACAGGGTTAGTACCAGAAGTTGTCATTATAAACTGAAGTTCAGATTCATTATTTATCCATTCAAAGTTTACATTTTTAGAATAATCAAGTATATTTAAATAGTAATTTAATAAGAAAGGATTCTTATTGATAACAATAAGGAACGGACAAGTGTACAAGAAACCATTTTGCTCTTCTCCTAATGCCCATTCGTCTAATTCAGACAAATAGGATGGAGGGATCTTTTCTGTACTTAATCCAGTAGGAGTTGTAATACCGACAGCTTCTTCATCATCATATCTTAATCTAAATGCTGTTCCAGGTTGTAAAATATAATTCTGCTTATTAATATTACTAAACAATTCTCTAGTAATAAATGCATCTACTGTATTAGTAGGCATTATATTATTAGCATCATCTTTAATCAAAATATAGCAGAAAAATAATCTCTGTATCTGGTTGTGCACTTTCTGTAAAAAGTATAATCTTACTTGATCAGTATTCAGAGAGTTAAAGAAATTATTAAGATCGGTATATGTAGATATACTATTCCTCATAAGCATCTGCTGAGGAATAATCTTTCTGATTTCATCTATGTCTTTCTTATCCTGACCATAAGCAGAATCAGATATAGGATAGGAAACCATGTATATATTATTATATGGATATCTATCACTATTCAAATCCTGGATCTTAGTTTCTTCATAACTGAAATTGCATTCATCACCTTTAGTAGTTACATAATGAATAGTAACTTCAGCATTCTGTCTAGGTTGGTAAGAGTCTCTATTAAATACAATACGAATTGTTTTAGAATCTATGTAAGTATAATTACAATATTCTGATCCATCTTCTATATTGTATAATCCATCATATAAGCATTTAAGATGATGAGTCTGCCCGTCTTCATTAACGTCTACATAAAAATATGCTAATTGATCTTCAAACGAGAAAGTAAGCATTTTGCTTTCTAATGGATTTGTTACCAATATAGTCTTATAATCTTCATGTATCTCTGTTTGACGAATAGTAGTATGAATCATTACAATATTAGTTTTACCTAATCTAGAGATACCAACGTTAGGAAGATAAGGATTAGTAATATCACTTATATCGTTTTCATTATCAATAATATAAGTAGCTGTATAAATATACTTGCCATTACGAAGAAGATTATGTTTTACTACAATATCATAATCTACATGATATGTATAAATATCATTATCTTTACCAATATGAATATCGAAATTCTTATCAAAAATAAATACATTATCACCATATACGTCATGATGAGACATATTCTCTAATAATCTATCTTCTGGTAAGCACAGATATATTTCCATTTGTGCCGGTACTGCTCTAATTTTATTTATACCTAGACTAAGAGCATGACAAAGAATGTTCTTTTCAAATTTAGCTCTAGTAGGTATAGCTTCATTAGAATATTCTGATGCCATAATAGCAGCATTCTGTAAAATATTGGTACCCATTTCATGAATGAAACCAAATGTACCCATACTCATAGTATCGCTATTATTAGCAAAGTATTTATTTTTAAGACTATCTACGAATGTAGATAAGTCATAAATATTTGGTGTTAATGGAGACGTAGTTTGTTCTTGTATAATAAGTGAGTCTTTTACGTCTTTAAGATCTCTTGGATTTATATTATTTAAGGAATCAGCCATTATTCTTCCTCCTAAAAATATTATATATTAAATTGCGTCAGTATTTGGGCCCATAGCTTTCAACCATTTAAGTTGATATACTTTATGAGGTAACATAGGATTAGCTATCTTTACTATATAAGGAAATCCTGCTGCCTCACCAGTAACTCTACCAGATATAGCATCATCTAATGGTAAAGTTGTAGCCCCTTGATGGGCTCTTCTATATAAGTCAGTCAGTCTATTAAAATGTAATATAGTTAATGGATTTAAGTCATCCTGGAACGTTACTCTCCAATCAACTGTAAACTTATATATACCATCTTCAGGCATTTCAGAAAAGATTGCTCTAGGAACAGACTTAGGATAGCACACCCATAACTGAGCCCAATGTATAATAGTCTCACCATCTTCTCCTACTATAAATTTAAATATAGTCATCTGATCTGATAAAGACTTATACATCGTATAGTTCCAATTATACGGGGTTACTTTTCCCTGATACTTGAGTCGCTCATATATATCATAAGCTTTAAACCAAAGATAACAATCTAAATATTTATTATCTCTAAATTCAATAGAAGTATCAGCATCTTCATCAGCAGAATCAGAAGGCTTTCTATAAAATATTCTGGTGTTATATATATTGGCAGCTGTTTCTTCATCACCAACATTAATATTTGTAAGTTCTAAATTACTAGTTTTATAGTTACTAAGAATATTAACAAATGGGGCTGTTGGATCATGAGAGAAATTAAGAGATGCTAATAACTCTTGATATCCTCTATCAAATAAATCTTTAAAGAAAGGAACACCTTTTAATTCTGGATTAAGATCACTGGGATCCTCTTTTTTAGCTTTAGTATTATACGGATTTTCTGCAGTACTACCAAAGATATGTAAATCTGGTCTAGTGATAAATACATATTCTCTTGCAGAGCCTATAATCTTGTATGGATCTCTTCTAGGGAAAATATAAAACTTATTAAAATCATCAAAGTCATATTTCCGATATACACCATTAGACCATAAAAGATGTAATAATTCATTATCATCAGCATCGGTATCTTCTAATGTTTGTATAGTTTTAAACAACTGCTTTTTATTTGTAATATCAGCATCATTTATTTTATTATTACCTTCATATCCCATCATTACAAGATCTTCATTAGAATATCCTTTATTAGATGAAGTGGATGCTGTATCGTCAGATATTGTCTCTGAAGATCCTGCTGCTTTTTTAGTAATATCGGGGTGTACTGGTTCAACCCAATCAGCTATACGAGATTTACTCATTTGCATTCTATGGGTAGTATCTTCAGTACTAGAAGTAACTAAAATATCATTATTTCCAGAATTACTATACTTCATGATCTCCCTCCTATCAAATTGATTTGTTATTGAATTACCTTGATGTTTGGCTCTATAAAGGGCTAAATTTGAATATGATTGTATATTATATACATGATAATTTCTCGCAATTTGATAGCATGTTAATGATTAGGAGAATGTAAATTGTATTACGATGATGAAACAGAATGGCAAGAAAAGAAGCGTAAAGCTGAAAGGAGGGCATTTAAATCTGAAGCATTATATCAAATAAAACAAGCTGAAGCTTTAGATAATATTTTAATAAAATTAGATATGATATTAGATAAATTAGATAGAATTTGTGATACAGTCGAATATAATAAAGATCACTTAACCGAAATAGCTATAATTATAAATGATAGTAAAAAAGAAATTAGTAACTTTATTCAAGAAAGTAAAAAATAAATAATTATAAAATAAGTCATTAATATTGAGTATAGTCGGATGTGCAGGCATAATTAAGTATATCTGTATCCATCCAAGTACGAACTTTTGTAGGGGTTTACCGTCTCTACATCAAAGTAAGTACTATGAGTGTGCTCAATATTAATGAGATCTATTTTATTTTTTGACATCAAATTAATCTTTCTAAGGGAGGGTATTGTTCGATGATAGATAATATGAATATTATCCATGAAGGTGTAATTAAAGACATAGTGGATATTTTAACTGATAACGATTTTGTTAAAAGAAGTAAAATTCTTAATACAAAACAGACTTATTTTAATAGTGTATCTAAAGCCACATCTAATTTAGTTTTAACATTTCCTGTTCTTGTAGATGAAACTGTATCTTTAAGTACAGCAAGAATGATTTCTAAAGCAGTGGAGCATAAAATGGTTACGATGTTACAGATGCTTTTCTCTGCTATTGATATCAATAATAACAAAGATGCATTTAATTTTATCGGTAAAGTTCATAAGAATTTGACTTCTGACGATATTATTTCGTTCATTAATAAAATGGATTCTATTCCTTTAAAGAAAGTAAATGAAAGTACTGCCGAATTAGATATTGACGCCATTAATGATTACATGGTTAAGTGCTTACAAGAAGACACTGTATGCTTGAAGACTGGTATTAAAGAATCGTTAAATGACCTTTATTCTATTGATGCTAGCGGCGAAGTAATACAAGAGGCAGCTCCAAAACATTCTAGAAATTCATTTAATGATACAAAAACATTAAAAGATCTTAAAAAAGATGAAATCGAAGATAAAGAAAAAGCTAATTCGTATAGTAATGATAACAAACCTAATTTGTATAATGTAAATAAAGATTTACATAGTATGACAATATCGTCTGACGTAAAGAAAGTAAATGAAGAAGTTCCTTCTCTTATGATTATAAACTTTAGAACTGGCGATGACAAAGACAGTATTCGTTCAACAGTTATTGGTGTTAAAGCTAAAGTAGTTTATGTAGGGCAGGAAGATATTATTGAACGTATTGTTACTAAGAATAATGACAATAATGGCCTCTTTAACTTCTTGCGTGCTACTACTGGAGAGATATCTATGCTTAAAGACTTTGTATTTGCTATAAACAAAGCTAAGCTGGATGCTATTAATACTCGTCCTAATTCTTCTCCTATTTGGAAAATGCTTGAACGCCGTTATCTTATGAATAAAAAGAATTGGTTGATGAGTTCTTATAATGGTTCTGGTACTGCCATTGCTGTGTTAGTTGTATCTAGAGAAACTGTAGATAGACTTGAAAGAGATTTTGGTTTCAAATGTATTCCTTCTAAGTTATTAGATGTAATGGAAGCATATTCTATTATGGGATTTATCATTACTGATGACGTTAAAGAAAAAGTACTGTCTCTCTTCGATGATAATTCTACCAATTTTGAAACTTTATCTTATTCTGCTTATGAAAGAGAAGATAAATCTCAGTACAAGAAACTTATCAACCTTATTACTGGTAACAAAGAAAATTAATAAGATGGAGGAATGGTTAAGATGAGAAAAGATGTAGCAAAATTCTTTGATGAAACTATGGATACTTCATCTTATGAAAATTATAGTTTTATCAATTCTTTAACTGAAGCTGAGCAAGGTAATGCTGTAATGGTATTAGCTAATAAGCTTTACAATATGATCGTAAACAAAATTGAAGATATTGATTACAGGGAAATTGAACGTTCTGGCGGAGATATCACTAAGTTCTCTCAGTATAAACGTACTAAAGAATGTATTGAAACTTTACAGACTATTGCTTCGCAGAGTAAAGAAGGTATTGAAGATGTAGCTGTTATTGCTCAGTGTATGAAAAATATTGAAGATAATAAACTTCTCTTTGTGCAAGGATTCAAAAACAATGTATCTTTAATCAAAAACTTCTATAATGCTATTGTAATGGGTATGATTTCTGATATTGGATTTATGACTACCGTATGTGTAGAATTCATTAAAAATCCTGATAGTACTGTATCTTTAGAAATGCATAACTTACAAGAATATCAGACTAGATTTGGGTTAGTTCACAGAAACTTAATTAAGTTTAATGATGCTTGCACTAAAGGTGAAATTAATAAAGCATTTAGTACTCTTGTAGGAAAGAAGATTGCTCACGAAAGCATTATTCTTGGTTTGGGAATAGGTTCTCTTATTCTGTTGGCTGGAATAGTAGTCTATGTAATTATACCAATCCTTAGAGATCTGACTTATATCTTCTTTAGCTTTAGAGCTCATTTGTCTGATTGGTTTAAACTTCAAGAAGAACTTCTTAAAGCTAATACTATTAGATTGAAATCTCTTAAAGCTAAGAATGATAAAGATATTAAGAAAGTAATCGAAGATCAAGAAAAGTGGGCAGATAGAATGCATCGTATTTCTGAAATGCTTGCTATTAAATACGTTCCTGCTGAAAAAGAAGCTGTTAAGAAGTCCGCTATGGATGCAAAGACTATAGTAAAGAAAGATGAAATTCATGAACCTGAAGAATCTGACATTGATTCTTTATTCTGATAAAGGAGATCGATTGATATGAGTATTAAAAATAAAGAAGATTTAGTTCAGTTAATGCAAAGAATCAATGATCAGGATCCTGCAGCGTTTTCTGAAGATGTAACTGCTAATGCTAAAGCAGTTGTAAATGATGCTAAAAATAAAATACAGGGTGGAGTAAATAAACTGAAGAATACTGTTAAGGATAAAGCTAAATTTCCTTATGTACCTTTTGTTAAAAAAGCTCTCCACCAAAACTTCCAGAAAATTGCAGGTAAATTAAGATTCAATGAATCTACTATTACAGTAGGTAATAATTTTATCGAAACTATCATCGAATATAAGAAACTTAAGAATCCTGAAGAACTTAATAGGTTTTCTTATAATCGTAATATAGGATTAAATGAAAGTGTTATCGAAAGCACGTTCAATTGTATTATAGAGTCTTATGGTAGAAAGCTTCGTAAAATGACTGCTTCATTAAATGAAATTAGTGGATATAATGAAGACTACTTTAGTTCTAATAATACCAAACTTATGAACGAGTTTGAACGTGAAATAGATAATAGTACTCCAGAAAAATTAAATGATAAGATTGCTAATAGAGTAGAAGAAGCTACAAAGAATTTTATAGAAAAAAGAAATGAAGAGCAGGAAAGAATTAAATCTATTTACAATGCAGCTCAAGAAATTAATAAATCTGAAGATCAGTCTGAAGAAATGAAGAATGCCGCTAATGAAGCTGTAAAGATTAATCTGTCTGATTTAAGAAATAAACCTGTACCATTATATGAAGCTATGGTTGTAGGTTTAGCTACTATGGCTGTAAAAGATGATGAATATAAAAAATTATATCTTAAAGAAGATAATACTATTAATATGGATAGAATTATTGATGATGTATCTGCTATATACGCTGTAATGGAAGAATGTAATGTATATGGATTAATTAATATCGATAAAGAATTTATTCACGACTTCATTTCTAGTTTAAAATAAAAAGATATACCCCTAGTCCATATGGACTAGGGGTATTAGTATTTCTAAACTAAAAAGAAGGAAGCTAGATACGGTAAATGAAGAGGAGTTGAAGAATAAACAAAAATAAATTGGAGGGGAATTTTAAATGAAAAAATCTATGGTAAAAATATAGCTTCCTTCTTTTATATTAATGTCTAAAATTCTATAATGATAATTCCAGGTGATGGACGAGTTAAAGTGTATAGCATATTTACATTATTACGAATAATATTAATACTATCTATACTTTCTTCATGTAAAATATTCATTACTTCTGGTAAATATTCATCTATTAATCTAGACACACTATTATTTATAATAGTATAATAATCTAATGGTTCAATACTATAATTAAATTTTTTAAAATAATTTTGTCTTAGTGATATTCTAATAGTATTATTTTCTGTAAATTCAGTACTAAGATAAGTATTCATATTATTTTCTTCTTTAATTATAGATAATAGTCTTTGCATTTTTTCATTAGAGAAAAAGTTATTAGCACATAAAATATTTTTTAATGTAATAATAGTATTAAAATTTTTATTATATTCATTAATTACTTCATTATACATTGTAAACTCACCTCATTATAATCTTCCATCACCATAGTATCTTACATCTCCATCGTAAGAGTTTTTAATAGCATCTGCTTGTTTAACATTAGGTATCATATTGAGATAATCTATAGTAATTTCTACTCTTGGTAAAACGGAATACCATTTTTCAACTGTACCTTTAACAACTAAACGATCATCAACCCAAAGATTTTTATTTGTCATATCGCAATACTTCTTTCCTATATTATCCCAATCAGGTTTAGATATAGGATTATAGACTCCTAATTCTGCTAGATAAGTATCTACAGAATTAAAATTACTAGGAGTTTTAAAGAATGCTCTATATAATACATTGCATGGTGTATAAATAAACTCATCTAAATACGAGAACTCTTCTTGTGTAATTAATCGTTTCATGAAGTTATTGTCATCGGCACCTACTGGTGAGTATACATGTACAAAGTCTGGATTCTGAATTGCTAAACTTGATAAATTCTTTCTGTGTACTAATCTGAATCTTGGTCTTGGGGATCCTTCTGGTTGTTCGTATAGCACTATAAAAAATCTTTTATAATATAACGTCTCTTTAAGGCCATCATATTTAGATAAAATAGATTGAGCTTTATAAGTGTTTATATGTAGTTTATCATATAGCCACTCTAATCTCTCTTCATAATCTTTTGGTATATCTGAATATCTTCTTTCATATTCAATTGCTTTTTGAAATCTTTTCTTCATTTTAAATCATACCTTTTTTAAACGAAAAATGTATTCTGAGAGGGGATAAACACCCTCTCAGAATTATGTTTGAATGTATATAATTTTTTATCTTATATTTCTTAAAGGATTAAAGTTACCGGCAAGAAAACTTTCATATACACTATTTTTACCAGCATTTACCCAGTTTGTTACTCTAGCAAACAAGTTAGGTAAATAGTTAGATGCTTTATGTTTAGCAAGTATTAAGTATAATTCTAATAGTTTTCTATAATCTGGTTCATTAATATTTACACCACACAAATTTGCTACGTAGTCTAATAAAGGTGTATTAGTAATAAGATTTAAATCTAAATTTTGGGATTTAGATATAGTAAGATTATTGCTAAACAAATCTTTAACGTCTACTTCTACTTCAACTACTGTAGGAATATTCTTAAGTGTCCATGAACCTTCAGCCCCTTTATTGATACTCATATCGGATATGATACCCATATTAATATTAAAGAATCCCTGGTAGAATGCTTTAACTAAAAATGGAGAAGCATAAGTGGTAGGTCCCATATTTCTAGGAGCAGCAAAACAAATAAGGTGAATCAAAGGTACTACTATATTAAGATACAAACTTAAAGGATCATTATCTGGAGAATCAAGTTTAACTTTAAAATGATAGTTTCTAGTGAATTGTGAATCTTGCCAAAGTTCTGGGAATAACATTTTAGCTCCAGCTATAGTATTATTAATACCATCTAATATAGCATGGAATGCTCCACCAGATTGCTCAAATCTTCTCACTAACTCATTATCTGCTACTGCACTAGTAGCAGTATTGGCTGCAGATTGACCCACAGAAGTTAAACTTTGGGCAACACCCCTAGCAGAGCGTACTGCCTTCTCTAACATACCATCTACAGAAGAAGATAAGAACATTAATTCTCTACCTTGGTCTGCTACACTATTAACTTTAGATGCTAAAGCTGATTGAGTGGTACCATTAGATATAGATTCACTAACCTGGTTATCTGACTGTACATAGAAAGCACATGCATTTTTATATGTAGATACTTCATTTAACACATTATTCTTTAAAGCTTCACGCCAAGACATTGTACCCAATGTCCTACTAGATCCAGGAAGACGAATATCTTGTAACCCCATAAAGTGAGCTGCAGCACAGCATAACGGATCTACGTATCTATAATATTCAGACCATGCTGGATACATATTATAAAAAGATGCTCTAGTACCTTTCATTGTTGTAGTAAAGTTATTAATAAAACTATCTACATTTTTGTCTGAAGATATTGTACCAGCCATCTCTTTTAGCATATACTCACGTTCTCCAGCAGAGAATCCTGCCATAAAATCAGCAACGCCTGGAACCATAATAAGAAGAGGCATACGAGCTACTATTTTTTCGGCATATTTAATACCTAATGCTTTAATAGTATCAGGGCTATTATATACAGCTCCATCTATACTAGATTTATTATATGAGAATCTCATATCTGCTATAGGTAAGTATTGATAAGGCATACCAAAAATAGTACGAATATTATCTAACTGGAAACTTGTTAATCTAGTTTTAGCAGAATCCCAAGATATATTATCATCTTCATTTATTCCAGCACTACCAATAATACGCATAGCAGATTCTATAAGAGATTGCTGTTGAGCATCTATTTGTTTATAAACATCATAATTATCTACAGCTGTTGTTGAATTGGTGCCAACACTAGGGTCTATACCGAAAATAGTATTGTATACTGTGCTAAGTAATGAAGTAATCATGTTTGCATTCTTAGAATGAGTTCCTTCAATTTTAGCTTTTTCTATCATCTTAGGTTTAACCCAATAAAATCCACCATGTACATCTTTAATCTTAATAATCTTTGGATTACTAAGAATCTCTGTTATTACAAAGTATGAAGGAGTATTGTCTTTTTTAACTATAATAGATTTACCATATTCATCTCTAACTTGTTCTTTTTTAGAATTAATAACTACTGCGTCTCCAAGTTTAAGTCCAGTATCTTTATTTTCTTCTATTAAGAATTCATTACTTTTATTAAACGGATAAATCCATCCTTCTTTATCATTATATTTTATCTTTAACCATGGACCAACTGTAAATAATTTCTTAAATACAGAATTAGTCTTTACAGTAGAAATTTCTTTGGCATTAAAGTTACAATCTATTTTCATAGATATATTATCTATAGCAACGTATTCATCCATACCGTAATTCCTCCTAAATAAATCTTTATAGGAATGTTTTCGAAGATAATGATTATCCAGGTACCCATATGGGTACCTGGATATTAAGTCTATTATCTAGAAGCTATATCTAACATGCTCTTTACAATATTCATAATAGATTGTCCTGGTGTAGTAGTATTCATCTTACCATTAGCGTTACCAGCCATAATAGGAATCATAGCATTTGTAGGCATATTATTACCACTATTCATTGCTCCACCACTAACAGCATTAGCTATAATAGTAAGTAAGTTAATGATAGCATCAAACTTAGCAGTATAATCTACAGAACCTTCGCTTACTCCACCTACAATACCTTGTTTCAAAGTATCTAAGAAACCACCATCGCCAGAATTCTCTTGCAGTTTCTTAAAGTCTGCTACATTAGTTTCGCCTATCTGATTATTCTGATTGATTCTATTCTTCAAATCATCAGAAATAGAATAGGTATTAGGATCGATATGAGGACCGGCTTTAAGACCTTCTTTATTAGCCGCTGGATCAATTTGATAATGCAGATGAGGACCAGTAGACAAACCACTAGAACCTACTAATGCAATGCTATCTCCAGCCTTAACTTTACTACCAACTTCTAACTTAGGAGCTTTATCAAGATGAGCAAATAAATGATAATTTCCTTTGTTATCTTTAATCTGCAAATATTGACCGTAACCGCCTGGTTCATAAGCAATCTTAGATACTTCGCCACTTATAGGAGATTTAATTTCAGTACCAAGTTTAGCACCAATATCGATACCTCCATGAGCACCGCCATCTCTAGATTCACCATATTTACCAGTTACATTACCTACTAAAGATTTAGTTAAAAAGTCTACTACAGAACTTTCAGCTCCACTTTCTATAGAATCATATTGGCTAGAACTAATATAATAGTCTACTTTACCAAACATTTCTTGCGGAGAAGTAGCTACTTCATATACACCATTACGACTAGCACCATTTTGAATAGTACCACCAGTTTCAGTAAGCATTACCATATGATTGCCGTTATTAACGATGCACATATCTGCTCCTCTAGGAGTATACCCATCTCCTGGTGTATGAAGTTGACCTAATTGAGATGCTTTTTCTTTAGCAACGTCAACATTAATCATTCCTTCATAAGGAGTACCTTTAAGTGCTATACCGCAAGTTCTCATACAGTTAGTTCCATCAGATTCAGATGCATAATAAGGAATCTTACCTATAAGAGAACGCATATTATTTACTATTCTAGAAGTACCTGTTCTTCCTCCAGTAAACGAATAGTTTCCACTACCACTTCCACCGCCAGGTTTACCAGGAGCAAATGCTGAACCAGAACCAAATATATTGAAGAATGAAGCAGACCCAAAAAGTGCTTGACCTAATTTACCTAATCCACTATTCTCTAACATTTGACCTAATTGTCCAAATATACCAAGAGCAGATGCTGCGCTACCACCACTACCAGACGTAGAATTACCACTCCAATTACCATCATCATAAGTACCAGGATTAGTAATACCTTTACCTTGATTTTTAGCAATTTCATTAGCATAATTACCACGTCTAGCTGCTTGTTGTGGAGAATCAGCAGAGCCTTCATACTCATCATGGAATAACATAGCTGCATCATAAGGAGACATCGCAGCCATTTTCTTAACAAGACCTGGAGAACGCTGTTTAAGTTCTTCAAGCATAAAGTCAAGCTGAGTTTCAAGATCAGAACTAGATTTTCCTCGAGATGCGGCAAAGTCTTTAAGAGCTTGCTGTCTGGTATGATATGTCCACTGACAAAGTCCATAACCTGTACTACCGTCTACAGTGATTTCAGGAGCAGTTTGTACACCAGAACCTTGTACACGATTAGGCATAAATCCAGATTCTGCTTGAATGTTACCCATTATACCAGCAATAGCACTAGAGCCTAACCCTTTGCTTTCTAAGTATTTCCAGATTAACTCAGCATTATTAGTTCCACCATCACCTTTTCCAAAGAACCATCTTCTACCAAATCCGCCATCTCCGCCTGGAACATTTTTCATTCTTCCACTCTTTTTAAGAGCATCAAGAATACCTACTTTATCTCTAGTTGCAGCAGGTTTTGGTTTAGATTTTCCAAAGTCGAAGTTGAAGTCTGTATTGGTATAGGATTTAGCTTTAGCACCAGCATCTTCATCACTCTGATCTAACTGAGGTATATCTAAAGCATTTTTGTCTTCTTCAATTACTTTCTTAGACTCTTCAGTTACGTTGAAATCAAACAACTTATTCAACCAATCTTTACCTTTCTGAAGAGCTTGTGTAATAGCATCTTTAACACTAAATTCTTTCCACCATTTGGAAATCTTTTCAGCATAAGATACAATAGAATTTATTGCTTCAGTAAACTTACTAGTTATTTTATTCCAGAAATTACTCATGAAGTCTTTAATAGGTTTAACTATATTCTCATTCATCTTCTGAGTAAGATTAATATCAAATATAGAATTATCAAATTTCTTCATAGCTTCTTTAAGATTGAATATCGTAGGAAGTTTACCATCAAGGATCCCACCTTCAAATGATCCACCAGTATTTAATTCTGTAGGAGTAAATCCTAATCCTGTCTTAATAAATCCAACTATCTGATCTATCGGCATTACTAAATCTAAACAACAGAAGTCAGCTATTGCAGAAGCCATACCACATATAACTTTCTTACTAGTTGTCATTTCTTCATTAGGATTAGGTTTCCAGATTTCTTTAGCTCCACTAAATCCATCGTAGAATGCTTTGATAGCAAATGCCCCAAGTATACCCCAACCTGCAGGGCCTACTAACAGACCTGCTGCCTTACCTATTATACTCTGGCCTATTTTAGCCATTATTTTTGGTTTAGTAATAAATCCAACTAATTTACTACCAAGAGCAGCAAGCTTTTCGGCTTTTGCAGGAGATAAGAACTTGGATGCTACTTTGCATACAGCATTGTAGGCGGCAGATACAAAGGAGGTTACTCTAGAAGCATTAGCTGATGTTTCAGCTGTTTCTGCAACTGCTTCTTCAGATACCAGTCCTGATTTTACTCCTAAATATCCAGCTCCTAATACAGCAGCTCCAATAGCAGCACCTTTAAGATTCTTTCTAGTAAGTAAAGATCCAATAGCTGCTTTTATACCACCTTTATTTTTAATAAAACCTTTAGCTTTAGATATGATTCCACCTTTACCGCCAGCAGCACCTGCAGCTTCAGCAGCAGCCTCAGCTGCTTCTTCTGCTACTTCACCAACTGGAGAGTTTTGATCATTAATACTTTCATTTACATTACGTAAAGAATCGATTACTCCAAGAACACCTGTTCTAATACCGGCCAACATCTTAGCCATAAATCCTAATGCTTGTCCTTCATCTTTAGGTTCTACAGAATCTTCGGCTGCTTGCATAGCTTTTTCTACTGCCATAGCATCTATAACATTAAGACCCAGTTTCAGTAATCCACTACCGATTTTACCTAATAACCCACCGCCTAATTTAGCGACAGTAGCTATAGCTTTTCCACCATATTCAATTCCTCTACCTAAAGTCTGACCTAAGAACTTAGATGACTTATATGCTCTAGCAAGATTATCATTTGATCTCCAAAGACGACCAAACCAGTTATCTCCTAAGTGCTTACCTATAGTTCCATATGCACGGAAAGGCAATGTAGCTAAATGTTCCCAAGTAAGCTTACCGAACTTTCCATTACCTCTACCAAACATGCTTTTATAAAAATCACCAAACATGTCTACGATAGCAGAACCAGATCCAAGAGCATTCTTGGCTGTTTTATACCCAAAGGTATTTTGCATAAATTTGCCAGCTGCAGTAGTAGCTTTAGATGCAAGCCCTCTTGCACCACTAAAGAATTTACCAAAAAGTCCACCGGCCCATTTATATGCTTTTAAACCAAGAGCTCCAGTACCTTTTTTAAATGCATTCCAGATATCTCCTACAATAGGAATATTACCAAGAACCATATCAAAAGGCATTAAAGCAAGATTACCAAGTTTCTTAAGTATATCTCCAAATCCACTAGCAGCTTTACCAAGTAACGATTTCTTTCTAGATTCTTTTCTATCTGCTATTTCTTCAGAAGCATTTTCAGCTATAACTTCAATTAAATCAAGAGTTTTCTCTTGTCTAGCCTGTTCTTCTTCTTTTTGTTTTTCGGCATCATATTCAGCTTTAGTGTTGGCTACTGTATCATCTGTTTCATTAGGATTCTTATCTAATTTTTCATTAGTGGTTTTATTGAAGTACTCTGTACCCAAAGTTTCAATAGTACCGTCTTCTTTAACTCTAATAGTTGTAACTGTCTTTACATCTCCACTAAATGTAGTAATAGTCTTTATATTCTCTTCTTTATCAAAATCTTCTATACTAGCAATACTACCATCATCATTAAGAGTTATAGTCTGATGAGGATGACTCATTTTATATATTGCTGAGAATAAGGTATTCTTTATCTTAGTAAGTGCATCATAATTCTTTTCACCATACTCTACTGTAGCATCAGTAACAGTATACTCAACTTCAGAAGACTCTGATGGATGATTATTAATCTCTTTTTGTACAAGCTTTAATCTCTTCTCGATCGCTTCGTCATCTCCACCAAGATTTTTCTTCCACATATTAGTATTTTGCTCAGCACTCTTTTCATTATATAATTTATCAAATTCTACTAAATTCCTATAAGCATCTATAGCAGAAATAAAAGGTCCATTCGGATCCATAAGCGTTTTCTGTTCAGAAGCTTTTAAATTAGATTTCTGAACTACGGCAGCTATCTGCTTGATATCTACTTTGTAGTCTTTATCGATAAGATTTTTAATCTCTTTTATATATTCACCTTTCATCTTAGCTTTAACTAAGCAAGCAAAAATTTCTTTAAATGCTTCTCCTAAGGCTTTAGATATTTCAGGATCTCTACCAAGTGCTATCTTAGTTTTAATTTCTGCAAGTTTCAGTTCTCCAACGGATGCTTCAGATAAAGCAATATCAAGTTTACCCTGAGAGGTTTCAGTATAGCTATCATTCTCATTAATCTCTCGCATCTTTTGAATACGTTCAGCCGCAGTCCAGTTAAATCCATTACCAGATTCAATTTCTTTCTTAGCTAATTTATTAGTGAATGAAGTGAGAAGTTTGCCAGGAAGCTTACCAATATTTACAAGCTTCTTATCAAATCCAGTACCGTGAGCAATAGACCCTACAACACCACCCAAGATAGCTCCAAAGGGTCCACCCATTAACATACCGCCAGCAGCCCCACCAAGAGCACCAGTAAAGTATTTGTTGTCTTTATACTTACCAAATATTGCATTGGTAATAGCACCAAGATTATCTTTAGATACAAGATTCTGTAATCCTTTTTGTACTAACTTAAAGGTTTTCTGTAATCCTATTTGCATAGCTGTTCCTACTGGAACAATTGCATTCTCTATGGGTTTAGTAATTGCTTCTTTAAAGTAGTCTACAAATGATTTTCTAGTATTAGCAAATCCTTCTCCAAAGAAATGATCAATTCTAGCGATAATACCTTTCTCGCCAAACATAATCTTCTGGAATCTATCAGAAGACTCTAAGAATGAATAGCCAGAACCTAATAAAGCTCCACCTACTACACCAAAAGGTCCTCCAACTAAACCACCAACAGTAGCACCAATGGTAGCATATTTAGCCCCATTCTTACCACCCATAAACTTCTTAATGCTATCACCTAAGTTAGGTCCAAACAATAAGTCTTTAGTCTTATCAGATTCATGAATAAATCCTGTAGCCGCACCGATCATAGCACCGCCTACTAGACCAAATGGACCACCAACCATACCAGACAGAATACCAGCAAGAGCACCCCATTTAGTATACTTCCCAACTTCAGTTAAAGTCTTCTTTACATTATCAGGTAACCAATTGACAACTGCTTTACCAGCCTTCTTTGTTTTACCCATCAAATAGTCTGCACCATTAGCGAATTTAAGATAGATATCTGATAAGGTTATACCAGTAAGAGCTATTTCTAAATCTTTAGGATTGTTTTCATCAATGGCTTTGTATGCATGTTTAAGTACATCTTTGTTTTGGATGACTTTAGCAAGATACTCTTTTATTGTTTTAGCCATTTCTGTATCAGAGAAGTCTACTCCAGTAAACTGTTCTCTAATCTTATCCATTACAGAAGGCATATTAGTGCTACCAAGAGCTCTGCCGCCAACTATAGACAACCCTAAATCTTTCTTTATTTTACCAATTAGATCGGATTCTTCTTTTACGTTTCTTTGACGTATAGTTGGATCGGAATTAGGAATAACTGTTTCACCTTTAGATAAAGCATAAAGACCTGTTTTAGTTACAGGGCCTCCGTATGCCATACCATCTAATGAAGGAATAAGATCACCAACAGCCCCAATATCTCCAGACAAAACTCTACCAAGAATAGAGGTTCCCTTATTGAATTTACTAATACCCCAATCTAAAGGTTTACCAATAAGAGATTTCAATTTAGACCATACAACACCTATCTTATCTAAACCAGAAGCTTTAGAAATTTTATCGAAGAACCCATCACCCTTATATTCTTTATATGCTTTATCGTAATCTTCAAGTTCATAATCTTCATTAAGAACTTTCTGTACTGCTTCGCTAAGTTCATCACTAGAATAATCTTTATATTTTTTATCTTTCTTCTGTTCTTCTTGATTTTTAAAATGACGCTCAATAGCTTTATATGCTTCTACAAATACTTTATTACTGCTACTAAATATATCTTTAGGATACATTCCTTCACTACACTGAGCTACTAATTTATCTAAGTATGTATTCCCAGTTTCAAAATTTGAAGGTAATTTTTTAGCAGCATTATAAAATTTATTTATAGCACCATCTAATACAGATATCTGAGATAATTTCTTTTCTTTAACTAATTCAAAGAAGTCTTTAAATACTGATTGATATGTAGCAGGATCTATAGATATATTACTATCTCTAAATATATCCTGCTCTAAATCTGTATTTGCTCTATCATAATCAGTAGCATTTTCGTAGTCTTCATTCCACTGATTAAACATGGAATCAAAGTCTATTCTTCCATATTTTCTGCCGATACGTCTAACGTCGCCAATATTCTTTTGGATATATTTATCGGTTGCTTCAGATTGCTCTTTTTCAAAGTCTTTTCTATAATCTAGACTTCTACGTTTACCCCACTTTTTATTCCATTTCTTAAAGAGTTTATCGTATTCTTGAGGATTATTAATCTTTAAAGCTTTAATTTCATCAATTTTATCAGGATCACCATTAGTAATGTCGGCTATAAACAGAGATTCCGTATTACCATCTTTTAATTCTTCTTTAGCTCTCTTTTCAGAATACTCTTCTATAGCATCTTCATATTTTTTAGTTAAGAAGAAATCAAAAGATTTACCAGTATTTTCATCTTTTTCAGACCATTTAACATATTTTTCTCTCTGTTTATTCATGAAGTCTTCAAGAGTAGAGCCTTTATGCTTCTTTAACCACCACATGGCTTGGTTGTATTTCTCTCTTTCATTAGAAGAAATATCAAAGAGATCACTAGATTCTATTAAATTACCAGCATCTCTTCCTCCTCCACCACCAGCAGAAAGCATTGCAGAATGATATGTGTATAATTCATTATAGATAGCCTTTAAGATCTCAATGCCTCTATCCATAGTATTATTAAGAGAAAGCATATCTCCCATAGGAGTAGATCTTTTAACAGTACTATTTTCATTTACATGATATTTACTATCCACTGTACCATTGAGACTACCATTAAACAGAGATCTCATTACACTATATTTATTATCACTAATAGATGCTATAAGATCAGATTTAGCAGTTCTATCATCTCTAGCCGCTCCTGGTAAAGCTGTAAGTTCCAATTCAGGCATATTATTGAAAACTTCAGCTATCATTCTTTTTACTTTAGGACTAATCTTTTTACCAGAAAGACCTACACTAGATAAGAATTCATCAGATACTTCTCCATCATCTATGATATCATTACGATCTATTACAGCATGAGACTTCTTAAGATGAGGAATAATTTCTTTAGCAACCAGTCTCTGCATTTCCTTCTTTTCTTCATCTGAGAAATAGAATTTACCAGAATCAGACATTCTACGGAAATTATCATAGACTATCTCATCAACATTACCACCAGCTGTTTTCTGAGCTTTTTCAAACTGAGATCTGAGTTGCTTAGTAGTAGTCCATGTACCTTTATCCATATCAAAGAGTTTGATAGGACCGCCTGTAAGAGCTGCTTCAATTCTAGCTAAATACATAGGAATTACTTCTGTAATAGCTTTGTTAGCAGCACCATTAAACTGCATAGGTCCTTTTTCAAACTCATTCTTTACTATAGTATGATGATCTTCATGAATACCAAATAATGATAAAATATCACTTAGAATTCCACCACCAAAATGCTCACCAGATATTAATTTAGCATTAAGTGTAGATAAAGAATTAACAAGTGTCTTCTGTAAGTTTTCTAAAGCCTTTTCAACTTTTTCTCCGCCTAAAGAAGAAATCATTTGTTTCATTAAGAACTGAATTGGATTCTGTATGATCTCATTTTTCATCATGTTATACATCATAGCATACATAGCAAATGGGCCGTTCTCCAGATTCGATTCAAAGTTCTTTTTAAACAAACCAAAGTTAATTCTACCATCAGGACTAATTATATCGTTGTATTTATCTCCTGTGCTGGATTCTTGGCTAGCTGCTCTGGCTTGATCATACAGATTTTTCTGCATTTCGTACATGCCTTTAAGCATAGCATTTTGTTCTTCCAATAACTTAGTAGTAGATTGGAAGTACTGTGTAGAATTCTCTATATGAGTTTGAATTTGTTCTTTATTAAAAGAATTAATAGCAGCTAATGAATTACTGAGATTGGTGAATCCAGAACTCATTACTTGTAAATTCTTTATTGATTGAGCATAAGATAAAGAAGCAGCTCCTTTAATAGTACCAGCTACATATTCTGAGCCTTCTATCATGGTTCCAGAAATTTGTTCAGCATTATCAGCTAATCCAGCTTCTAAATCTTCTTCAAGACTAGATAGATTATCAAGGTCACCAAGAGAACTATCTTCTTCTCCACCAAATTCTTTATCTGGATCAAAATTTTCTAATTCTTCGAGTTCTGAGAAATCAAAACCAAGTGATTTTTCAAACTCTTTTTCTCCACGTTTAGCACGTCTAGCGTCATAAAATTTACCAGACCTTAAACTGGTCTTGGCATTTCTCCACATATCAGAAGCGTCTTTAAAGACGACATTCATACCTGTTACATCTTTAATATAATTAAAGAATCTTTTTGCTTTTAGATCTTTACGTGCTATTTTAAGTTCGTCTTCTGGGTTATCTTCTCTATATGCGTTATATATAGGAAACTTTTCGTTAAAAGTTTCTATTGCAGCAAATTTTAAAGAAGAACCCACTCTTCGAAGGTAAGATTTATGGTCTACCGGCGGTAAAGGTTGTTTAGCCATAACTTATATATACCTCCTTTTCTAAATAAAAATAATTAAATGTTGAGATTACTTATATGTCTGAACTTACCAGAACTAGTTAAAATAGATTGAATTAGATATTATATACATGATAGTTATCTATCAATATTATATAATATAGGAGGCAAAAATATGAATGAAAGTGTAAAAGATTTAGTGTATTTATTTGAAATGTTTAACAGGATAACAGATTCAGAAATTAGGGAAGCGATTATTATTCTTCTTTACAAATACGCAACAAAATTATTTACCAATGAAGCAGGAATTATAAGTCCTACTATTGGTATGGTAGAAGAATTATCAAAGAATAATATTCGCGTACGTATTAATAGAAAGACCGATGGTGATGATATTACACCTCCATATATCGTATATATAATGACATACGAAGATGGAGTACATGAAGATATTTCTATTTTCCTTAATCTAGGAGGTAATCCATTATGACTCAAGTAGAAAGCAATAAAGAAATACTAAATGAAGCTTCTGATTGTATGGAAGCCGTACAAAATATTACTGATATTATTAGTTGTATTAAAGATAAACAGTTGGATAAAATTGGGTTTATGAATGAAACTAATAGTAATGAAGCGTATATTGATATTACAGACGAGAATAGGGACTTCATTATTCAGATGATGAATAATCTTCGTCTACATATGAAGTCATTAGCTACATCTAAAATTGGATCTGTATCTACAAATATACAAAAAATGTAAAAAATATCCGATAGCCATATGGCTATCGGATATTATATATTATTTTTTTTTATACAAAAAGATATATTTGGAGATCGATATCGATCTCCAAATTATAACAATATTTTAAAGAGTCCTTCGCAAATACTCTTTAAAAGGAGGTTAAACCTAATGGATTCTAACCTTACAATTATGTTAGAAGAATATAAACAAAATATAAATCAATTAAATATTTATTTTGAAGCTAAAAGAACTTACGAAGAATTTCTTAACAATTCTCACGATCCTTATAAAAATATAAGAGAAGAAAAAATAAGGAAATATAAAAATAAAATATTGAGTAAATTAAGAAGTTCAGATTTAAAAGATGTTATTACCCCATCCGATAGAGATATTAGTAATATAATCGATGCTAGTACAAGATTAGCATTAGACTATATAGAATTACAATCCATTATAGAATTTATATATAACTGTTTTATTTCTGAAAAATTATCATCTATGGTAACAAATGAAGGTATAAAAACATTAGCAGTTATATTATTAACAGTTTATATAAATAATAGAAATGGATTTGTAGATGTTAAAAGAATTCATAAAGATCTAACAATTTTAGCTAATACACTAAAAAATAAGATGCTTTAAAAATATACGAAGGACTCTTTAAAATATTCACCCAAAGGTTAATCCTTTGGGTGATACATAATCTTATATGATAAATTTAAAATTATAATACCAATAACAAAATCTTTTAAATTTTTATTAATGCACGAATCGTAAATACATATAATTCCTATTAATACAGATATAATATATATGTACTTATTAATACTCATATTTCCTCCTAAAAATATCGCACAAGTAATTTTATTAAAATCAATGTTAATAATATTGCTATAATATAATTAATATATTTTTTCATATTTACATCTCCTTTCAATTATATAATATATAATTAAAAAGAAAATTAAAGAGTAGGCGTAAAGCCTACTCTTATATTATTTTACCCAATTAGGAGCACTAGCAAATACTTTAACGGATTCAAAACTTTTTACATAAGTTTTTGCAGAAGCATAAATCTTATTACCCTGTTTATCTACACCAATAGACTTAGGATAAGAACGTTCTCCAGGAGGCACTACTTTTAATGCAAGAGAAACATTAGATTTTTCTCGTCCACCTAAAGGTAACTTCCTTCCAGAATGAAGATACGTATTAACAAACTCTTTACTGAAGTCAGAGATCTTTTCGGCTTCAGATTTTTTGAATTCATACTGACTCATTAAATGCTCTGCTTCAACTGAAGGAATGTGCGCTGCTCCTGTTAATACAGATGCACAAAAAGAACGTAGAGTTTTGGACGGATTAATAGTTCCTTCTTTACCTTCATTACCATAAACGTCTACTTCATAAGAAGTATCATTCATCAAGGCTTTCATTACACGAAGTTCATCTTTTTTTGATGCGGTACAAGTACCTGCCTCCTTATTGATAACAGCTAACAACTCATCTACTTTTTCCATTATACTTTTCCTCCTTAGAATTTATGAATTTAATAGTGATAAATAATGGTCTTTATCTTCATCATCAACTTTAATAGCGATGACTAAAAGCTTACGTTTTTTATTTATATCTCTATAAAGATACTCCCTGAATTCTTCTCTATTATATCCTTTAACTATGTCTAAAAATTTTTGCTTAGACATAATATTTTTATGATCATTCAAATAAACCACTCTCCTTGATTTGGGTTCTTATTACTATCTAAGTTAATTGAAATATAACTTTTAACACAGTTCTCGATAATTTAGTATTCCTCAAAACACTTTAATAATTATTTAGTGTATACTTGTATAAGAAAGGATATACAAAATTATGGCTACAAAATTAGAATTACTTAAACCATTACGATTATATAAGACAGGACTTAGATTTCCAAGTAGTCTTATTGATAAGAATAAACAGACTGGTAGTCTGGTATTTATTTTGTCTAGTTCAATCGATCATACTATTTCTTTTTTAAAAAACAATTCTTTCTTAATTAACAACGGAAACTATTTCCGTTGTTATTATACTGAAAAAGAATTTATGTATATTATGGATGAATCAGGTTACCGCTATAATGATAACTCAATTATTCATTCAGTTATTGAGTCTGCTAGTGGAGAATCTGATCCTCATATTAATAATATCTATTTGAAAATAAATAAACCTAACGATTTATCTGCTAAATTATATTATCCTGAAGCTGTAGAGAAGTTGATTTATAATGAAGACTTTGGTACTACACAAAATTATCCAATGATATTTAGGCAGATGCTGTATAATGATAGAATCAAGAACCAAAAAGAATTAACTAATATCTATAAGAAAGTTAAGTCTGAAGTAGACTGGATTAAATATACTTATCCTAGTTTAAAGACTTATAAGAATAAGAATCTTATAGTTGACTTATCTTATTATACTAATCTCTTCTTAGATAAAAATATTTATCAACTAGATAAAGGGGTAGACATCTTCCATCATTTAGTTACTAAGATGATAGAAGATAAAAGATATTCTGGATATAATAGACGTACAGTTATTATTCCTGTAGAAGCGTGGATGAAAGATGGAGAACAGATCTTTGATTATAGAAAATATATCAATCCATTTTCTATGATTGGCAGATTAGTTAAGACTAAGAAAGTAATATCAGATTATTGGAATGGAATTGAGTTCTTGATTTGTTCTAAGAATGCTTATTTCAAAGTGGACTTCTCTAATTTCACGATGAAAGAATTATATAAATTTATTATTCTTACTAATAAACTTATTGCTAACGAAATTGGTGAAGCAGAAGAAGCACCTGAAGATGAAGAAACAGTTGAAGAAAAGAAATTAGAAGAAGAGAAATCTAAAGAAACTGTATATACTGAACCAGATAAAGTTCCTGCTGAATCTAATGATGAAGAATGGATTAAATCTATTGTAGCTGATCTTAACGAAGAACCTGTATCTAAAGTATCTGAATCTAGAATTCAGAGAATGAATGAATTAGATAAAGAATTTGATAATACGGAATTTAATGGTAAGAAAGTTGGCACTGTATTAAACGAGTACTATACTAAAGATAGATCTTTAAAGAGCGAAAAGATTCCAATCAAAAACATTAATGAAGAATGGTCTAATATTAAAGCTCCTGAAATGAATAAGCAATACGATATTAATGAAGATATCCTTGCTATATTGAAATCTTTTAGATATAAGTCTAGACCGTTATCTGTAGTAAAAATATCTATGGATGACGCTAGTACATTTGAAGACTATATTTATCTGCTTAAAGTTACATTTGAAGATATCAATGGTGTAAGATCTAATATCGAATTAGAGATTCCTAAATTTATTAATAGTAGATTTATGAAGTTACGTGGGAATACTAAAACAATTAATGGTCAGTTAATGCTCATTCCTATTATTAAGGCAGAAGAGGATACTGCTCAGGTTGTTACATCTTATAGAAAGATATTTATATATAGAATCAATCCATCTAATGGTAGTAAATCTACGAAAGGTGTATCTAAGCTTACTAAAGTTCTTGGTAAATTAGATTTAATTCCTGATACTAAGGTAGAAGTATATGAAGGGGATAATAGTTTTATATGCTCTAAATATGAACTTCCTATAGAATTTAGAGACTTAGCTGGATTATATACTAGAATTAATATGAAAGATGGATCTTATATATCTTTTGATTATAATAAGAATTTTGATTTACTCGAAAAGCAGCCTCATATCAAATATAATGATATGACCGATATATGTGTTGGTTGGGATAATACTACTAAGAAACCTATAATCTTTGGTAAAGAAAATGTAGCATTTGATATCGGCAACTTTATTGCTTCTAAAGATAAACCATTTGCTGAATTATACGATAAATCAACTCCTTCTGACAAACTTTCTTATTCAGAAGCCAATATTATGACTACTAAGATACCTGTAATTGTATTAATGGCTTATTGTGAAGGATTACAAAAAGCTATGAATAAAGCTCATATTAGATACAGATTTTCTGAGACTAGACCTAAGATTACTAATGATGAATCGTATATTAAATTCTCAGATGGTTATCTGATTTATAATGATGCTAAACCAGAAGACAGTTTACTTATGTCTGGATTGTGTAAATGTGATCTTTCTGATTATTCTATTAAAGAAATCAATAAAAAGAATATGTGGTTAGATCAATTAGACAATTTTGGTGGAAGAATTAAAGCTGACGGTTTAGATAACTTCTATGATTGCATGTTCGATCCAATGAGTATTGATATTTGTAAAAAGTATAAATTACCGTATGACTTTGTAGAAGCGTTAGGATATGCTAGCGGATTACTTGCTGATACTCATTATAATAAGCATTCTGATATCTCTGGTAATCGTATTAGAACTAATGAAGTAGTTGCTGGGTATTTGTATCAAGAGATGTGTAAATCTTATGGAGAATACGCTACTAAAAGTAAACGTACTGGTAAAGGTGTTAAATTTACAATCAAGAAATCTGCTGTTATAGATGCTCTTATGAAAGATCCTGGTTTTGCAGACTTTTCTGTAAATAATCCTATCTTAGAAGCAGAATCTATGAATACTATGTCATTTAAAGGATTATCTGGTATGAATGCTGATAGAGCATATACTCTTGATAAACGTATTTATAATGATTCTATGATGGGTGTACTTTCTACTTCTACTGGTTTTGCTAGTACCGTAGGTGTTTCTAGACAGGCTACAGTTAATGCTACAATAGAAAATACAAGAGGATTATTAAGACAGTCTTCTACAGAAGATTTAGAGACATTGAATACTATGTCTGTATATGAAGCATTAGCTCCTTATACAGTTACGCATGATGATCCTATTAGAACCGCAATGGGATTTATTCAGACTAAATCTCATCAGATGAGAGTCAAGTCTAGTTCTCCCAATCTTTTAACTTATGGTATGGATGAAGCATTACCTTACTTCACATCTAATCTCTTTACTTATAAATTTACTGGTAAAAAAGGTAGAGTTATATCTGTAGATGAAGACTTTATAGTATATGAAGAAATAGATGAAAATAATAAGAAGTCTAGGCATTTAGTTAACTTGCAAGATCAAACTATGAAGAATTCAGATGGTGGGTTCTTCGTAACTCTTCATTTAAAACCAATGGTAAAAAAAGGTGATGTATTAAAGTATAATGATATACTTGCATACGATCCTACATCATTCTCCAAAGCTATTGGTACTGAAAAGAAAGACAATATTCTTTCTTATAATATTGGAACTCTTGCTAAAGTTGCTATAATGACCACTGACGAAGCATACGAAGATTCGTCTATTATTGATGAACGATTAGCTGATGCTCTTACAACTTATTATTGCGTAGAAAAAGATTGTTCTATTGCTGCTGAGTCTAACGTATTTTATATTGCTAAAAAAGGACAAGAAATACAAGAAGGGGAACCGTTAATGGTGTTCCAAAACGCATTTGATGAAAAAGAAGCAAATGTTCTTTTAAAGAATATCTCTGATGATGAGACTATGCAGATAGCAAATGATTTTGGACGTATTCAAATTAGATCTAAACTTACTGGTGTAATACAAGATATCAAGATTTATAGGACTTGTGAATACAATGATATGTCTTCCTCTATTAAGAAAATAGTAAAAGAATATGATAATACTATTAAAGCCCAAAAAGATAAGTTAATAAAATCTGGTGTAGATAAGATTGAAATAGAATCTATTATGGAACCAGTAGAAATGTCTAAACAAGAGGGCAAGTTGAAGAATCTGGAAAAAGGTGTAATGTTCTGCTTCTATATCAAATGCACAGATATCATGGGCGTTGGTGATAAGATGGTATATAACACAGCAGTTAAAGGTGTTATAAAAGATATTATTCCTAGTGGTGATGAACCCTATACGGACTTTAGACCTAATGAACCTATAGATGCATTGCTTACAACTTCTGCTGTTAATGCTCGTATGGTTGGTTCTGTAATGACTGCTGGAGCACTTACTAAAGTTATATTAGAATTATCTAGAAAGTGTAAAGAGATTCTTGGTATTGAATGGACAAATCTTAAGAATACAGATAACCTGAAATAATGAACATAAAAATAAAAAAGAAATCTGGGTTGGCACGATTTCTTGTGATGTCATGATTTCTCCTTAAAAAGAAAGAGCCGCCCCTACCGATATCGGTAGCGGGCCCTTTCTTTTGCATATTATAATTTTCTTAATTCTCCACATAATTTATTAAACGGATATTCTTCTTCATTATACTTCTTCTCAAAACAATATCTATCTGTCATATCAATATATACTTTCGTATTATTTTTGTTCTCATAATACCCAAGTTTATTAAACCGATATCCATGAACAGATAATTGTTTTGTAAGTCTTGTAATTCCTTCACTAGAAGTATAATCAATAGATTTGACTAACTTACCGTTAGAATCAATTGCCATTACATGCATTACTTTCTTCCTCCAATGTATTATTAATAAAATCTAAAATCTGGTCTAGATAATTTCTTTGAATCAATAATTTATCGGTCTCTTCTTCAGATTCAGAAGAAGATATTAGTTCTTCATTGATTTTAATAGCTATTTTTACATAGTCAATACAATAAAACATTTTATCCTTCATAAATTTCTCCTTAATATTATTAATCCAGTTATAAACAACAAGATTGAATTTATTATTAATAATTGCATATTATCTCGTTGCTTATTCATGAGTTTTAAACCATTATCGATATATTTTCGAAGATAAATCATTTCTTCAGTATTCAAATTTCTTACAGCTTCTCCTGCTTTTTTGTCAAGCTCATCTAAACTCATAAGTTTGTCTATTTTATTTTTATAATATATATACCGTATAATCAATATACATTGAATTATAGAGCAACAGGTATTTAGATTGTCTATCATCTAATCACTCTCCTAAATAAAATTAATACCAGATAGCCATATGGCTATCTGGTATCATTAAAACATTTTATACATATCTGCATACTTAGAATATAAGTATGTAGTTTTAATACTTATTTCTCCTTTAGTGGAGATTTCTATTATATGCCCACTCGGAGTATAGAACGTAAACTGCTCAATTTTACTATCTTCTAACAGAATATCATTCTCATCTTCTATATATTCTTTTTTGAGTTTTACTCTATCGAGATATTCTGCTATATTTTTAAGAGATTTATTACTTGCTGTTTCATAATAGTCATAGCATACTATATTATACGTGCTATTTGAACAAGGTGACGCTACAGGCATTTTTCGAGGTATGGTCTGTATAGTCATACAGACATTCTCTAAAAACTTGAATTTGACAATTGCTATATATCTAAGAAGATCTAAACAGGTACGAATAGGAGTGTTCTTTTCTTCAGAAACGAGTACATCATCAAAATTAAGTTTTTCTAATAAAGAATTGCAAGCAATACACTTTAAATCGTAATCAATATCTTTACCTAAGAAACTGGGGTTAGTAATGTCCTTTTTATTAGGATAAGTAATATTTTCAAGCAATTCATTTCTTTGCAATTCATCATCAATATTAAACTCTGATTCAAGTGCATCAAAAATAGGTTTAAGCTCTCCATGATAATTTACATAGTACACTTCATATTTATTCGAGAAGCATTCATATGTAAATACATACGTAAAAATTGTCTTATTAGGATATTTTACGTTTTTTATTTCATCATATAACTCTCTAAGTGTTCTGCATACATTATATACAATTTTTTGTTCCATATCGACTAACTTATCACCAGGAATTTTAAACGGTAATATTATAATTTTAGTCATTATAAACACCTCCTCAATTATATAATATATAATTGTATTAGATTTAATACATTACTATTTTATAAATTAGGAGGATTTAAATTATGGCAAGAACAATTCCTATTGAAAGATTAAGATGGACACCGATACTTGACGTTGGTACAATTATCGATAATCACAAGACTACTTTTAAAGTCGTAAAAAGATACTACAATTCTTTTAATGTAGTAAATAAAGGAAAATATTTATACGATATTGTATGTGAAGATCCATTCAAAATATATGAAAAAATATCTGCAGTTGATTTTATGGAAAGTGTAAGTAATAATATACTACGATACGATTATGATGCAGATGAGACTTTTCAAGATGAAAGATATTTAATTAAAAGAAGAATATTTACTAAATATCATCCAGATTATCCACCTACAGCTTTATTCATAGTATTTGATCGTAAAGAATGTGTAAGTCATATATTAACAGGAAGAGAAGTTAACAGATTATCAAAATATAAAGATATAAATCTTAAAAAAATAGAATTGAGAGAAAAAATAATGAAACACGAAAAATTTATCTAAAAATAAGTAATTTATATCATTTATATCTAATAAGTATAAAAATAGTTTTTTAAGTCCAGCTTTTCAAACAAGGTCCCTTAAACCCCGTGGAGAGGCAAAGCCTCTCACCACGGGGTTTGGCCTCTGCAAGACTGGACTAGAATACAACCCGTAAGGTTAAATTTTTATGATATTAAAGGAGTGTAGAGCCTTCGGTAAATGGCTACCAAGATATCTGAACACGATTTCTTATTTTTATGTATTTTGTTTAATTAATAATTAATTTTTAAAATTTATCAAAAAAATAAAAAAGATATGAAAAATCAACTATAATATGTCAGATAATAGATAAATGATATCTGTATTGAATTAGAATACAGATATCAATAATAAAAGAAAACACCAAACTCATCTAATATTTAAGAAAGTATTGTCTTAGATTTGTAATGATAAATATCAGTGTTGATATCAATAGATAAGAAAATGGTTATCTGTTAAATGATATCTATATACGTGACACCTAAAAAAAGAAATCAAAAAAGAAGTGTACTTTTCAGTACACTTCTTTTTTGCATTTATAAAAATAAGATTTCTTTTTAATTGTTGAGAAATCGAGTCTAAATTTCTTTTAGAGAAGTGTCCGCGTTTTTCTTTTTTATTAGCACTTGACCATGTAATAAAAATGATTTTAATAATAGGAGGTCTTTTCTTATGGCTTATACATTAGAAATTTTGTGTTTAGGAGTTGGTTGTTTGATTGGATTTGTAATTGGTGTGATATGTGGAAAAGGTGAGAATACGTATGTATAATGATAAAACTTGTTATGGAATAATATTTGATCCTAGTTATGTGGTTCATAGAATAGATATACCGATGGGAATCATTTATTCCATTTTGAATTCTCATAAAGATTCATATTTTGTTTATTGTGGAATAGAGAGATTATGCTGGCATGTAGAGAATTATGCGAAAGCATTAAAAATACAGAAAGAAAGATTGATTAAAATTTGTTTACCGCTTACTCCTAGTAAAACATTAGTAAGCATTGAACTAATGAGTAAATGGATAAATGGTATTTTGCAGTTTGGTCCAGAACGTTTATATGTGTTTAGAGACAATACTGCAACTGGTTTGACCACTTCTTTAATTAGATCTTGTGTTAATAATAAAATTACTGTTACGGAATATGATAATAGAGGATTAGTTAATAATATTAATAATTCTAGTGTTGGTCATAGTAAGTGGTATAGAACTGATGCTGGTAGAATTTACCATCCATAATCTAAAAATTTATTCTATTTAAGGAGGAAGAAAAGTATGTTTGAGGATTTGAAAAACAAGATTTTAGGGAATAGTGAAAAGACAAAAATTGATAATTCTCTTATTAAAGAGAACGATAGTGTAGCAAGATATTTCACTAATATTTTATCAATTTCTGATTCTGCTTATACTTGTAGTATGGGTGCAAGAATCTGTTATGGATTGAATGTGGATAAAGAATATGTTAAGAATCGTTCTCATATCTCACGTATTGTAGGTATGGGCCACGATTCTGTGTCAGCACATTCTAATATTATTTCTCTTATTAAGATTAATGGTGAGAGCGTAAATGGTGAGGAACTGCTGAATGTATTACCTGCATTGAAGTTTATGAACATAGTCCATCTTCAGAAAATTGAAGAATCTAGTGAAGAAGATGGTGAACCTATTGTAGAGAATTATATGCTGGTATCTGGTAGTGTTAGAGCATTCCGTTATTTCTTAATGGAATATGATGCGTATAATACAGAATTGAATTCTTTAGCTGTTCAATTTATTAGTATTATGCAGAAAGCTATTGAAATTGAATTCTTAGATAAATTAATTGATAATTTGAAAAATATTAAACTCAATAAGAAAGAATTTACATATAGTGCTCCTACAGAATTTACTGAAGAAGAAATTTTAAACGATAAGGGTGAAGTAGTAGACGTAGTACTGAACTCTGATCCTGATAAAGCAGGTTCTATTCATTTCCCTGAAATTGATGGTGAAAGAGTAGATGTAATATATGCAGATAATATAGTAGACTTATTTATTAAATTAAAATCTTTATTCCCTAATCTGTCTGATGAAGTTTTATTTAAAGCTGTATGTGATGTATCTGTAGTTACAATTAAACTACATGATTATAGTAGAGCAATTAGTCAGCAGATTAATAGACATATGTCTGGTATCTCTCAAGAAAGTCAGCGTTATGTAGATTATAGTAAAGCTCAGTTTATAGATCCTCTTACCTTTGATACTGAAAAATATGATGTAAATAAAGTGTACAATGTATCTATTGATGGAAAAGATATTAGTGGTACATCTCAAGAGATTGGTGAGAAGTTACAGTCTGTTTATCCTCAGCTTAAAGAACAGGGAATGTTGTCACAGGACGCTAGATCTTTCTTACCGTTTAATGTAAAGACTAAAGCTATGCATACTTTTACATTAACAAATTATTTACATTTTATCAAAGTAAGAATTGGTAAAGCTGCTCAACCAGAAATTAGATTTATTGCTGAAGAAATGAAGAATGTATTTGTAGATAAAGTATTGCCTTATGAGTATGAACCAAAAGACATGTTAAATATTGATGATGAAAGTTTTGTGCAAGCATATAATTTTATTTTATCTAAGATAGATGAAATAGGCCAATAAATCAATTTCTATATTTTAAGGAGGAAGAAAAGTATGAATAATGGTATTGGAATTGCAATGGTTCCTATTCGTAAAGAATTTGCAGATAAAATCGAATCTATTGCTGCAAGTATTAATAAAGGACCTGCTGAAGTATTAGATAATGCTATTAACGTTTTGGTTAATGCATACGATGAATATTTAGAAAACAATAAAGAAGAATGTTGCTGCTGTGAATGTGAAGATAAAAAAGAAGAAATTGCTAAAGTAGTAGAAGGAAGAGAACTTATTGAAGCTATCTATTCTTTATGTGATACAGCTCATTCTGTGCAGATTAACTTGAACGTATTAGTAGAAAAGAAATAATTTACGATTTGTACCCAACTCATATGAGTTGGGTACAATATTTTTATACTATAAATATTAATATTTTAAACAATATTATACTAGTCTGATGACACACTAAATTGTATTAATCTATTTATAAAGGAGATAATAAGAATGAACAGCTTTAAAACTTTTGATAACTTTGGAGCTGGGTTAAAAGAAATTACCCAGTTAATTCCAGAAATTAAAACTATTGCTACTGCTATTAATGAAGATGTAACCGTTATCACACCTAAAGAATTAGCAGGTGCATTTGTTAATATTGTAATGAACGATTTTCCGTTCGCAGATTTTAGATCCCCTGCTGTATCTATCAGCTTTAAAGAAGTAGGATTTAAGTCTCGCAGCGTTTTATCTTTTGGATGGAAATATGTAAATGATGGTAATGGCAGTCTTCAGTATAGCTTCAGGATTAGTTTCTTCAGTCATTCTGAAACTGTACAGGAAATTGAACGTAAATTAGCTGAACTTGAATGGAAACAGGTTGCTGAGAAACGTAATTATTTCCCATATAAAAACCATTATAATGGTAAAGAAAAACATGCTAAGAATGATACAACTAATAAGAAGAAATTTAATAACGTTTCTAAAAAAGAAGCGGTTAATGAAGTTTCTCCTGTTGTAGAAGAAGCTCCTGTAGAAAAAGCAGAAGTTCCTGCTAATACTAGTAGCGAATATTAATTATTAGTTTTTACTGTTCATCTGACTAGCCATAAATACCCAGAGACTCATATGAGTCTCTGGGATAATTTATTTATCTTTCTTCTTAAGATCGTCTATTATATTATTTATCTCTTGATATAATTCTTCATTAGTAAATTGATATTCAGAATCATTTACAATTATTCTTGTAAGATGTGGTTCTAATACTTTAGCTATATCATTTATACTATAATCTTTAGATAATTCTTTCAGACTTTCAATATTAGATCTTACTTCAAATGGTATCCATTTATCGTATAACTGTAAGAATTCTTGATAATTACCAAATACAGCCCATTCAGGTATAAATAAATATTGAGAATGAACTAATTCGTGTACAGTTTTACATAATGGAATTAAACCAACCAAAAGTTTATAGTGGCAATAAATCACTTCTTTAGCAACCATCGGTACATCTAAACATTCACCGCACGCTTGACGTTTAGCTACAATAGTGGCTACTATATCAAATAAAGTAAGTGGACTATGATGAATTTCTATGTGTGCTCCAATATCCATATTTACATTTTCTAAAAAACTATCTTTATTCATTCCACCATAATCTTTTAAGAATCTCATCATTTGTTTATATTCAAAAGATTTTCTACATTCTTTTTCTATATCAAATAGATATCGCATAAACTGTTTTTGATCTGCTAGATTATAGTCTTCTATTTCATAGTTAGGAACGCCTAAAATCTCTATACTCTGTATAGGGATATTACTATCTATAGATAAAACGTTTTTTGGATTTGTTGACATCCCAAACGCCTCCTTTTTAATGGGTTTATAAAGATGTTTTGTACTAGTTATGGTAATGATTGATTTTTTATTAAACTTTTTAATAATTGGAGGTGGTTAAATTGATGATTAAAAAACAAGCTAAAATCTTAGACTATAATCCAGTGGTATCAGATTTTTTACATACTATACCTATTGAGATTAATGATTCTAATAAACTTGATTCTTCTTATCCTACAGTATACTTTGATGCTGCATTTAGTAGACAAGTAGTTAAAAATAAAAGTGATGAATGTAAATTTGTTTTTATTACTGAGAATAAAGAACAAGTATATTTTATCTATGATCCTGAGAACTTTACTAAAGAAACAAATTATGATAAGTTTAATGAATTAATAAATTCTCAAAAAGAAAGTTTTGACGAGAACTTAGAGATCTATTCTGGTCTATGTGTTTGTATTTATAATCCGGCTTCTCAATCTATAAATGTATTCCCAGTTAAAGAAACTAAAATATCAGATCCGAATTTTAAAATAATTTGAAATTAGATATTATACTATTGACCTAGTATTTTAAAGGAGGTAAATAGTATGAAAAAATTATTAATAATGGCGTTATTGGTTACCATGATTGTAGACGTTACCGCGTACACACCTCATGAGAATGGTGGTCATGGTATTTGTGCTATGGGTCACAGAGCGGTTGAAGGAAGAACAGTGGCTCTTAATGGTGTACCATTAGGTGCAACTGTAATTTATAATGGCCATAAATACACAGTTGAAGATCGTGTTGGCCACGATGGTGTGCTCGATATTTTTATGGAGGATTACCGTAGAGCAATACAATTTGGCCGTAAACAAAATGTAAAGATTGAGGTTTATTATTGAAATGCAAAGCAATACGTATTTAAATTCACCCTGTAAAGAATGTCCAGATAGAAAAATAGGGTGTCATAGTAAGTGTGAAAAGTATTTAAAATACAGAGCTAAATATGACGAAATAAATAATAAAGTTAGAATGTATAAACTTCATGGTTCTGAAAGATCTAGTGCTATAATAGGTCTTGCAGAAGGTCATGATAGAATGATATCTATGAAAAGTATTTCTTATATAGACAGAGAATTTAAAACTAAATATGATAATAAATCTTTAAGGAGAAAAAAGAAAAAAGGATGATAATCTATGAATACTGGGTGTAAGTGCAAAGATTGCACTAAACGAAAGGTTGGGTGCCATTCAACATGTACAGATTATAAAGAATGGAAAATTAATAGAGATCAGAAAAATAAAGAGACTAGATTAAGTAAGCTAGCAAGATCATACAGATCTGATAGAATTTATTCTCGATATTCTTCACGTAGTAAAGTAAACGATGAAAGAATAGTTTATAGAGAAGACGTTATATCTAATAGAAAAAATAAAAATCAATAAATATTAGTACAATATAATACTGAGGCTAGCGTATGTACACATGTATATTGGAGGTACTCTATATATCAGGGTACCTCCAATAACCACTTTATTTTTTAGGAGATATATTTATTATGGATAAAGATCGTATTTCAGAAAAAGTTATTAATATAATTACTGAGCAGTTATCTTTTACACCTATCGACAAAAATATTGAATCATGTGATCTTGTAGAAGATCTTGGAGCAGATTCTTTAGACATTGTTGAACTTATTACGGCTATGGAAGAAGAATTTGGTATTGATATTACCGAAGAGGATTTAAGAGTTCATCCTGTTATTAGTGTAGGATCAGTTATAGAATTGGTAAAAGTTAAATTACCGCAAACAGATAAATAATTTATTATCATATATATTTAAAGGAGATGAAAAGTATGAAGATCCAGAATAAACAGATTGTTTTAGTCAATTGTATGAAAGTTAATATTCGATTTATCATTAAAGAAGAAGATCGTAAAGTGATTGCTATTGCTAAATTTACAGATCCTTTTAAAGATAAATATTTAGAAGAGAATCATAAAGATGATAATTATAATGATGAGTGTATCGTTATGAAGAAATTTGATCAAGAATGCCAAGCTAAAGGATTTAGTCCAAAATGGAATCATTCTAAATTTAATCGTTTATTGATGGCTCCTAGATATATTGCCGTTGCTACTTGTGATCCTAGAGATGAATGGGACGAAGCCATAGGTATGAAAATTGCAGAAGATAAAATTGCTGGTAAATTATTAACCGCGATTGTAAATAGATTTGCTGCTGCAGTAGATATGTTAAGAAGCGTTGTAATTATTCCTGGTATTCGCAACGATTGATTTTCAATTAAGGCCATGTAGTACAGTGGATAGTACAACAGCCTTCTAAGCTGTAGGTCGTAGGTTCGAATCCTACCATGGTCACCATTTTATGTCCCTATGTTACTTAATTGAAGTAACCCCACAAATAGGTATTTCTAGTTAATCATAGGGAATCCCATACTAGATGGTAATTTGGGTTCTTCTAACTATTTGCGGATGAAAATCATGATTCTGGTTAGACTCCAGAGGGGGCACCATATGCGAGAGTGGCGGAATAGGCAGACGTACGAGACTTAAAATCTCGGGATAGAAATATCGTGAGGGTTCAAGTCCCTCCTTTCGCACCATTTTATTTTTTATGGTAGCGGTAGGTCGATTGGAGTAAATTAAATGGATGAGAAAAAAATAATATGTTTAGAAGTTACTAGTTTTGCTAAACAAGGAGAATATGTATATGCTCTTATACATGGACACCCTAATGCTACTTCAAAAAGCTACGTTTTATATCATCGTTTAGTTATGGAAAATTATTTAGGCAGATATTTAACAAAAGATGAAGTAGTTCATCATAAAGATGGAAATAAAACAAATAATGATATAACGAATTTAGAATTAATGACCAACAGTGAGCACACTAGACTTCATGCAAAAGAAATGGGTAAAGCTAAGGCTCATATGATGTTAGAATTAATGTGCCCAATATGCGGAAAAATTTTTTATAGAAGAGTACATGACAGTCAATTTAATTGTACAACAAAATCGTATAATAAATCAAATGCTAATTGTTGTAGTTTTGAATGTGGTAGAAAAATGTCCGATTATATTAGATATAATAAAATACCAATTGAAGTTCAAGAAAGAATCCCTGATAATATCCAAGACGTTTTTTATGAATTTAATGACCCTTCATTAAATGATTATTAAATATATTTATTCGGGCCGCTAGCTCAGCTGGTTAGAGCAGTGTACTCATAATACACAGGTCCACAGTTCAACTCTGTGGCGGCTCACCAATTTTGGTAATATTCATTTTATATATCCTTTCTATAAATAACTCTCTTTTAGTTCCAGATACCGATATCGGTATCTGGGTCTTTTTTCGTTTATTAAAAACATAATAATTTAGATACTATATAACTGAGTAATACAAATCAATTTGAAAGGAGTTGGTTATTATGAAAAGATATATTCATAACACAAAAGCCAATTATATCATAGGTATGTGTTATGACATTACAAATCGCATGCGAGAAGCATACGAGATAAGTATATTAGAAGGAGGTACAGATTACGACCAGAAAAAGGCTAAGGATATGATTCGTAATAGCACACTATTTTCTAGTCATGATCAATATATTAAATATTATTCTATTAAAGTCAATCAAATTAATAAACGATTAATGGATATGAAAGAGGCTGACATTATTTTAGCCTTTCAAGATGAAGATAAGTGTAAAGCTATATTTAGGGATACTATTAAAGATGATAGTGAATACGAACAATGGTTAAGTAATACCCAGTGAAAGGAGGACGTTATGTCTGACTTAAATTTTGATACAGCCATAAATGTATTCTGTGATGCTAGTTTAACATTAGTAAATGGACACTATACAACGTGTGCTGGATACGTAATAGTTTATAATGATAAAATAATAGAAACTAACCACAAAGTCATATACGATTCTACAAATAATTATGCTGAAATATATGCATTAAAAATGGCTATATCTGCAGCAGTAAGAAAAGTTTATGAAATAAAATATTCATCTCGTATTAATATCTTTTCAGATTCTCAAATATCTGTATTTGGATTAAGAGATTGGATATTTAGATGGTATAAGAAACTGAATAAAGATAATAATATGATAAGTGATAAAAATGTTGAGATTGCTAATCAAGATATTTTCAATCAGATTGTAAATATTATTGTAGACAATGGTGTACCAATTCATATATATCATCAGATTGGTCATACAAATTGTAATAATATGAAGGATATTCAAAAAGTAAAAATAGCTTTTTCTAGAGCCAATAAAGAAGAAATTGATGATGATACAGCATACAAGATTAGTTATTATAACTATTTTGTAGATAAACTCACCAGAGATAATCTGATGAGTATTATTAATTCACTTGCGTTTGATATAAATAATTATCAAAAAGATATTATATTAGCAAGAAGGATTCTGGATGATTCTTCTATGCAGCAATACGGAAAGCTAATATATAGAGCTATGTAGGTGAAACTATGATTGATTTAGAAGTAAGAAACTTCAAAGAAGTGAAGATAGATATATCTGGTTTATTTAAAAAATCGGAGAACTATCGAGAACCTAAGATAGTAAGTCTAAGTACAGACTTTTCTAAAGCTAATAAAGCTGTAGAAGAGCATGAAAGCTATCTTATACCAAGGATACCACAAATAGACTTGGTAATGAAAAAACATGTACCTAAAGAGATTGGTAAGGATGAACCAACAATGATTCATCCTAATGATCCATCTTTAGATAAAGAAGAAAAGAAACCAATTCAAACTAGTGGGCCAATACTTCCGTTAGTACAACACAATCCTATTGGATCAGTTCAACAATCTGAACTATATAGGCAACAACAACAAATGATGTATCAAGCAGGACAACAATATCTTGCTAATAGAGGACCTATTAATTATCAATTTCATAATCCTAATGGAATTCCTACACTTAGACAATTCCAAGATGATATGAATAGAAAACTTAATGATCCTGCTACAGTAATGGAGTCTGTTATTCCTAAACCACCTCAAAGAAATACTAGCGGATTTGTTAGGATTAACGAAGTTACTCCAGAAGAATATAAAGATACTCATTATGATAGGGAAAAAGAAGCTAACAAAAAATTAGCTGAAAGTATGAAACAAAGTAGAGACTTTGGCAATCCCAATAGGAATATCGATCCTAATACAATTCCTAGAAGGAGACTTTCTTATCAGGAAATGATATCTCGAAAGAATAATGTGAATACTCCTAGTGTATTCGATAATTATCGAATGAAGTCTGGAGATACTATTCTTAAGGTAGGAGGAAGTACTTTTACTGAGAATGAAACAAAGACAGCATTTGATAAAGCAAAGATGGAGTATGAAGAACAAAAACAAGCAATTCTTAGTAGGAAACCATTAGTATACAATCAAGCTCCAAAATTTTATAATCCAAATGATTATACAAATTACATATCTAATCATTATTCTGAAAGACCTAAATATTATTCAGGATATGGATATATGAATGTGTCTGGATTACCAGATGAAAATGGTCTTCCAACTGTATGGTATAATGATAATAATAAATATCTTATTCCATCTAAGAGCGAGATTGATAATGGTGAAGTACCGATTATTCATACTAATAGAGATTCGATAACAGAAACTAAGAAAGAAACAAAAGTTGAAGAAAATAAGTGGTATATTAACGTTAGTTGGGTGGTTACATTAGAAGATGGTACTAGAGTACGAAAGCATTATAATTCTAAGAAAGATGAAATCACCCAATCATTATATGATGAGAATACTGACGATGTAGAAGATTATTCTTCTATGGGTAAAGATGCACAAGATCAATTCAAAGGAGATGATACTCTAAAACTTGCTACAGAACTTAGTAGATATAATACTGAAGTTGCAGATATTCTTGCTTGGAGTAGAAACGTAATTGAAATTAAAGACTTTATAAATCTTAAGAGGGCTTGTATAGATCAGCTTATCAAATATAGAGATAACGATCCATTTAGTCTGATTAAATCTACTGTAATATTAATGCACGATGCTGTTATAGTAGTAAAGCCGAAACCCACATCTTTAGAAGAGATTGAGATGATAGAGAATGGCTTGATTTATAAAGACCATTCTTCAATTAAGTTAGATAATATATATAAGAGATATATTGATCAACTTAAATCTTCTAAAACGTTAAAAGATAAACTTAGTGTTCTGTGGAATGCTAGGGATATTGAAATTATTCCAAGAGATGAAGATGATGCTTATATCTTAGCAAAAAGATTAATCGATGGATTAAAAGATCCTAAGATGAGAAGTAATTTTGATAGGTATCGTATTTGGAAGAATATTTCTCGAAGCAAGTATTTTGAAGAAAAGAGAGGAGATGTATTTGAAAAAGAATTTGCAAATTGGTGGAATAAGCCGAGAGAATTCTTATCTGAAAATCAATATGAAGATAAGTATAATCAAAGAATGGCTGAGCTAACTGCACAGAAGTTGTTTAAATTAAACTCTTCACCAAATGCAGTAAATACAGAGTTTATTAAACGACAGCAACAAGCAGCAGCCGAATGGGAAGCTTTATCTGAAGGAAGATTTAATAAACCTAATATGACATTTAGAGATTATGTAATAGCTATGAATGTCACTCAATGGAATATTGAACAAACCGAAATAATGAAAGCTAACTATAAGAAATGGAAACAAACTAAGACTGATACTAGACTTTGTAAACAATCTATACTTGATAAAGTAGTGGATAAGAATATTGAAAGGTTAGGTCTTAGTCAAGTAACAAAACTTCCTAGATATGCACCAGTAAGCTTATCTGGTATAGATAAGACATTGGATGTTGAAACTAGGAGACAAAAATTCATTGAACGCCTTCTGGCTAAACAAAGGAGGCCGATGATATGAATATAAGAGAACAAGCAATGTCTATTGCAACAGGAATGAATGCAGGTTTAAGTTCTATTAAAGGAAGTGATATATTTGATTTAATGCATCATTCTGGGTTAAATGCTTATCTCATGTATGAAGATATATATCTCTTACATGAGTTAGCTACTAATCCTAAATATACTATTGTAAGTAATAAAGACAAGTTTTCTGTTTACGATCAAATACTTAACCCAAGAGGCTTTATAAGAAGTCATTCAGGGACAAATCGTGTTATCTATAGATATAATATAGATCCTACCTTTATACTAAAGATAGGATTGGATTCTATAGGTATAAACGATAATAAGTATGAGTATTATAATCAGCGAGTATTAAAGCCATTTATTCCGAAAGTATTTGAAATTAGTAATGATGGTACAGTAGGATTAATGGAAAGAGTAGAACCTATCTTAAATAAAGAGACGTTCTTAAAGTATGCTAATGATATATTTAGTATAATTACGTATTTAGTTGAACAAGGATATTTGCTTGAAGATGTAGGTACAGACTTCTTTATGAACTGGGGTGTAAGAGTAGGATTCGGTCCAGTTCTATTAGATTTCCCATACGTATATAGAGCAAATAAATCAAGGTTAAAGTGTATAGCAAGAGATCTAGACGGTAATCAATGTACAGGAAATATAATCTATGATGATGGGTATAATTTCTTAGTATGTAATAAATGTGGTAAACGATATGCTGCTAAAGATATTGGCAGTTCGTTTAGATATCTAAATGAGATTAGGTCTAAGATGAAAAGGAGAGAAGAAACTATGAATTATGTAATTCATGCAAGTAATGGAAATGAAAAGTTTACAATTCAGAATTCTAGTAATGTGATCACCGATAGTGAAACTGCTAGAAATATTATGAGTAAATTAGATAGACCTCAGATCAATGTGTCTAGAGGCGAGTCTAAAGATACTACTCCTAATACTCAGAAAAAGATTACTCCTTTCATTAAAGAAGAAAAGGGTGATAAATTCGTTAAGAGTAATAATTCTAGAATCGAAATTATCTTTAATGACGCTGGATTCAATATCAATAACATTCCGGCAGACTTGTTGGAATATATTGAGGCTGACATGGTTATTAATGCTACTAAGTTTATCAAGATTTCTCATTTTCTGGCTAGAAAATCTGAAGTTGATAAATTGAAAGAAAAAGGAACACTCGAAAAGCAGGAAGAGTTTATTAAGAAAAGACTCCATACTAATCGCTTGAGAGTTGTCGAAAATGAACTGTTCGTGCACTACTATTCTCCTAATGTATTTTATGATACATTAGCTCTTGAAGAGATCATCAAACAGTCTATCTCGAATTATAAAGAGATGAAAGTCCAGGAAGAAATGGATGCTAATAAGATTGAAATTGAAAAAGAGAAAGTAGAAACAAAACCAGAAGAAAAGAAAGTTGAAGAAGTCGTTACTGAAGAACCTAAGAAAGAAATTGAAATGAAATTTAACAATAATGCTTTAGGTAGTCAAGTAATCTCTTCTGCGACAGCCGTTCCGGATGTAGCAATTCAATCTAAGCCTACAAAATCTAATGTAGCATCTGAGTATTAAATAAACAGTATACAGTAGAGGCATATGCCTCTACTGTATCTTAAATACTTTTTTATTTATATATTATATTTTTAGTAGTATATAGAAAGGAAAGTGATAATCATGTTAATTAAAAAACCTGAATATTTAAAATTTCATGCACACTGGTTATCTCCATTAGTTGTAACCAGCAACGTAGAAGAAAAGAATATGGCTTTATCCAATCCTAATTATAGGGTAGTAGTTATGGATGATGAGCCATATAAATATTTTCAACTTATTAATGGTGAATATGCTCTTCCTAGAACAGAGAGTGTTATTCCAGTTTTGTTACCTCCTCATGAAGCTATAGATGCTTATATAGAAGGAGATTATGAAACGTCTAATAAAATTTATGAAGAATATTTGTTTACAAATCCAAATGTCCAGCATTGTCTGAATACTATATTTACTTTATTATTTAATAATATAGCAGTATTGTTATTCATACCTCAAGATGCTGAACCAGTTTGGTCTGTAATTAATACATTTATAAATTATTTGTATGGAAGATATGGAATTGTTACAACTACATCTGCTAATAGCATTCCATGTATGGATCCTGAAAACTATGATACTGATTTATATTCAGTATTAATTGATTTACTTTATACTTATGATACTATTCCAGTATCAGAGTATTGTTTACAATATCCAATAGAATATATTAACACAATGAGTGAACAGGCTATAACAAAAATTTGTTTTAAAGAGTGTAATCTTCCTCCTGGTAGACCTGGAGAAGAATACGTTCAATTTGCAATTAATTATGTATATAGTTTAAAACAAGATATAATTAATAGACATCTTCATCCTACAGATAAAATGAGTATAGCTATGAATTTGGAGGAAATTCCTAAATGATCATATTTGCAGATCAGAATCTAGGAGGATATATATCTACTGTATCTAAAGATACAATTATGAATCTATTCTCTAGTATTATAATTGGAGATACAATTTTAGATGTTATACCTAATAGAGAACTTATGAATATTTATTATAAGACAACTGATGATGCTCCATTCACAGATGAAGATAAAGTAATGTATAAAGAAGAATTTAAAAATAAATACTTATCTTATCTTTGCGAGCATGACCAGTTTATGGGTATTATGGATATGATGATTGCAGATTATTATACAGATGATAATGTAATCGTATTAACAGATCTTCAATCAGAACTATCTGTAACTATTATTGAATGTATATCACAATTCATATATGACAGATGGCATTATCCAACAGCTGTTATAAATGATAGAGAAGATATTGAGAATTTAAAAATTTCAGAAATAGATCCATTATACTTACCAATATATAATGCTGATATAGATTATTATCTTAAGTATACACAAAAAGGAGGTGAATAATATGGCTGGTAATCTTTGGGAAAAAGATAATTACACTGCTAATATTACTCACCTTATTAATACAGATATTAATGTATATGATATGAAGTCTGCTAATATAAGTATACTAAAAAATGATAATTTATTAACAGATGAAGAGTATATCAAGTTAATGATGCTTCCTAAAATGCAACGAGAGATAGAGATAGGGTTATTATCTATATCGAGACCAGAAGTAAAACAATCTTTAAGTGATGGATTTATTAAGTATAGACATTTATTATTTGAAGATAATGATATAGAAGACTATTCTGTGTTATCTATTAAAAAAGACGCTGTATACCTTATAAATAGAACTTTGTCTAAAACTCAATATGGTAATGTATACTTTAGGGAAGATGGATCATATACATCATTCTATAGATTACCAAACTTAGAATTGTTCTTTAAGTATCCAGATACGTTAGAGGTAAAAGGCATTAATGATAATATATTGAATCTTTATCATAAAGATTACTTTTCTAGTCTATTATGTTTTATATTCCAAAAAGCAGAAAGAGAAGAAAAGGATATATTGATTAAAGATTTAAGATTTATTATTGAACAATATCTATCTTTCGAATTAGAGCCGGAATGTTATAGGGAGTTTAATAGAAATAGTTCATTTAGATTTAAGCCTCATTATAATATATACGGTTCTGGATATGATTTTGGTACTACAATATTAACTAAAGAGTTAGTGGATAATTTTAAAGAATATATAGATATCAGTTACAATTATAGTATATTGATGCATTTATATTCATATTATCTTAACTCTTATATTGGGCAAGCATAATACCCATGCTCATATGAGCATGGGTATTCTTTTTTATTCTTCAGGCATCATCATATATCTTCCAAGATCGAAAGATTGATTATTAATAGGCGGATTATTCATTGTTTCTGAATCTTTATCTTTATTTATTTCAACCACCAATCGCATCACAATAATATATACTCTTGTAGCAATGATTTCATGTATTACATCTTCATTATATAGTAAAGTTAGTTTAGTATATAATTGTCTAGACATTTTAGTTACTACCATATTAATAACTTCTTCTCTGATTTTGTTTTCAAGAACGTCATTAATATATGTAATATTGTCCATAGTATTCATAGTAGTATACTCTTGGATACAATCAGCAATTAGTTTATCTAATGATTCTTGAGCATTAGAGAAGTCTGTTGTAATGTAGAATTTCTTTATAATAAAATTTATATATTTGGCAAGAATAGATAATCCAGCTATAATTATAATAGCACAAGTATTGAATATATAATAGCTTGGAAAAATAAGTGATGCTAGTATCCATATAAAAAATAAAAAGATAAATCTGTATTTATTATAAATCTTAATAAAATTAGAAAGACTAAATCCGATTTTATTTTTTATATTATTCCAATTTGGTTTGTGAGTTTCCCACCATTCTTTTAATTGAAACATCTTATTAGATAATACTGTTACTCCAATAACATTTTTCATGCTTATCACCTCTTAGTATAGAATTATTAGAATGTAGAAATCATTATTTTTCTATGATCCTTAAATACAAAAAAAGAAGGCTGGATACGATTAGCCAGCCATAAATAAATTAAAACAATAATTATTAAATATGGTAAAAGGAGAATATGTTATAGGTAATTCAGGAGTTACATCCTGCTTACCACAATTATAATATCTAATTATAAAAAATTTTAAAATTCAGGATACCCAATATTGGGTATCCTGAATTATCATTGTCTATTAAACATCTCGTTATAATCTGACCATTTAATTACATTATCTCTAATTTTCATAATCTCTTGTATCTTAGCATCATTTTCATCGGCATTATATAAATCTGTTTTTAATTGATAATACAATTTAAAAGCAAAGTCTTTTGTAATACCATATCTATATTTAGATAAGAATTCAAAAGGTTTACCAAATCCGGCAGACAATGGTATCTTAAGATTTTCCGGACTATTATGGTATATTTCATGGCATGTTTTACATAAGAAGCATATGTTAGCTTGATGATCTTTATGAGCTTCTCTTAATAACTCTTCTACATCAAAAGTAGTTATACTACCATAAGTATTAAGAATATGCTCTGTAATAATAAGAGCCATATCAAATATAGTAATAACATGATGATGCATTTCTAAGTTAGCACCATCCTGTTCTGCCGTAATGTTAGGATGAATCTGACATCTATCTATACCAAGACTAATAATATGAGCTTTATAATTTTTGTAAAATTTAGATTGACGGAAATTAGTTATAGCTGAATATAAAAAATTACGATATATATCTACATCCATAAGTGTTTCTTTGGTTTGAGCCATAGATATTTGAAATGGACTAGAAGGAGAATATAATACTGGATTAAAGTCTCCATATGATTGTACGTCTATCATATTTTTCATATCAAAACTTTCAATTTTATTGATCATTTTTGTCACCTCATATATCTAAACGTATCTATTCTAATCGGAATATTTACCTATATGTTCAAATTTAGTTCTGGTACATATTAGTAATGTTTTAGAGCTTTAGAGAAAGGAGTGGAACTACTTTGCCAAGTTTACAAATAGAGAAGACTTATACATCTAGTCCTTTTGTAGATTATTTATTGTATTACACAAAGATATTAGCATTTGGAAGTGTAGTAAAAGATGAAGATACCGCAGACTATGCAGAAACTCAGGCTAGTGCTATGGGTGGTGATATTCTTATTTCTTGTATAGAGAATAACGTTATCTTTGAATTGTTTACTTACACTGAAAGTATGCTTAGACAGGTAGGTATCACTGATCCAGTACTTATTTCTAGATATTCCGCTAATAGAGATTTAATTCCTGAAGTATATAGATACGATCTTACTGAGATTGCAAGACAGAACTATATAGATACATATGTAGAACTTAATCCGTATTATCGAATGATATGTGGATTACCTCCTACTGGGGACTACGGTATTCCTATTAGAGATTATGAATATCATTTTGTAAACTCTATTAATCCTTGGAATGTAACTTATATTCATGAATTAGATCATGAATCTATTCTTTATTTAGAACAAAAGGGAATATTAGATGAAATAAGGGCCGACTATCCAGACAAACAATATTTAGACTACATAGCATGTGGAATCACTCCGTATAATGCTAGAAAAGCATATAATTATCAGCTTCTGTATTATCCTACAGCTGATGCTGGGGTAATACAAGAGAAGTTTATTAGAAAGTATGATGAGAACAGGCTTTACATGATATCTACTTTCTATTCTGAAGGATTCAAGTATTCATCTAAATATTATAGTAATTTTATTGGTTTAATGATAATGCTGATGACCATTACTGATATGCTTTCAGAAGTATCCGAGCATATAGTAAAGAAAGATTTACTTGATAAGAGATGTATTAAGTTTATATTTGATATGTATGGTATTCCATATTATAATAGCATTCCTATTAAATACCAATATAGAATGTGTAAGAATGTAAACCAGCTTATCAGATATAAGTCTTCAGCTCAAGGTATGCTTAATTTGATTGATTTGTTTGGTGCAAGAGATATTGAGATATTTAAATATTTTATTCTTAGAGATAGAAATTTAGATAAATGGGGAGATATCTTATATAATGAAATTGAAACAGTAAATATTGCACCAAATGAAACTACTAATACATCTGGAAATAAAGTAAAAATTATTGATCATAATGAATCTGTTATTAATAGAACTATAGCTGCTAATACGACAGTTAACCCTCCATATCCTTTTGATAACTTCTTGGAATATGGTAATGTAATGAAGATATATGGTGATGACGTATTATTAGAAGAAGGAACGGATTATGTAATAAATACAAATAACTCCGTAACTTTGAAGAAGAAAATATCTGGAGAGTTAAGGTATGATTTTTATTATAATACTAAAACTCTTGAAAATATTGTAGATACTAATAGATCTTTAAAGATAAAAGAAGAATCCAAATATATTTCTTCTAATACATTTCCATTTAATCCTCCTAAGAACTTTATTACTGATGGTAATCAGATTATAGTATCATTAGGTGGAACTATATTAGGGAAAGACCAGTATAAAATCAATCAGTCTAATAATACTATTACTATTGACTCTAGTTTTGATATAAGAAAATTAAGTGATAATAGTGAAAGTAGAAGGGTTGTAATATTATATCCTTATACTAATGATCCTAATAAAACTATTACAACTAAATTTGAACGTAAAGTGGTAACTGCTACTTCTAACAATCAAACAGTATTCACTATTCCTGAACCGTTTGAAAAATATATTGAGGGTGGAAATATTTTCTTTGTAACTTATAGAAATACTTTTATTCAAGATAATAGATATACCGTAAACACATCTACTCATCAGCTTACATTTACAGATATTAAAGTACCGAAAGGTATTGAAGTAGTATTCCATTTTATTTATGCTGAAGCGTCCATATATCAAGACGTAAGTATTCAGAAAAAAGTAGTTGAATTAGATGTAACTGAAGATTATCAAACTAGATTTTCTTTGTTAGATAGCGAAGGTAAATCTTTATACCCTATTGATGGATACTTAAAAGCTGGATATAAAGTATACGTTAATATTAGAAATAGTATTCGTACGCTTGACCAAGACTATTATGATGTATATGGCAACACTCTTGCTCTTCGAGATACATCTCTTTGTCTTAGAGTTGGAGAAAAGATTACTGTTATTTTTGTATACAGTTCATTTGCTACTCCTAAGTCTTTAGAGAAGACAACTAAATATACTTATTCCACTGAGAATTATCAATCTGTGTTTGATATTGAGTTACCAATAGAAGAATTCTTTAGTAAGTATAACGGATCTCTTATATTAGACATATATGGAAACTATTTGGATCCTAGTGATTATATTATAGATGAAGTAAATCATAAACTTACTATTACGAATTCTTCTAAACTTCCTGCTGCCAATGAGAAATTGAACTTTTTATATATTAGAAACGTTCTTACAGAAAATAAAATTAATTCTATACAAGCATATCCTACTATTGGTAGTACTTATAACGATAATGGAAATCTGAAACCTAAGTTTGTAATATCGCTACCATTTGCTAATTATTTTGAATCTGGGCATACAGCTTTGGTATTCCATAATTCTACACTAATAGATTCTGTATCTACTAATAATAGTACTAGAGCTCATTATAAAACAGAAAGCATTGGGACATCTACTACTCACTTTATATATGTAGATGATGATACAGCAAACTATCAAGCATCCAAAGATACTGTAACTATACTATTTGTATTCAATGATATTTATATCAAAGAATTAGAAGAATTCATTAAAGAAGAAGTTATAGAATCTGCTATTGAAGATATCATGGATGATGATTTAGTAATAACAGTTCCATATCCTTATAGTAGTTATTTAGATAATGGTTGGTACATGTTTATTACTGATGAAGATAGCAATGTACTTTATCGTTCAGATAATGATGAGAACGGTGATGACGATGATGAATATCCGTGTGAATTAATTGATGGGTATCTTACATTTATAGATGCATCTAAGATTACTGAAATTGATAAACTTAAATTCCATTTTGTATACTTTGATAGTCCAGATATAATTTATACTACATATGAAGAAGATTATAATGCCAATTATACTCTTAAGTTTATATGCATTCCTCTTACTCAGCCTTATCATAATCGTAATATTATGCTTAAAAAAGATATATTACCGTACGACACAGTTACATTAGAAGATCAATTCTGGGATGGTGTTGGATACGATAATGATCATGTAGAATTGCATAATAAAGTTAAAGCCCAAATATTACGTAAGAAGTTTAATTATGAGAGAACTAAGTATTTTGGTATTAACTATGTAATCAATATAGCTGAGATGTCTTTCCGTATAGCATACTTTTATAATATGCTGTACGATAAAGTACTCATTGAAGACAATCTTAACGTAAAGGTTCCTTCAATAGCTCCTTATAAAGAATTTAATATAGCACACTTATTCTGTTATATGACTTCTCTTGCTTATCTATTTTCTGGAGCAGAAGATACAATAGTTTCAGATTATCCATCTACTTTATTCATTAAAGGATTTAATTTTGAAGCTGATCTTGATGCTTTGAAACGTTGGATAATAAAACAGCTTAGATATCCAGATGACTACAATCCTGTATGGGATTTTGTAACTAAATATAATTTAGAAGATACTATAATCAATGGAAACTATGTTTCCGATGGTAATGGACAGATTAAAGACATGTCTTCGTTTATAGATATCTTTGTAAGAAATAGAGAAATATATGATTATATAGTAAAAACTATTTATAAATCTGAGGACTACGATATATATCATATTTGGAAAACGTTCTATGATACTTTAATGGGTATTAGATATTCTAACGAATTCTATAGAGTAACTTTAACAGAAGATGGCATTACGGAATTGAATTTCTATGAAGATCAAGGAGATCCTCCTGAGCATACAGAAGGAGACGTTATTCCAGCACGTACATTTAGTGAGCTATTATATTATAGAGATCCAGAATTATATCAAGATATTAAATACATCAAATCTATTATAGACGATACTCAGCGTCAAGATCTAATTGTAGATAGAATATCTGATATAGTATATATTTTAGAAGAATATATGAATTCTGATGAGTTTCATAATATTTATGATTTCTTCCCAGGTGTATCTGGTGATTCGTTCGTAAATTATTTATTTGATATAATTAATTTCTTTAAATCATATAAAGTTGTATTGAGATCTAAGGGCGATTATATTGTATTCAGTTCTGATGATCCATTACTTAATACTATCAAATTTATTGATGTAAAAAATACTGAAGTACATTTAGAGAAGTATGATTATTTTAACGTAGATATTGCAAGAGATCATGGTATTTATCTCTATAAAGATGATAATATTAAATTCATAGATAAGATTTCTAAGACTATCGATATTAGTAAAGTCACTAATGAAAAGATGATACGTATTGCTGAAGAATATGGTCTTAAAACTACTACAACCACAAAAGTTAGAATATGGAACTCTAAAAACCAAATTATATATTTAACTCTTACTAAACCAGTAAGATATGATGACATCTGGGCTAGTAGGTATCCAGACGATTATATTTTCATAGATCCTGATTTGAAAGTATACCTTGAAGTATATAATTATCAGACATTAGATTCTAGCACTGGTTATATATTACTTGAAGCTGAATATGGGGCCGAATTCTTTGTTTATATTAAACCTATAAATGATCAATGGACTCCTGGTGTCCTTAATATTAAATATGCTAAAGTATTTGATGAAGAAATTGATATTCGAGCTACAGATGCTATTGGTGCTGTAAGAGAAGTAAGCATATATCAGTCAGAAAATCAGTCTATTAGAGTTTATAATTCTGAAGTATCTTCAACTACAACGTTCAATGTAAATTATGGATCTAAATTATACTGGAAGATTACTCCTAGTGAAGGATATAAAGCTGGCACAATAATTATATCTCCTTCTACAACTCAGAAGAGTAACTATTTTATAGTAAATCAGAATACAGTTGTAAGTGCAACTCCTGCTACTATAAAAACATATACAGTTACAATATCTGCTCCTGCCAATGAGAATATAGCTGTATTAATAAACAATGAAACTGTATATGTGGAAGAAAATACATCTGTAACTCTCAATAATATTCCTTACTGGACTCCTTATACAGTAACTGTTTATTCTGCAACAGGATATGAACCTGGAACCTTGAATGTTCCTGCTAATGGTACGTTTAATAGAAATATTGAACGTTCTGATGGTACTATCTTAATTACAACTACAGAAGCAACTATAATTAAGTATACAGTAACAGTACAACAATCTGCTCATCAGACTATTACTGTTCGGTATAATGGAACTTCTTATTCTGAAGATGGTAGCTTTGAAGTACCAATCAATACACATATTACTGTATCTATAAAATCTGATGAAAATTATATTGCTGGTACATTGAATATTACTGAAAGAGATGTAATGGAAAATATTATTATTAATGCGACTCCAGCTATAGAAGCGGAAGAATTGTTAATTACTATATCTTCTGGTAATAACCAAGTAATCACTGTCGTAGTAAATGGAGAAGAACACACCTCTGACGTATATGTACCGTTTGGTAGCTCTTATACTTCTTACATTACTGCTAATAAGGGTTACACTACTAATGCTACTATTATTAATCCGAGATCTAATGAACTTAGGTCTAATGTTGTAGTATATGCTAGTGCTGACGCTATTCCTAATACTAATACAATCACTATCATTAATCCTGATACAGTAAATCAGACTGTAAGAGTTTACGTAAATAATGACCAGACAGAAGAGAATGTACGTACATCTACATTTACTTTAGAATCTGGTAATACTATCAGAGCTGAAGTTGTATCTAATAATGATGATTACGCTCCGGGCACTATCAACCTAGATGGTACTATTACTGTGGATGAAGATATTCAGATTGTGGCAACAGCTCCTAAGGACTTAACTAGAATAGAAGTAACGGTTGATACTATAGATAATATTTCTTTGGAAGTAAGTTATAATGGTAATACCTATCATTCTGGTAATACGTTTATAGCATCGCCTAATACTGATGCTTATGTAAGTATTATTCCTAATACTGGATATGAAACTTCACAAGATGATTATATCTATACATTTGTAAAAGATGGTAATCCAGTAACACTGACTGCAGAAGAACCAGTTATTACTTCTTATCCGATTGATATACAACAAAAAGATCACCAGACTATAATGGTTACTGGTACAGCTAGAATCTATAATGATGATGATACTTATACAGATATAGAGAATTATACTTCTACTGAATCTGGAACAAGGTTTGTGTACAATACAGAATTCGTGGCATCCATTTATGCTGATGAAGGATATATTCCTGGTACATTGAATATTGAGTTTGGTACTGTAGTAAGTGGAATTACAATCTCAGCAACTGATCCGTCAATAGATGAATAAATAGGAGGTATAGGATAATGGCTGAACGTAGAGAATTTACTCAATCAGTTCCTTTACCAGAAGGAACTATTTATTCTGCATCGGTTACTGCTGATGATGGTTATACTGCTGGTAAGTTAAATAATTCTGGTGGTACACTTACTGAAGATATTACACTCCAAGCAACTCCTGCAACTCCTAATATGTGTACTGTATCTATGGCGATATATTTATACCAAGATATCACTCTTAATGTATACGACGATAACGATACCATCGTAAGAAAGATAACTAATCAAGCCGCAACCAGCCTACCATATAATACTAAATATTCTGTAGAACTTATTCCTCATGAAGGATATGAGAAATCAGAACTTATAAACTTCGTAGAAGGCTATAAATATTTCTTGACACGAAATATTAATATATCTGCTAAAGAAGAAGCAACTCCAGTTCTCTGCTCTATCATATTAGAACCTACTATAAATCAAGTTCTCTCTATAGAAACTGATGGTGGGCTAGTATTAGAATCAGATACAGAAGATCAAGTTACGGCTGTTGCTCCTTATTGGACTCGTTATACTGTAACAGTAACTCCTGATCCAGGGTATATTGCTGGCGGTATTAATGGTGGAGAAAATCAAACTATAAATAAAAACTCTATTAACTTTACGCCATATCATCCAGAGAATCCTAAAGACGAAACTGGATATATGACTGTAAGATGTGGTAGTGCTACACCAAACTATCACAATTTGAACATTTATAGATACGATCACCAAACGGTGATCGTATCTGTTAAATTTAACAATACAACTACTGAATATACATACAATTCTGCTACCGGTACAGGAGAGTATCATACTTTCCAGATATTTGATTCCTCTACTTTTACAATAAGAGTAATCCCAGATGAAGGATACACTTCTACTTATCCTATGCTTAGGTATGTAGATAGTGATGGTAATGTGCAGACTATTGAAGTTATAGATCCAGATGAAGAATATATTATGGATAAGAATTATGATGTTTATTCTGCAACTCAAGCATCAGTAACATATTTCAATGTATCTTTAGTACAATCACCATATCAAACTATCTCTTTAAGTTCTGGAGAGTATGCAGATATAACTGGTTCAGTAATGCTTCAATATAATTCTGAATTTACTATTAAAGCAGTAGCAAACAATCCATCTGTGCATAATCCAGGTGAAGTAATTACTACAAGAGATACTATTACCGAAACTACAACTCCTCATATATATACAGGAATAATTACAGGAGATAATATTATTTACGTAACTCCAGTCACTTTAAAATAATAGGATCAGAGTTTCGTATAAAATGTATTTCTAAAACATATTAGTAATCTTATAGAGCTTATTAATACATGAAAGGAGAACATAAGATATGTCTGATCCTAATATCAAATTTCTTAATTTAGAAGATACTTTAAATACAAGAGATAATGCAGATATTAAATCTACTATTACTGGAGAATCTAGATTAGTAAAAGCAAAACATTATCGTCCTCATACCGAGATTAAGCTGTTTGTAGATGAAGGTGATGGTAAATATAAACTTAAATGGAATCGATCTAATATGATGACACTTGGTGTTGCCGGAACTCTTTGTAGATTCTTATTTGATCTTCCTACTGCTCAAGAAGTAACTCCTAATTATAACAATATGCTGTTATTAGATAATACTATTACTACTACTTCAGGGCAGACTTCTCCTACTAAAGTATTTGGTTTCTGTGTTGGTAATGATCATGGTGGAGAAATCCCTTCAGATGTATATAAACCTTTCTATCATGACATTATTCACCCTAATCCAGATCAGTATGGTAGAAGCATTATTCCGTTTAGATACTGTCCTTTAGATGATGATATTACAGATGATAAAAGAGCTATTTACTTGGGAAGAAAGACATTATCTGAATATTATGCATATTATTTTAAAGCATTTGATAGTAATCCTATCTTCAGTCAGCATTATACTAATGGTGATCCTATTGACTCCAATGTATATGATATACAGAATGATATGGAAGTAGAAACTACAGTATCGATTAATATGAGTATTACTAAAGATGACTGCCGAGAATACTTCTATTATGGGGGATCTGCTGGAGGATATACTATTAATGATGCTAAGATTAATTGTATCTCTCTGGTCATGGGCTGGCCTTATGAAGTAGATGGCTTTAGATATATGCAAGATATCCGACCAATAACATTGTTAACTATGCCCCTAGAAAGTCTGATCGACCTCCGCAAATCTCTGATTATAGCCTACACATTATTCTTCTAAGTTGATTTTAGGTACATTTATCATAATTTTATATTAAATTTAATAATGAATATAGAGAGATCCATATGGATCTCTCTATATTCTTTTAGTATTGTTACATTTTAATAATACTTAGAAGGAGGTGTGCTTCTTTATGGCTAATAGAAAGTCACGAGTTATAAGCAAAGAAGAAGTAGAATATATACTTAGTTTATCACAGAAAGATTTAGAGTCATTCTCTACATTTATGGATTTATTTGGAGTATTTGACGGTAAAGCACCAAGATTTAATACATATGATATAGCAATTATTCCTCCTAATTCTTATGGACCTACAGATCATAAGAATAAGAATGAATTTGTTACTACAGTAGGAAGACTTGTATTTAATATGACATTTATTTTACAAGATTTCTTTGATATATTTGGATACATTAATAAGCCTTTAAATAAGAAGACTATTAATAATATAAATAAAGAAATATCTTATGCTATTATAGAAGATAGGAAAGATATTAACTGCCTTAAGAGATATTTAAATCGACAACAAAAGTTCCAGCCTTATTCTAGTATTATTTGCTCTGGGTTCTCTGAAAAGATGATTAATATGAGTGAGGTTATTAATAAAAAGAAAGAAGAACTTAGAAAAAAATATGCTAAAGAATTAGCTAATCCTGATGAGAAAGTATTGGCTGCTACCAGAATAGAAAAAGAATTAATAGACTTCTCTAAAGAATATCTTGGTGATGATGAGTCCATGGACATGTATAATTCTGGCTCTAAAGTAAGTATGGGTAATAACTTCAAAAACATGTTTATTATGAAAGGGCCTATTAATTCTCCTGATCCTACTGAAGGTTTTGATATATCTTTTAGTAGTTATTTGGATGGTATTAGTAGAGAAGACTTTCCTATACTGGCTAAATCATTAGCAGCTGGTCCTTACGATAGAGCTAAAGCCACTCCTAGAGGAGGATATCAAGAAAAGTTATTTTTACGAGCATTTCAGCATCTTAGACTTGCTCCTAAAGGAACAGATTGTCATACTAAGAGAACTATTGAAGTATATCTAGATGATGATATGGCTGAAATGATGATGTATTCATACATAGTAGATGGGAATAATTTAGTAGAACTTACTTCTGAAACTTTACCTAAATATTTAAATAAGACTGTTAAATTTAGATTCTCTTCTTTATGCGAATATGATAAAGATGGGCAGATTTGTAATGCTTGTGCAGGTAATTTATTCTATAGATTAGGATTCGAAAATGTTGGAGTAGTGACACCACAGGTAGCTAGTACTAGTAAGTTAGCTAGATTGAAATCGTTCCATTCGTCAGTAATAAATTTCCACGAAATTGATGTAAATAAAGCATTTGGATTTGATACAAAATAATTGTAGGTGATATAAATGAGAATACTTCTTACAAGAAATAGGGACAATAGTTTTGAGATTCCTAATAGTTTTATTCATAAAGCTAAAGCTAGAATAATAGGAGTATATGAAGAAAATACTTTATTATCGCCAGATGAATACAAATATATGGGTCCAAGAAAAGTAAAAATATTTAGAGTTGTAAAAGGGAATGTTTATGGACGTATTATAAATATTAATATAGGTAATAAGATAGTAGGGGTATAATTATTTAATTTTTAATTAATATATAACTATATTAGTAATAGATTATCCAGTTCAATAATCTATTAAAATATTTATATTATAGGAGGAACTATAAATGAACACTTTATTTGGAAACAATGTAGTCAATAACCATGGAGAAAACAAAGCTAACGAAGAGTTTCGTCAGAGTGCACCTGCAAACAGTTATTCAAATAGTTTTAATCAGACTTCTGATGCAGGATACGTAGCTGAACAGCAAACTATTCCTGGATTTGATGATGTACCTTCTTTCCGTTCTTTAGAGTTTAAAGATGGTCACATAGCAAGTGGTTCTGATGAAGAATGGATTGAACGTAAGAAATGCACTATGTCTGAAATTGCTGGGCAGTCTATTATTATTCGTGGAGTTTATGAACGCCAGTCTAAGCTGTATGAAGACAATAAGTACATCAGTATCAATTTTGTAAATCAGAATGGTGAAGAATGCTTTGTAAATACTTCTGGTAAAACCATTAAGAAACAGATTGATGAAAAGAATATGCAGTATCCGTTTAGAGCTGTAATTAAAGCTTGCCCTAAAAAGGATAATCCCAACATGAAATATTATAAACTTAGCTAATTACTAAAATTCAGACTCAGTCCTTTAAAGGACTGAGTCTACTTATCTCTATTCTAAAATATATTTTAAATAGATATTATATATTTGAATGGAGGTGAACAAGATGTCTAAAAAAGACAAATCAAAAGATATCATTGAAGTAAAAGATGCTGAGGTGGTAGAATTCGAAGAAGATGATGATAAAAGTTTATTTGAATTCATAGCCGAAAAGTTAAGCGAAAATCTTTCAATGGATATTAATATTAAAAAGAATAAGAAAACCGGTAAAATCGGTTTATCATTTTCAGTAGATTACGATGATGAAGAGTGACGAATAAGGGATACGATATTCGTATCCCTTATATAAAGTAGTGCTTTTTTGGATAAGGAGGAAAGTATGATTCTTGAATTGAACATTAACTATCCTGAAGAAAAGACTATTAACTTTGAATCTAGATTAGTTCGTATTAATTTAGATGAAGAAAAGAAAAAAGATATGGAGAGCAATATAGGTATAGAGATTAAAGATGCTCCTCCTATTACTAAGAGTCTTAAAAGAACAGATACTATTTATAGTGAACTGTTTATGAAGACATTACATGATCCAGATTCATATACAGATAAATATTCATGTCAATGTGAAGAATTACAAGGAAAAGATTATCAGGGAGAGATATGCCCTATATGTCATACTAAAGTAGAATACGTTGGAGAGAACTTTGCTAAGACTGGGTGGATTACTACGAAAGATGAGTACCCATTTATCCATCCTAATTTATATCGTTCGTTGTGCCGTTATATTGGCACATCTACTTTAGAATCTATACTTGAACCAGAAATAGATTTAGATGAGAATGGGAATCCTGTAACTAAGTTCTCTAAATCTATTGCAAAGAAACAAGCTAAACGTAAGTATTCTAAAAAGAATATTGATGAAACATTTAAGGGTATTGGTATGATTGAATTTCATAAACGATTTGATGAAATTATGGAATACTTTCATACTAAAAACAAAGGTAAGAATGAAGCCTTCTACGAAGATATTATGAACGAAAGAGATAAGATCTTTGCTCATAGTATTCCGGTATATACTACTGGGCTTAGGCCATTTAAGATAGAAGGAAATAGATTTACTTTTGAAGGCACGAATGCAATGTATAATATTATGACTAAATTAGTCACAAAGATTAATGATGATACATTAAGCATTCATAGGATGCCTAAGTATAGAAATATTTTGTTATGGAAATTACAAGATAAATATAATGAGTTATATAAAGAGATAGAAGCTATTTGTGCTAATAAGAAAGGTGTTATTCGTAGTCTTATTGGTGGAAGATGCGGGTTTACATCTAGAGCTGTAATTGTTCCTGATCCTACATTAAGAATAAATGAAATTGATCTATCTTATCATTCATTATTAGAGTTATTACAGCAGACTATTATAAATATAATGGTTCGAACATATAATATCTCTTACAATGATGCATACATGAGATTTCAACGAGCACAAATGTCTCCAGATATTCGTATTAGAGAAATTATAGAAAATATAATTAAGACATCTGGTGTAACAGTACTAATCAATCGTAATCAAAGTTTTTGGGTTCAGTATATCGGTAACGGTGTGCTGCGTACACTCTTGAACTGCTGGGACTGGTTTAATGCTGTAAGTACTACAACGTAATCTGTAAAGATAAGCGTGATAGTTAGCGAAAGCTAGAAAGAAACTTACAGATAGAGTATGCTGAAATAAAAGCCTAGAAATAGGTGCTAACCTCTACTAACAATACCATATCAGCAACGAAGATACTATGATATATAGTATAACGTTCATCGATCATCCTCGAATTAATATAGAGGAGTAGGAGAAATCCGAAGTGGGAGTGGTCCCTATTACAGGGATTGAGATATGATCAGAGATAGTTAAGTCTATCTGCCAACGATTGAATTTGGTTCTGTTCTTTGTATGAAAGTAAGAGATATTAATGATGATTATACTATGAGTATGCCTCTACAAATATTAAAAGGTCTCGCCGCTGATTAACGTAACTTAGTTACAAAAGTCCTTGTATATGGTAACATGTGCAAGAAACCGTATTAATTGCTGGGAAAGGCTAATGGCCCTGATGCCTATATGGAGCGAAAGCAGAAACAAGTTCAGGGATGGACTATGCTGAAATAAAAGCTATAGATTGGTACTCTATAGTGCTAAGGTCTGTTTACAATGCAAGATCAGCAGCTTGATAAATATTGATCTCTATTTGGCTAAATGGAGATGAAAATATATTGATCGAAAAAGAAAATTTTGATATTAGAGAAGCACCATATCATGGAAATAAAACGATATGTGTTGCATATATGATAGATGAAGAATTTAGAGAACTTCCATTAGACAATAGATATCTGGTTAGTAATTATGGTAGAGTATATAATGCTGAAAAAGGTTATATGATGTACCCAAGTATTAATGACTATGGATACATTACAATATCAACTCCGAAAACTATAACTAGTTCTGCTCATAGATTGGTAGGAATAACATTTTTAGATACTCCAGAAAATTACAAAGAATTTGATATTAATCATAAAGATGGAAATAAATTAAATAATAATGTTGATAATTTAGAATGGTGTACTAGATCGTATAATATTCAACATGCATTTGAT